>JAKSCG010000019.1 GCA_022360715.1 Halanaerobiales bacterium
CTCGGTTTTTTCTCAATAGCATCAATAGCGCGAACGATCAGGTCCAGTATGCTGGATGTGATGAAACAGGAATACATTATGACAGCCAAAGCAAAGGGACTGAGCAAAGGGGTGGTGATCATCAGGCATATCCTCAAAAATGCTTTGATCCCGACAGTTACAATAATTGGACTGACTTTCGGCAGTCTTTTAGAGGGTGCGGTAGTAACTGAAACGGTCTTTTCATTGCCCGGGCTGGGCAGATATATCACCGCCGGGTTGCTCGCCCTTGATTATAATTCGGTAATGGGTGGAACATTGTATATTGCCTTTATCTATTCACTGGTTAATTTGATCGTAGATATCCTTTATGCAGTTTTAGACCCAAGGATGAGGATGTGATAATATGGCTAGTACAACGAACAGAACAGCAAAGACCCGGCTACAATTGATCAAACCCTACCTGGAAGATCTTAACCATACTTTATACCTGTGGCGGAGAAATAAACTGGCAATAGTAGGTACGGTGATTATCGTCCTTTTTCTTTTGATCGCGGCTTTGGCCCCGCTCCTGGCCCCGTATAGTCCCAGTGTCCAGAATTTACCAAACAAACTACAAGCCCCGAGTTGGGAGCACCCTTTTGGGACCGATGATTTTGGCCGGGATATCCTGAGCAGGGTTTTATACGGGTCGAGGATTGCCCTCCAGATCGTCTTTATAGTTACTTTGATCAGCGGGATCTTAGGTGTTATTATTGGAATAACTGCCGGTTATTACGGCGGGGTGATTGATGAGGTATTGATGCGGCTGACAGATATGTTTCTGGCCTTTCCCCGCTTAATCCTGGCGATGGCAATCGCGGCAATGCTGGGACCGAGTATTGTCAATGCAATTATTGCTATTTCCCTGGTTCAATGGACTCAATATGCCCGTCTGGCCAGGGCAGAAGCCCTGCGGGTTAAAGGCCAACCATATATTGAAAGTATCCGCTCAATGGGGGCAAGTAATTTAAGAATAATTTTTTTGCATATTCTCCCGATGAGTATTTCCCCGGTTTTAGTCCAGTTAACATTGCGGATGGGGACGGTTATTATTACTGCCGCCAGCCTTGGCTTCTTAGGACTGGGGGCTCAGCCACCCAGCCCGGAATGGGGGGTAATGGTAGCCGACGGCCGGAGTTTTCTGATCGACCAATGGTGGATATCAACTTTTCCGGGAATCGCGATTGCCCTTGTAGTTTTAGGTTTTAACCTTTTAGGAGATGGAATCAGAGATATGCTTGATCCGAGGTTGAGGAGGTAGCTAGATGAAAAGAAGAGGGGATCTTTTAGATATATCTGCTTTGAAGGTTGTTTTTTATACTTACCGGGGTGTAATTAAGGCCCTTAATGGGGTAGAATTATGGATGAACCGGGGAGAACGATTGGGAGTAGTCGGTGAAACCGGTTGTGGGAAATCGGTTACCGCTAAATCGGTTATGCGCCTGATCGAAGAACCCGGGAAGATATTGAGTGGCCGACTCTTATTTGAGGATAAAGACTTGCTACAAATACAGGAATCAGACCTGCGACAAATCAGGGGAAGTGAGATTTCAATGATTTTTCAGGAACCCAATTCTTCTTTGAACCCAGTAATGAGTGTGGGGTTTCAGATCGCCGAAGTGCTGGCCGAGAAAAACAAAACAAAGATCAAGAAACAGTATCCGGCGGTGGCTGAAATGTTGGAGCTGGTCGGCCTGGATGCCGAAAGGGTGATGACGATGTATCCCCATGAATTGAGCGGCGGAATGGCCCAGCGGGTGATGATCGCGATGGGACTGGCTCCTAAACCGAAGCTACTGATTGCCGATGAACCTACTTCCGCCCTTGATGTGACGATTCAGGCCCAGATTCTCGAATTGTTGGATCAATTGGTCCGGGAAATGGGTAATGCGGTGCTGATGATCAGTCATGATATGGGAGTGGTGGCCGAATTCTGTGACAAGATTATGGTGATGTATGCCGGTAATTCTGTCGAATACGCCACTACCGAAAAATTATTTAAAAATCCTCGGCATCCTTATACTAAGGGACTTTTACAGGCAGTCCCCCGGATTGGGAGAATTGAAGAATTAAAGGCAATTAAAGGGACAGTACCGGATTTAGTCAGTCCTCCCCCCGGCTGTCGTTTTCATAAAAGGTGCCCCCATATGACTGCGGTCTGTCAAAAAGAGCATCCGTCTTTTATTCAGGTTGAGGATGATCACTATGTTGCATGCTATTTATTTGGAAATGAGGGAGGTGGTGGACACTAATGCCAGAAAATATCCTTGAGATTAATAATCTAAAAAAATATTTTGAACTGAAAAAGAGTGTCTTTGCTCGACCCAAGGTTGTCCGGGCGGTCGATAATGTTTCTTTTAAGATCCCCCGCGGATCAACTTTTGCGGTGGTGGGGGAATCAGGTTCCGGTAAGACGACCCTTGGACGCACTGTTTTAAAGTTAATTGAAGCGACTGCCGGACAGGTGCTGATGAACGGTACTGATATTTATTCCCTCAACAAAAAGGAATTTATGGAATACCGGCGCAAGATGCAGATTGTTTTTCAGGACCCCTATAATTCCCTGCACCCCAAAAAGTTGATAAAAACGATTATCGGTGAGGGGATGAAGATCCATTTCAAAGGGATGCGGGAACAAATGATCCGCAAACGAATAACCGAGGTATTGAATGAAGTGGGACTTCGCGAGGAGCATATGTTCCGGTACCCCCACGAATTTTCCGGGGGCCAGAGGCAAAGAATCGCCTTTGCCCGGGCGATTGTTCTTAACCCGGTTTTTGTCGTGCTTGATGAACCGACATCGGCCCTGGATGTTTCAGTCCAGGCGATGGTGCTTAAAATGCTTAGGGAAACCAAAGAGAAAGAGGGGTTAACCTATCTTTTTATTACCCACGACCTCTCGGTAGTTGATTACCTGGCCGATCATGTGGCGGTTTTATATCTCGGTCAGGTCGTTGAGATGGGTAAAAAGGATGAGGTCTTTACTAACGCAGCTCATCCTTATACCGAATTGTTGCTTAACTCCAACCCGGTCCCTGACCCCTTTTTAAAAAGAGAAAAAATTATTGTGGACGGGGAGATCCCAAGCCCGATCAATCCTCCCTCCGGTTGTAGATTTCATACGCGCTGCCGCTATGCCCGCTCCAAATGCCGGGAACAAGAACCGGTGGAGAGAGAGCACCGGGCCGGACATAGCATCAAGTGTCATTATCCTTTATCGTAATCCTTGAAGGAATAAGCACTATGAATTTATTCATGGTGCTTTTTTTTGGCTAACTGTTTCAATTAATTAGTAGATAAGAGAGGACATTTGTCGAATATTATTGACAATTACTATCATTAGTAGTATAATTAAGATTAAGAAAAATGGGATCGCTCCCAGATGAGGGTTGACGAGATGGGGAAATCAACAATATTTGATGTAGCTAAAAAGGCCGGGGTATCAAAGAGTACCGTCTCCCGAGTGATCAATAATCAGGGAAATGTGAAAGAAAAAACCAGAAAAAAGATTTTAAAGGTAATGAGAAGTCTGAATTATCATCCCAATAGTTCGGCCCGTAGTTTAGTAACCAAAAGGACCAATACGATTGGCCTGATTGTACCGGATATAACTGATTTCTTTTATCTGCAATTTATTAAGGGAGCAGAAGTTGTCGGGATTAAGAATAATTATAATATGATGCTGCTCAGTAGTCGCTGGGATGTGGAAGAAGAACGGTATTGCCTCAAGATGTTTGGAGAGGGTAGAGTTGACGGAGTATTACTGATCAGTGGCAACTGGGTTGGAGAGCCTTACCTCAATTGTCCGGAATTAGAAAAAATGCCGCTTGTGATCATTGACCGGACCTTAAATAACCATGTTATCCCCACGATTAATGTTGATAATAAAAATGGTGGTTATTTGGGAACCAGGCATTTGTTAGAGAATGGTCACCGGATGATTGCATTTGTGACCGGGCTGGCAAATCAAAAGGCTTCGCTGGACCGGATGGAAGGTTATCGGCAAGCAATGGACGAAGCCGGAGTTAGGGAGAGCGAGAACTTAATTTATCCGGGAGATTTTACCGAAAAAAGCGGTTATCAGGTAACCAGGCAAGTGCTTGAAGCCGGTAAAGGTATTACGGCAATATTCTATGCTAATGATTTAATGGCGATCGGTGGGATTAAGGCGATCAAAGATAAGGGTTTAATAATACCCGATGATCTTTCGCTAATTGGCTGTGATGACCTGGAGCTGGTTTCACTAATCGATCCCCCGTTTACGACACTTCGCCAACCCAGGTATAAAATGGGTTACACCGGTATGGAGTTATTAATTAATAGCATTGAACATAAAGATAATATAAATCCTGCTCAGATCATTTATCATATGGCTTTAATTCAGCGTAATTCAGTCCAAAGTAGATCCTAGCTACCGCTTTGTTCCGATTGTTGAGTTGTCGGCCATGACTAATCATGATTAGCCAGCAAACCGGGAACGTTCCCAGTTATAATCAAGTGGAATGGCTGAACCCGGGAGAGAAGGGAGGGTGTTTGGTTAGAGTCTGTTCATAATTAATTCAAAATAGGGAGGAAAGTTATGAAAAGGATATTTACTATTTATGTTATGGTCTTGATGTTGATCTGCACAGTCGGTTTGGTATCGGCAGAAGAGGTAAGATATGGCGGAATGGTCAGGATTGCCGGGCAGTGGGGTAGTTTGACCAATAATTTCAATCCCTTTTTAGCTTCGGGGCAGAATGCACCCGGGACCCGCTCCGCATTATATGAAACTATTTTCTTTGTCAGTCCTCTGGACGGAGCAATTACACCGGTACTGGGGACGGCTTATCAATGGGAAGATAATAATCTAAAGTTAATTATCGAAACACGCCAAGGGGTGAAATGGAGTGATGGTACCCCCTTTACGGCCAATGATGTTGTCTTTACTTTTAATTATATGAAAAAGCATCCGGCCCTGGACCTCAATGGGATCTGGGCTAATGATGTGACCAAAGTAGAAGCACTTACCGACCACAAAGTACAAATTACCTTTGCTAAACCGAATACACCCCTTTTCCGCTATATAGCCCATACTTTGATCGTACCGGAACATATTTGGTCGGAAATTGAAGAACCCAGTACTTTTACCAATGCGAACCCGGTAGTAACTGGTCCCTTTGTCAAAGGACAGTTTTCTTCACAGGCTGTGATCTATCAACGCAACGCAACGTACTGGATGGAGGATAAGCCTTATCTGGACAGTGTTGCTTATCAGGCGGCCAAATCGAATGATACGGCCCTTTTACTCCTCTTGCGCAAGAAAATAGATTACTCCCACCTGTTTATTCCGGATCCGGAAAAAGCCCTGGTGGCCAAGGACCCAACCAATAATAAATACTGGTGGTCGGTTACTAACACCAATATCCTTTATTTGAATACCAGCAAAGAGCTATTTACTGATGTTGCTTTTCGTCAGGCGCTGGCTTATGCTATTGATAAAGATCCTTTATCGGAAAAAGCCTATTATGGAGTTATTGCTCCGGCTCACCCGACCGGGATTATTCCCGGGCAACAGCCCCAGTGGGTAAATAAAGCACTGTCGGGACAATTCTACAGTTATGACCTTGAAAAAGCCAAAGATATTCTGAGTAAGGCCGGGTATAGTTGGGACGGATCCGGTAGTTTGATCGACCCGTCCGGGAATAAAGTACCTCCGGTTCGCATCCTGGTTGGGGCCGGTTGGACTGATTTTATCAGTATGGCCCAACTTATTTCGAAAAGTGTTAAGGGGATCGGGATTGAAATGGTAATTGAACAGGAACCCTGGAGTAGTTATATCAATAGTCTGATGGGTGGGACTTATGATACCGCCATTTGCTGGGGTTCCGGCTCTGGTTCAACTCCCTATGACCTATATTATCGTACCCTTGAATCGACCTTTGCCGGTCAGGATGACGGGATAGCCGAATCGAACTATTCCCGCTATAGCAGTCCGGTAATCGACGCAGCCCTGGCTAAATTTCGGGCAAGTAGTGACTTGACTGTCCAGCAAGAGGCAATCTCGACGATTCAGCAGTTAGTTGTAGCAGATGTACCGTATATACCCTTGACTAATCGAGCCAATTTTAATGATTACCAGATTTCCAGAATTGTCGGGTGGCCGGATGCCGAAAATCCCTACAATGGTGGCGATCCAGGTGATGAATTGGGTGGTCGACTAATGCTTTTAAATATCCGTCTTAAATAAAACAGCTGATTAAAATCATAAATACTATAGGAGCCACCTTTATCCGGTGGCTCTTTCCAAATAATTGGGGGTGGTGTATCATTGCGTTATTTATTACGGCGGTTAGGTTTCCTGCTCTTTACCGGTTGGGCGGCCTTAAGTATTAATTTTATTTTGCCTCATTTGATGCCTGGTGATCCGGCCCAGGTGATGATTGCCAAGTTTCAAGGGAGGCTTAACCCACAAGCTTTAAAAGCATTATCAGATGCCTTTGGATTAACGGCTGATAAAAGTCTGTTCGTTAAATATCTGGAATACTGGCAGAGGATCTTTAGCGGTGATCTCGGTTTTTCCTTAACCTATTATCCGGCCAAAGTTACTGAAGTGCTGGCTGATGCGATCCCGTGGACGATTGGTCTGGTCGGACTGGGAACAATTATCGCCTTTACCCTGGGAACATTACTGGGGATTATCTCAGCCTGGAAAAGGAATTCTCCTTTAGCGGATATTCTGGTACCAACTGCCCTTTTTTTTAATAGTATCCCCTATTTCTGGCTATCCCTTTTAATGTTGTACCTGTTAGCTTATCAACTGGAATGGTTTCCGCTTGGTGGCGGCTTTGATGTTTTTGCCATCATGGGTATTTGGGATAAAGTCGGCTCAATAGTATATCATGCGATTTTACCGCTTACCACCATCGTGATTACCGCGATGGGTGGCTGGCTGCTAACGATGCGCAACAATATGATGAGTGTGTTGGCAGATGATTATATTATTTTTGCCCGGGCCAAAGGACTCTCCGACCGGAGAATTAAGTATAAGTATGCCGCCCGCAATGCCATTTTACCGAGTTTTACCGGTTTTTCCATGGCCCTTGGTTTTGTAATCGGCGGTTCGCTGCTGACGGAAGTAGTTTTTTCTTATCCGGGTCTGGGCTATATTTTATATCAATCGGTAATCAGCCTGGATTATCCCTTGATGCAGGCCATTTTTCTATTTATTTCTCTGGCGGTTTTGCTGGCTAATTTTATGGCCGATTTTATTTATGCAATCCTTGATCCCAGAGTTAAAGAAGGGGGCGAATGAGTTTGAATAATATTAAATTGTTTATCAAGAATAAAAAGGCTTTGTTCGGAGCCGTCATCTTGTTATTACTGCTGCTGGTTGCGATCTTTGCGCCGTTAATTGCCCCCTATTCACCGCACCAGGTAGATTTTGCTCCCTCTTTGCCGCCCAGTTCAACCCATTTACTGGGGACAACATCTTTAGGGCAGGATATTTTTTCCCAGGTAATCTGGGGGACGAGGTTAACCTTGTTAGTAGGTTTTGTTACCGGAGTGATTACTTCAATTATAGCGATCATGGTCGGCTTAATTGCCGGATATTTTGGCGGGTGGATTGATGACCTGCTGTCAATGATAACTAATGTTTTTCTGGTTATCCCGGGTCTGCCCTTAATGATTATTCTGGCGGCCTATATTACCGTCAAAAGTGTTGTTCCCATTATTTTCGTGATTTCAGTCACCGGTTGGGCCTGGGGGGCCAGGGTCTTAAGGTCACAGATGATTACACTAAAAAGTCGGGACTTTGTCAAGGCGGCTCATGTTGTCGGTGAACACCCGCTGCGGATTATCCTTTTTGATATTTTCCCCAATATGCTCGGCCTGATCGTGGCTAATTTTTTTGGGGCAGCATTATATGCAGTGTTGAGTGAGGCGGGATTAGCCTTTCTCGGATTAGGTAATGTCAATGCCATTACCTGGGGTACGATCTTATACTGGGCCCAAAATAATCAGGCCCTACTGTTGGGACAATGGCAGTGGATGGCGGTACCGGGTATGTTAATCGCAATTTTAGGTACTTCCTTTGCCCTGCTAAATTTTGCTGTTGATGAGATTAGCAATCCTAAATTGCGGAGGTGAGTAAGATGTCTTCTTTACTGGAGATCAAGAATTTAGTGGCCGGTTATCAAACGACTGAGCAGGAAATATATGCAGTACGTGATGTCTCACTGGAACTGAACAAAGGTGAATTTTTAGGAATAGCCGGGGAATCAGGTTGTGGAAAATCAACCCTTGCTTATGCGATCACCGGATTGCTGGAACATCCCGGGAAAATAACAGGGGGACAGGTCTTGCTGCAAGGAGAAGATTTGATTAAAAAAACTCCCGCGGAACTGCGTCAAATGCGCTGGCAGGATTTTTCGCTCGTAATGCAGGCCTCAATGAATGTACTCAATCCGGTGATGCCGATTAGAGAGCAATTTTATGATACAATGGCGGTCCATCATCCCAAGGATGATGCCAGGTATTTTGAGGAGAGAGCGCAGGAGTTGTTAGAGCTGGTTAATATTTCACCGAAGTATTTGGAGGCATATCCACATCAGCTAAGTGGAGGGATGAAGCAAAGGGTTGTGATTGCGCTGGCCCTGGCCCTGCAACCTAGCCTGGTCATAATGGATGAGCCGGTAACAGCCCTCGATGTTGTTGTACAGCGGGGAATCCTGCAGCAGATTGATCAATTGCGCCAGAAATTGGATTTTTCAATTATTTTTATTACCCATGATCTATCCCTGTTGGTAGAGATTGCTGATACCATCGCGATTATGTATGCCGGCCAAGTTGTTGAAAAAGCTAAAGCAATTGAACTATATCAAAACCCGTTCCATCCCTATACCGAAGCCCTGATGCAGTCCTTTCCTCCGCTGCTCGGCCAAAGGAAACGTCGGCACGGGATTGCCGGTCATCCCCCTAACTTAGCTATTGTAAGACCGGGCTGTCCCTTTTTTGAACGGTGTCCCAAAGGAATGGCCGGAATTTGCGATGTCAAAAATCCTGAATTGAAGGAGGTAGATTCTGAGCATTATGTTGCCTGTCAACTCTATCCGGAAGGAAGCGAAAATACAGTCTGAGCACAATTATTTACTGGAAATAGATAATCTCTCCAAAGAATTTAAGATCGGCCGTCTGGGTAAAACCCAAACCGTTTATGCGGTGAGTGATGTTAATTTTAAATTGAAGGCGGGAGAAGTTGTGGCCCTTGTCGGTGAGTCCGGTTCCGGTAAAACAACCCTGGCCCGCATGATTGGCTATCTCTATCAACCGACTGCCGGAACGATTAAATTGCATAATCAAACCATTCCCCAGCATCTGTCCAGAAGGGAAATGCTCCGTTTTCGACGCAGGGTGCAGATGATTTTCCAGGACCCTTTTTCCTCATTAAATCCCCTGCAATCAATCGGTTATATCCTCAGCCGGCCCTTGAAAGTACACAAACTGGCCACGGGAGTTGCGATCCAAGCCCGGGTGATCGAACTACTGGAACAGTGTGGACTGATCCCGGCCGAACAATATATTAATAAACTGCCACACGAGCTATCCGGGGGACAACGGCAGCGGGTGGTTATTGCCCGAGCTTTGGCGGTGAGTCCACAGTTGATCCTGGCTGATGAACCTACCTCAATGCTTGATGTGTCAATTCGACTGGATATTATGAATTTAATGTTGGACCTGAAAGAAGAGGAGGGCATTTCCTATATCTTTATAACCCATGATCTGGCCGGAGCCCACTATATGGCCGATCGGATTATTATTATGTATGCCGGTTACCTGGTGGAAATGGGACCGTCTGATCAGGTGATTAATAACCCGCTCCACCCCTATACCCAACTACTGAAAGAGGCAGCTCCCAAACCGGAAAGCGGTTTAAAGCCCGGCAAAGTTGATACAACACAGGAAACCCCGGATTTAACCGCTTTACCGGCTGGTTGTCCCTTTGCCTCCCGTTGTCCCCAGGTTGGGGCAGCATGTTTACAGCAATTGCCACCTTTCCGCGAAATAGCGGATGGTTACTGGGTAAGATGTCCAGAAGTAGCGGCAAAAGATTGAGTTCCAAAAAATAGCAATAATTTCCCTCTTGACTCTAACGTAACGTGATCCCTTATAATAAAGCTGGAGGTGATGAAATGCCATATATGGTCAAAGAGATAGCAGAGATAGCCGGAATAAGTGTGCGCACACTCCACTATTACGACCAAATCGGACTGCTCAAACCAGCCTCTATTAATATGGCAGGATATCGAATCTATTCAGATGACGATCTGGAGCGATTACAGCAAATACTTTTTTTTAAGGAACTGGACTTCAGCCTGACCGTAATAAAAGATATCCTGGCTCGTCCCGGCTATAATCGAAAAGAGGCTTTAAAGGCCCACCGGGAACTGTTAATTAAAAAAAGGGAGCGACTGACCAAAATCATTAAGTCAGTGGAAAAAACAATTGATTCGTTAGAAGGGGGAAAGGCTATGACGAAACGGGAAATGTTTGCCGGTTTTGATATGAGTGAGATCGAGCGACACATAGAAAAATATGCTGATCAAGTAAAAGAGAAATACGGTCATACGGAGGCTTACCGGGAGAGTATGGAAAAGACATCCCACTATAAAAAGGAAGACTGGAATAGAATTATGAAAAATTCAGCTGATATTTACAGCACGCTAGCCGCTTTACTCGAGCAAGACCCGGCTGATCCGGCGGTTCAAAAGTTGATCGAAGATTACAGGCAGTTTATAACCGACAATTTCTATCACTGTACCCGGGAAATTTTCAGGGGTCTTGGTGAGTTGTATGTGAATGATCGGCGATTTACCAAAAATATCGATCAATATAAGCCCGGCTTAGCTAAATTTATGAGCGAGGCGATTAAGATTTACTGTGAGCAGCAGGAAGACTAATCAGAGATTAACAAGGGGGTAGCCGGGGCTGCCCTCTTTTTTTTAACAGGTTTAACCGGTGATATATTTTTTGTTTGACAAAATACCGGATCAATGTTAGTATAATAATATAATTGTTTAACAATAATACTATTAAATAATTAAACAAATGCCAATATTAATATATATTGTAACAATAGAGGGAGGTTAAGGGGTGGAATTTAAAAAATTGAAGTCAGAGCGACTATCGGATAAAGTTATCGACCAAATTGTCACGATGATTGAAGTTGGTAGCTTGAAACCGGGAGATAAACTCCCTACCGAAACTGTTTTTGCCGAACAATTAGGGGTGAGTAGAGGTATTCTGCGGGAAGCTTTAACAATCTTACAGGTACAGGGATATATTAGCAGAAAGCCTAAAGACGGAACCTACATAAGGGATTTACCGGCCAAAAGCCCGGTTGATGAACCAATTATTACCATGTTTAAAAAGGCCTCGTTCAGAGATTTGCTGGAAATGAGAGAAAGTCTGGAACAAAAGGTAGTGGAACTTGCCGTAAAAAGGGCTAGCGAACAGGAAATTTCAGAAATTGAACAAATGCTTAATAAGATTGATTTAGCAAAAGAAGATAACAGTATGCTTGATCAAGATTTCCATGCAAAACTGGCCGAACTGTCTAAAAATGTTTTACTAGCAAATTTTATTAATCTATATTATGGCTTAATTCATGAAATCGCCGAAAATAGCTTTAAAAACAAAAAACGGCCCAAAGAAGTATTAAGAGAACACAAAAATATTATTCAGGCCATTAAAGCAAGGGATACCGAGAAAGCAAAGGAAGTAATTGTATATCACTTAAAAATGGTTGAAAAGTCGATTGCCGATCTTGAGATTGAGCAACATATTCAATTTGCCGGCGGAGATGTTTGTATTGAAAGATGAAATAAAGATTTTGGCCCCCTGTGGGATGCTGGGGTATGGATTCCCGAAACAATCTTTTTTACGGGGAATTGAAGAAAAACCTAAGGCAATTGTGGTCGATGCGGGTTCGACCGACGGGGGCCCCCATAAATTAGGGGCGGGAGTAAGTATTGTCAGCAGGAGGGCAGCAAAAAAAGATCTAGAGTTGATGATAGTTTATGGATTAAAGTTGAAGATACCAATTATCATTGGTTCTGCCGGTGGTTCAGGTGCAAGGGTTCATGTGGAGTGGACCAAAGGAATAGTAGACGAAATCTTAAAAGAATATAATTTATCGGCCAAGATAGCGATAATCTGGGCTGATGTTAGTCATGATCTTGTGTTAAAAGCAATTGAAAATAAAAAAGTAGTTCCGTTAGGTCAGGGGGTTAAACCATTAACCCCAGAACTGTTAAAAGATACTACCAATATAGTAGCCCAGATGGGACACGAGCCGATTGTCGAGGCCTTAAAGGAAAGAGCAGAAATAATTATCTGTGGTCGGGCTTATGACCCGGCCCCATTTGCCGCAGTTGGAATTTATCATGGTTTTGATTTCGGGTTAGCTTATCACTTAGGTAAAATTCTTGAGTGTGGGGCACTATGTGCAGAACCCGGAACGACCAAAGATAGTATCCTCGGCATTCTAAAAGAAAATTCTTTTGTGGTAAAGACTTTAAATCAGCATAGAAAATGCCGGGAAAGTAGTGTGGCTGCCCATACTTTTTATGAAAAGGGTCACCCTTATCTCCTCCAGGGGCCTGGTATGGTCTTAGATCTGGGTTTATGTCAATTTACTGAAATAACCGATGGGGTTGTGGAAGTGGAAAAAAGTCGTTTCATTAAAAAAAACCCATATTATCTTAAACTAGAAGGGGCGAGAAAAGTAGCATACCGGACATTTTTTATTGCCGGGATCAGGGACCCTTTATTAATTTCCGGTATTGACGAAATCGAGGCTTTGGTTGAACAGCAGGTGCGAGCCTATTTCCCGGAAATTTCCCCGGATGATTATCATATAAATTTTTATAATTATGGAAAGAATGGGGTGATGGGGAACTGTGAAGATGAGATCTTTAAGGGTTATGAAATAGGTGTGCTCCTTGATGTGATTGCTAATACCCAGGAATTAGCTAATTCCATTTGTGCTTCGGTCCGTTCGACTTTTCTTCATTACGGGTATGAAGGACGAAAAGCTACGGCCGGTAATCTAGCCTTTCCTTTTGCCCCGAGTGATGTTGAGTTTGGACCGGTTTATGAGTTTTCTGTTTATCACTTAATGGAAGTAGATAATGGCCGACAGGTATTTAATATTGAATATTTGGAGGGTATTAATGACAAAACTATTTGAATTAGCCAAGGTATTAAGGAGTAAAAATTGCGGACCATTTGAAATTACCCTGGATGTATTATTTGATCACAGCGAGGATTATCATCAAGTTAAAAATTCCAAAAAAATTAGCCGGGAAACAATTGCCCTGCTATATAAGATTCCAGTTGAAAAGGTGATCCGTATTGTGTTTTTCGATCCGGCTTTAGGGTTTAAAATTACTTATATTCGTGATGTTTCATCGGGCACGATTGGCGACAGAGATGTGTACGGAGCCCAACAGCATGCGCCTTTGATGAAATTAGACATTTAATTTTGCTAAAGTTTCTGCTAATAAATAAGGGGAAAAAAGATGAAGAAATTAATAAAAAAAATTAATGAGGATAAGTTGCTCTACATCTTGATCTTACCGGCTTTGCTCTATTTTATTATCTTTCATATTTGGCCGATGACCGGTATGATCCTGGCTTTTCAGGATTATCGAATTATTGGTGATAATGTATGGGTTGGCTTAAAACACTTCAGGATCTTATTTAGTTCGCCGGCTTTTTTTAATGTGCTAAGAAATACGGTAATAATTAGTGCGATGAAAATAATCTTCTTTTTTCCTGTCCCCATTTTTCTATCGTTATTAATAAATGAGGTCAGCAATCCAAAGTTCAAGAAATATGTGCAATCGGTAATCTATTTACCGCATTTTTTATCATGGGTAGTTATTGCCGGTATCTGGATTACTTTTTTATCAATTAATGGTAGTGTTAATCAATTAATAAATTTTTTCAACCTGCCATCAGTCGAATTCTTAACCAATAAGCAGCAAATTAGATGGGTTTTTGTATTTCAAGAAATATGGCGAAGTGCCGGCTGGGATTCGATTATTTATTTGGCTGCCATCATGAAAATAAGTTCTGCGATCTATGAGGCAGCCAAAATTGATGGGGCGACCCGACTTCAACAAATGCTTTATATAACTTTACCCCAATTAAAATCAACGATTATTACAGTATTTATCCTCAACCTGGGATTCTTTATGAATGCCGGTTTTGATCAGGTCTTTAATTTAATGAATGATTCGGTAATAAGTGTAGTAGATATCTTAGATACTTATGTTTATCGAATCGGTCTGGTAAATGGGCAATATGCCTATGCCACTGCGGCCAGTTTATTTAAAGGTATTATTGGGATTATCCTAATCTTTACTACTCATTTTTTGGCTAAAAAAATCAGCGGAAAAGGCTTATGGTAGGGTGAGAATGATGAAAATCAAAATCGATCAGCTCATAATTTATGGTTTGTTGTTTTTAATTACATTAACGATGCTGGTGCCGATCTTAAATATCTTTGCTTTATCTTTTACTGCCCCGGACCGGGTGGCGGAGGTAAAGGGTTTTACGATCTGGCCCAAGGGTTTTTCCCTAATTAATTACCAAGTACTATTAAATAATGCCATGATTTTAAAGAGTCTCTTTAATTCGATGTTAATTACAATTATCGGGACAGCCATTAGCCTTGTTTCTACCGCAATGGCCGCTTATACCCTAACCAGAGAAAATCTGGTCGGTAGGAAGTTTTTGATGACAGTATTAATAATTGTAATGGTCTTTGAGCCGGGACTGATCCCTGAATATCTGGTAATAAAAGAAATTGGTTTAATTGATAGTTATTGGTCGGTTATTTTGTTTAAGGCGGTTAATGTCTATTATTTAATTATCTTAATGAGATTTTTTGAAGAAGTACCGAAATCATTGATTGAAGCAGCCAGGATTGATGGTGCCGGCCATCTGGCGGTTCTTTTTAAAGTCTTATTACCAGTCCTTAAACCGGCGATGGCAACTATTGGCTTGTTTTATGCCGTATTTCGTTGGAACGAGTATTTTAGAGCATCTATTTATTTGAATAGCTCAAGCAAATGGCCCCTTCAGGTAATTTTAAGGCAATTTGTCGTCCTTGACGATACGGCTACAATGCTTGGTGCTAATAATTTATTGTCTTACAATGAGGCCGCACAATTAAACTTTGAAGCTTTACAGGCGGGAACGATTGTAATTGCTTTAGTACCGGTTTTACTACTTTATCCGTTGATTCTTAAATACTTTACCAAAGGAACAATGGATGGAAGTATTAAGCATTAAAAAAAAGAGGAGGAATCTATTAATGAAGAAAGTATTATCACTAATTGTTATTGTCTCTTTAATTCTCATCTTGGTACCCTTGGGGTTAAAGGCAGGTGAACCGGTAAAAATACGTTTGGTAATGAAAGATGAACTGCCCTCTGATCCGATAGTTATAAACTATTATGATTTGCTGGAAAAAGGTTTAGCGCGCGAGGGAATCCAGGTTGAGATTGAGCTGATTGAGATGCCGGCCGGGAATTATGCCGAGAAATTAAATCTGATGTTACTAAGTGGGGACATTCCTGATATTATTTATTTCCAGGGGGGAGATAAACAGATTGCCGATCAGGGTTTACTGGAAGATTTAACCCCCTATATTGAGAGTTCAAAGTATATCAAATCAATTCTTGGTCCGCATAATATCAAAAGAATGGAAAACTACCCTTATTTACTATGGATTAAACCCTTAACAGCAAAGGTCCCGGTAATAAGGAAAGATTGGTTTAATCAAATGGAGACTTCAGCAGACTTAATCGAAAATCCGTCAATTGATAATTATTATGCCTTTTTGAAAGAATTAAGAGATCAAGATTTGGATGGAAAGGGCAACCCGACTTATGGAGTAACCGTGGCCGGCAAGATGATTGAATTGGATTCTATTTTCGATCAGGCCTTTGGAAATACATCAACCTGGTTAAAGAATGAAAATGGTCAATTTATTTACTGTCGGGTAACAAATAATGAAAAAGAGAAATTAGCTTTTTATCACAAACTCTATGCCGAAGGCATTCTGGACCCGGCCTACTTAACCAAAAAATGGGACACTAAAGAAAAAGTCTTTTATGAGAATCAAGTTGGGGTAATCAGTGGTACGGCAGGGAAAGTGATCGATATTTATGATGGAAAAATGAAAAAAGCAAATGGCGATGAAGCCAGTTTAATGGTTTTACCGCCAGCTATCGGTAAAGCCCAGGGCTATACTCCGGTTGATGTCTCTAAAGAAAGCAGGGGAATAGCGATTTCTGTTTTGTCAAAACATAAAGATATTGCTTTTAGAATCTTAGATTTTCTTGCCAGTCCTCAGGGTCAGATGATCGATCGCCTGGGTTTTGAAAACGAGCATTATCAAGTTGAAGACGGCAAAATATATCTCACCGAAAAATCTCAACAGTGGTTTGCCAGATTTTGGGAACCATTAACTTTTGAAGCAGCAAGACCATTAGCAACTCCATTACTAGGTGAAGCTGCCGCCGATTCATTAAACCGAGTAAGCTATTATTATACCGAAGATATTAATATTTTGATTCCGGAGGAATATGTAGCAAAGTGGGATGCTATGGTCAATCTATACAAAGAGTATTCTTCCGATATAATTACCGGCAAACGCCCGCTCGCAGATTTTGATCAATTTGTAGCGGCATGGTATAAAGCCGGCGGAGAAGAAATTACTAAATATGCTAATAAAATACTAAAGTGAGATGGGGAAGGTGACGAATGATGATATCTTTTCAGGAGCGAGTAAGGGGGGTCGTTTTTGGCACAGCCTATGGAGATGCCCTGGGAGCAACTGTAGAAAAACTGAGTTATCAAGAAAAGAAAAAAAGATATTCCCGGGTTGAGTCAATTAATACTGAGTGGTATAAAGCAACGTGGCCTGCCGAAAAAAGACTGCATCGGATGAGGGGATACGGGATTATCACTGATGATACACTTATGACATTAGCCCTGATGAAGGTTTATTGCTCTCAACAAAGGCATCTTGATGCCTATGATTTGGCCGATGAATTTGTTAAAGAAATTGCTTTTAGAAACAGATATATCCCGGAATTAGGCAAGGAAGCACTGATTTTAGATCGCCTTTTCTATCCTGAAAAGTATATATTTATTCGTCATGTTTTGGCCAACTGTGATCCCAGGGAAGGTGGCATTGGCAATATGGTAAACTGTGGTGCGGCTATGTATATAGCACCGGTAGGTGTTGTTAATGCCACCAACCCTAAAGCGGCTTATGATGAGGCGATAGCATTTGCGATGGGTCATCAATTAAGTTATGGTTTAGAAGCTGCCGGCGTACTTGCTGCCTGTGTTGCTAAAGCCTTTGAACCGGAAGTAAGCGTAGAGGATATTATTAAAACCGCTTTAATGTATGCCAAAGATGGGACCAAAAAAGCAATTGAAGCTATCGGTAATGTGGCAATAGAGCTTAAGAGTGAGCGGGACAATAAAGATTTGATCGTAGAAAAATTCCATCAGACTATCCTGGAATTTTCCCCGATGGGCGATGATATTGAAAGGAAGATTGAAAAGACCGGAAAGCCCTCCAACCACTATACTCCCAGTCGATTATTCAGTATTGAGGAATTGCCGATAGCATTAGGTTATATTGTCTTATATGACGGAGATTTTGCTCAGGCAATTATTGACGGAATTAATTCCGGAAGGGATACTGATTCTATCGGGGTAATGATCGGAGTTATATTAGGGGCAATGTACGGATATCAGGTATTTGATCGGGCGGATATTGAAATTTTAGAAAGGGTTAATCAGCAGAATTTCCTGAAAAATGCCGATCAATTTGCCAAAACTGCTAAAATAATTATTGAAAAAGATCTGGTCCAATTAGAAAAACGAAAAAAATTGTTAAAGCAAATTGCCTTATAGGAGGTGGTAGATAATGATACCAACAAATTACCTTGAAAAGGTCTATGCCGGTTTCCTGGGAATGAATATAGGGATTAGATTAGGGGCACCGGTAGAATCGACTGCCTGGACATATCAAAAAATTAAGGCAGCCTATGGAAATATAACCGGTTATATTAAAGATTATAAGAACTTTGCGGCCGATGATGATGTTAATGGTCCGGTATTTTTTTTGCGGGCATTATATGATGACGCCAAAGATAGAGAATTAGTAGCAGCAGATGTGGGAAAAGCGTGGTTAAATTATACCAGAGAAGGTATTGGGATGTTTTGGTGGGGCGGTTATGGTATCAGTACTGAGCATACTGCCTATTTAAATTTAAAAAATGGGGTCCCGGCGCCTGAATCGGGTTCAGCCAGACAGAATGGGATGATTTTGGCTGAACAAATTGGCGGGCAGATCTTTATTGATACATGGGGACTTGTCTGGCCAAATAATATTGAAAAAGCGGCTGAATATGCGGAAAAAGCAGCCAGTGTTTCCCATGATCGCAATGGTTTATATGGGGCTAGATTTATTGCAGCCTGTATTGCCAGGGCTTTTGCTACTGAGCAGATAGATGAAATTATCGAAGCGGGTTTATCAATGATTCCGTCTGATAGCACTTATGCCAAGGTAATTAAAGCTGTAGTTGATTTTCATGAAAAATATCCGGAAGATTTTCGAAGCTGTAGAGATTATTTAACAGATAATTGGGGATATGATAAATATAAAGGGGTGTGTCATATTATTCCCAATGCAGGTGTTTGTGCTTTAGCATTAGTTTATGGAAAAGGGGACTTTTCCCGCACCGTTGAAATTGCTACAATGTGCGGCTGGGATACTGATTGTAATGCCGGAAATGTCGGCACAATTGTGGGAGTAGCGCAAGGATTAAACGGCATCAAAGACCATTACCGCAGACCAATTAATGATGCGGTTGTAACTTCCAGTATTTCCGGGTACTTAAATATAATCGATATTCCAACTTATGCTAAAGAATTAGCTCTGTTGGGATATAAACTGGCCCGGGAAGAAGCACCGGATTATTTACAAAAATCTCTGCTCGAAGGAGAGATTTGTTTTGATTTCGATTTACCGGGTTCAACCCATAATTTTAGATTATCAGCTTCAAATAATTTTCGTTTAAAGAATAGTAATGAATTAACTTATAAAGGTAAAGGAGCGCTAGAAATTTTATTTGACCGAATCAGTTATGGTCATTCCGCTAAAATTTATTATAAGCCCTTTTATCGCAGGGATGATTTCAATGATGAAAGATATAAACCGACTTTTGCCCCAAAGGCCTATCCGGGACAAAGGGCCAGTATGAAAATATACCTTGATCGATGGCAGGGAGACCGGATCGGGGTTGTACCTTACGTCAGAAATACCCATACCAAAGAAGATATTAAATTGAATTACCAGCTGTTAGAAAACCAAAAATGGCATCACCTCGAATTTGTAATTCCAGATACTGATGGGGCAATGATCGATGAAATAGGGATTATTATTGAGAGTTTTTCCAGTATTAATAAGCGCGACTTAGGGCGAATCTTTATTGATGAATTTAGGATTGCCGGAAAAGCTAACTATACGATTTCTTTTTCCAAGCAGGCTGAGGAGTTTAAATGTGTTACACCATTTGCTCATAATCATGGGGCCTGGAGTATTGAAGGAGATAAAATGCATTGTCTTTCTATTGGTGAATGTGCGGCTTACACCGGAAATTACTTTACAAAAGATCTAAGGATTAAGGCGATAATATCTCCGCAAAATGGGTATAGTCATAATCTTGCGCTTAGGGTTCAAGGAGCACAAAGGGGTTATCACGTAGGTTTTGCTGGTAAAGATCAGGTTGCTTTGCTGTTAAATGATTTTTGTTTTAAACCTTTAATCGCTGTTCCGTATCAATGGGAACATGAAAAGGAATATATTTTTGAGGGTTTAGTCCAAGACAACCATATCCGATTTTATATCAATGGGGAACAGGTAATAGATTATACTGATCAAAGCTATCAATACGGTATGTTTGGCTTTAGTCGCCTAGATAAAGGAAGAACTTATTTCGGAAAAATAGAGGTAGAAGAGTTATAGATCGGATTATAACTATTAAATTAGCCCTGGACTTTTGTTGCCAGGGCTTTTGTTTTCCACTATTAATAAAATATGTGTACGTTTAGCCGGTTGATTGACATTGAGCAGCGGTTTTAATATAATGATAATATAATAGAAAAAAATGTCAAAGGAGGAGTGATCATGAGTGAAAACCGAAGAAAAGGGGGTATAGTTAGCGAAACAAGTCCAAAGCACAGATATACATATGGTGATTACCTAACCTGGGATGACGCCCAACGCTATGAGCTGATTGATGGAAGTATTTATGTAATGTCTCCTGCTCCCGGACGCCGGCATCAGGAAGTTGCCGGGGAATTTCATCGCCAACTGGCTAATTATTTACTGGAAAAAGAATGTGCGGTGTATATTGCCCCCTTTGATGTAAGACTACCGGAAAGGGAAAAGAGGGATGAAGATATTGCTACCGTTGTCCAACCGGACCTGGTTATTGTATGTGATGATAATAAACTGGATGAGCGGGGTTGTAAAGGTGCACCTGACCTGGTCATAGAAATTATCTTACCTGGTTCGGCCGGACGAGACAGAAAAACAAAGCGCGAGCTTTATCAAAAACATGGTGTCCTGGAATACTGGATAGTAGATGAACATCAAAGCACTGTTGAGGTTTACCTGCTTAATGCTCAAAAACAGTATGGCAAACCCGAAATCTACACTACCCAGGAACGATTGCCGGTCAGTATCTTTAGCGATTTAGCAATAGATTTAAAAATGGTCTTTAAAGCATAATAACCGGATTTAGCAGAAAAGCGGTTGTTTTTTCCCCGACATTTTGTTATAATAATTTCAAACAAATGTTCTAAATGCTTCCTGGTTAAATTTTAATGATTATTATCTTGGGAATATACACCATCAAAACCTGGCAATTATTATTAACTACATATAAAAGTTGATTTGAATGGATTAATTTTGAAAAAGGGGGTTAATATTAGTAATATGAGTAATAAGATTTGTATGTGTTGTAAAAAACCATTAAATAAATCCCAATGGGCAATCATTAATGAACAAAAGTATAAATCATGTCCAAGTTGTTCCACCCAGAATGGAAACGAACATGTTTATTACAATTATCCGGATAGTTTTGGTATAACTTCTAAAAGATCAACATCAATTCATCCCGATGGACCACAAAGCTACTGTGTACCGTGTAGAGGAAAAGGAGAGAGCAGTGTAGAAGGTATTTTATGTAGCGATATTTAACAGTTCTTCATTTTTTGAGTTGAACTAATATAACTAGAAAAGAGTTTAAATGGAGGGAATTGTTTTGAAATATAGTAAAATCGTAGCTCCGGTTGTAAAATGGGTTGGAGGGAAAAGACAGCTATTGCCAGAAATCAGAAAATATATTCCGCAAAAAAAGTATACACTTTATTATGAACCTTTTTTAGGTGGAGGAGCGGTTTTATTTGATCTGCAACCCTTAAATGCGATAGTAAATGATCTAAATGAGGAATTAATAAATTTATATACTGTTATTAAAAATGATCCCGACGAGCTAATTAAAGACCTCAAAAAGCATCGCAATCAATCAGATTATTATTATCGGATCAGAGAATTAGATCGTGATCGGTCCAAATATCGTAAATTAACTGATGTTGAGAGGGCGTCAAGAATCCATTATTTAAATAAGACATGTTTTAACGGTTTATTTAGGGTTAATCGGGCCGGGGAATTTAATACACCTTTTGGCAGATACAAGAATCCTAATATCACCAATGAAGTGACAATCAGAGCAGTTAGTAAATACTTTAACAAAGCGAATATTGAGTTTAGAAATGTAGATTTTGTAGAAGCGGTTAAAGATATTGATCAAAACTCTTTTGTTTATTTTGACCCACCATATGACCCTGTTTCCGATAGCGCTAATTTTACCGGATATGACAAAGAGGGATTCGATCGAGAAGAACAGAAAAGGCTTAAGATGCTGTGTGATCAATTAGATGAGCGAGGGATTAGTTTCCTGTTATCGAATTCGGCAACAGCTTTCATCAAAGATTTATATAGTGATCCAAGTAGAAACTACCAGATTGAAATAATCAAAGCAAAGAGATCAATTAACTCTAATGCCAATGGAAGGGGAGAGATTGACGAAGTCTTGGTTAGAAATTATGAGTGAGACTGATTGAATTTTTATGCATGATAATTACAGATTAGATTAGCCCTGAACCAACTTGGTAGCAGGGCTTTTCTTTTATGATATTGTTTTTTAAAATAATTTACAATAAATGCAGGAAAATATGAGTATATGACGAAATAAATTATTAAGTGCCAATAAATGTAATAAAACTAGATATAAAAAAAATAATGAGAGATTTCTTTAAAAAACCTCATGAAGATCCAATTTCTATAAACGATTATTATCAGCAAATAATGTAACTGCTATAAGAAATTAAAATAAAAAGGAACGGCTTGATACCGTTCCGGAGGAATCCTACTAGCCAGTCGAGCTGACTTTCAGATTCAAATATATTGTACCATAATTATATTCCAAAATGTCAATGACTAGCCATCTGAGGGGAGGAGAAAAAAATGATAACTTCATTAAAGCAAATCGGAGATTATGCCCTGGCGAGCTCAAAACAAAGTTATATTGAGCAAATTATTGAAGACCCTAATTCAAATGGTAAATATAATACCGTTTTAGTTATTCTCTTCATGAAAAAAGGGGAAGGAGTTATATTTCAAAATGTAAAGATGCAAGAGTATAGCAAGGAGAAGGTAGTAAAATATGCATACAAATCAGGCCCTCCTAGAGGTGGTGACCTAACACCAACATCAAAGATAACAAATCTGGACACATCATTTAAACGGATTCAATATCCTCTAAAAAAGCTTTATAAAAAGCTTGAAGGGGTTACCACAGAAGAAAAGGAGATTTTATCGATCAGTCAATTGCTTCAAGATAAAGAAATATCTAAGGTAATACTGCAGAGATTACAAGAAATAAAATATAAAGATAATGCTATCCTGACAATAGCTCTGGAAAAAGATAATAAAACTAAATATGTCGGAGATTTTAGTATATTTATTGAAGAACTAAAAGAAAAATATGAAGAGAAATTCTTTTTTAAAGAATCTTATAATAAGGCAGAGAAGAGATCGATTGGAGAAGATAATTTATGCTATATATGCGGAAAAAAAGCAGATAAAACATATGGTTATGTTAGCACATTTAAATTCTATAATTTAGATAAAAGAGGGTTTACATCTGGTGGATTTAACAGAGGAGATGCCTGGAAAAACTACCCTGTTTGTCAGAATTGTGCTATGGTATTGGATCAGGGTAAAAATTATATAGAAGAAAATTTATCGGCACGATTCTGTGGTATAGACTACTTTATTATCCCTAAAACAATATTCAGTACAGATGGAGAAAGTAATGAAGATATGTTTACCGTATTCGAAGATTTAGAAGAAAAGGTTAAGTTTTCTCTGAAAGAAGAAAATCGCCAAAAGTTATCTTCTTCCGAGAAAGATCTTTTTGATATCATGCAAGATTTTGATAATTATCTAAATTTTAATTTGTTATTTTATCGGGAGGAGCAAAGCGGTAATGTTTTCCGTATTCTCCTCTATATTGAGGATGTTTTACCTTCTTATATAAAAAGGATATTTGAAGTTAAGAAACAGCTGGATAAAGATTCTTTATACCATGGCCTTCGTGGCAAGGAAGGAAAATTATTTAAACTGGCTTTTACTTTTAACCTTATTGCTGATTTTTTTCCGGTTACTGATTATGAAAAGTCCTTTTTAGAAATAACTAATGGGATTTTTTCGCGAAAGAAAGTTTCATATAAACTATTGATAAGCCGTTTTGTGGAAAGTTTGCAGGAGAGATTTAGACAGAACAAAGGAACGAACCATAATAGTCTTAAGGCTTTTATGATCTTACAGTTCTTACAGGAGCTTAATTTATTGAAAGGTAGAAAGGAGGGGACGATAAAAATGACAGTACTTAAGGATAAATACAACCAGAATATAGAGGATTTCTTTAGTAAATATTCTACTTTTTTTGATTCTGATGTTAAAAGAGCTATTTTTTTGGAAGGTGTCTTAGCTCAGTTTTTATTAGATATACAATATACAGAAAGAGATGCAACACCGTTTAGGGGGAGACTAAACGGCTTGAAAATCAATGAGAAAGTAATTAAAAAATTACTACCGGAGATTCAAAACAAACTGGAAGAATATAAAAAGAATTATTATAAGAGTTTAGAAAAGTTAATTTCTCAATATATGCTACAAGCTGAGTTTAGTGAAATATCAAATGGAGAAATTTCCTTTTATTTTATAATTGGAATGAACTTGGCCTATCAATTCAAAAATACCAAGGAAGAAGCGGAGAAAGAATAATAGAAAGAAAGGGGTTATATTGATGAGTATTGTAGATAAACGGAGTGAATTAGTTTTCCTGTATGATATTAAAGATGCTTCGCCTAATGGCGACCCATTGGATATGAATAAACCTAGAGTTGATGAAGAAACAGGTATAAATATTGTTACAGATGTAAGATTGAAGAGGACTATCAGAGATTACCTTTATGAAGCAAGAAAATATGATGGAACTGATGGTAAGGATATCTTTGTTAGAGAAAAAGAATTAGAAGATGGAACCATACAGGATGGGAAGACCCGGGCAAAAGATTTTAAAGAAGAATCTGGTAAAATACTTGAAAGTTGTATTGATGTCCGTTTGTTCGGCGGTGTTATACCTCTGTCTAAAGATTCTATCACCTATACAGGTCCGGTACAATTCCAGATGGGCCGTTCTTTACATGCAGTTGAAGTTAAACATATCAAAGGTACAGGTGCTTTTGCATCTAAACTTGGAAGTAAAAATAAAACCTTTAGAGAGGAATATGTTTTACCTTATTCTTTAATTGGCTTTTACGGAATTATAAATGAGAACGCTGCAAAGCATACCGGCCTAACAGAAGATGATGTAAAGCTTCTTCTGGAAGGTATTTGGGAAGGCACTAAAAACCTTATTAGTCGCTCGAAATTTGGACAGGTTCCCAGGCTTCTCTTAAAAGTAAATTATAGTGAAAATAACTTTTACATTGGCGAATTAAAAGAATATATTAAACTTAAATCAGAATTAATGGATGAAAAGATTAGAGATATTAGTGATGTTACTCTTGACTTTACAGAATTAGTCGCTGTTTTAAATAAATACGCAGATAAAATTGATTCAGTTGAATATCTGATTAATGAAAGGGTTGATTTATCGGTAGATGGTGAGAGTGTTAATTTAGCTGAATTAGATAAATTCAAGGAAATAGAATTTTAATCTTCATAAGAAGGTGGAACCAATGTTTATAGATAAAGTTCTTGTTTTTGATTTGAAGGGAGATTATGCTCATTTCAAGAAATATTATACAACAACTTCTCCATTAACCTTTAGTATCCCGCCTAAAACTGTAATGTATGGTATAATCGGAGCTATTCTTGGATTGAGCAAAGAAAAGGCAGATAATAATTATTATCTTAAATATTTCCAGGAATTAAGTTGTAAAATAGGTATAAAGGTAATTAACTCAATTAGAAAAACAAGAATTTCTTTAAATTTAATAGATACAAAAACAGCAGTGATGATGTCCAGGATCAAAAACAGGACACAGATTCGAACTGAATATGTTATAAATCCTTATTATCGAATATATTTCTATCATGACAATCAAGAGTTATATCACAATCTTAAAGATAAATTACAAAAACACCATAGCTATTATTCAATATCACTGGGGCTTAGTGAGAACCTGGCTAATTATCAATATCAGGGAGAAAGCAAAGTAGAAATTAAAGTTGATAATGATGAATTCTTACAAATTGATTCAGTAATACTACTTGATCAAATAAATATTAAAAAGGGTGATATTGACTTTAGTAAAAATGGTCGTGAATATTTTACAGAAAAGGTTGCATTAGAAATGAAAGAAAACAGAGAAGTTATTAATTACGGACAGTTACTATATGAAAGAAATGGCAAGACAATTTATGCCAAGCCTTCTCAATATTATAAATTAGAAAATGGAGAAAATATTATTTTAATGTAGAGGTGTAAATATGGATGAGCTGTTATCCCATCCCGGTAAATTACTAAAAGATCATTTATTTTATGTTTGTCAAATAGGGAAAAAAAGGCTTACACAGGTTAATCCCGACCTGAGTCTGTTCTCAGAACTGGATATTGGGCTGGAATTAATTAATAAAGTAGTTTTAATTACCCATGATTTTGGCAAAGCAAATGAATTTTTCCAGAAGAAATTGTGGCTTGCTATCAATAAACCGAATTGTAGAGAATATGAGATGCTAAAAAATGATCGCCGTAGTAGTCATGGCTTATTGTCTGCTTTTTATACGTATTATATATTAGAGCAGCTAGCAAGTAACCCACTGCTCCCAGTGGTCGGGTTTATGATAGTTAACAGGCATCATGGTAATTTGAAAAACCTGAAAGACAATTTTGATTTAGGAGATACTGATTTCGATATTTTACTAGAACAAGACAAAACTATCAATAAATCTGTTTTACAAGAAATACTGGATAAGGCAAATCTTAAGGTCAAGCTAGATTCCTTTTCTATTTTGTACCTCAAGGAAAAGTTTGATAATTATCGATTCAGAAGGAGGCAACTGAAAAAAATAAGTGAAGAATCTAATTTAAATGTCTTCTATCTTATTAATTTATTATACTCAATATTGGTTTTTGCTGATAAAGCAGAGGCAATTTTTGCTGGTGATTGTTATCAGCAAAAAGAGATTGATAGCCTAATTTTTAAAAGACAACAACTTTCGCCAGATTTAGTAGACAAGTATAGAAAAGAAAACAAATGGGATAGACCTGATAATAAATTTGATGAGTTAAGAAATGAAGTATATTATGATGTTATTGATAATGTTGATTCATTTGATTTATCAAATCGCATACTTTCAATTAATGTACCAACCGGGATTGGAAAAACTGCTACATCTTATTCTGCTGCCTTAAAATTAAGGGATCGATTAGAAGATTATTATCGGATAATCTATACGCTTCCCTTTACCTCAGTAATTGATCAGAACTATGATATTATGAAGGATATTTTAAAGCTGGAATATAAACACATCACCAGTGATTATTTAATTAAACACCATTATCTTACCGAAAGAAGTTATGAAAGTGAAGATAAAGATAATATATCATATAATATTGCTGAGTTTTTAATAGAGTCTTGGAACTCGGAGATTATTATCTCTACTTTTGTTCAATTC
>JAKSCG010000167.1 GCA_022360715.1 Halanaerobiales bacterium
ATATAAAGCAAGCGCCGGTGATGTAACCAGGATGCAAGAAGCGGATTTAATCATTTATAATGGGATGCATTTAGAAGGGAAAATGGGAGATATATTTAAAAACCTACGTGATCGAGATAAAGAAGTGCTGGCAGTGGGCGAAGGGATCGACCAGGAAAAGCTCCTTGCTTCTTCCGGTTATGAAGGAAGTTATGACCCCCACATCTGGTTTGATCTGAAATTGTGGATGGAAGTAACCAGGATGGTAGCCGATACATTGATCAAGCTAGAACCGGCTGAGCAGGAGTATTATACTAATGCCCGTGATAATTATTTATTAGAGTTAGAAGAGCTGGAGCAATATGTTAAAGCAAGAGCGGGTGAATTGAAAGCAGAGCAGCGGGTGCTAGTAACTGCTCATGATGCTTTTAATTACTTTGGGAATGCTTATGGCTTTAAGGTAAGGGGATTGCAGGGTATTAGCACGGCAGCCGAAGCCGGTACGCAGGATGTTAGCAAACTCGCTGATTATATCGTTGAAAACCAAATTAAAGCTATTTTTGTCGAGTCGTCAGTACCGGTCAAAAACATCCAGGCCTTGCAAGAAGCCGTTGCTGCGCGAGGATTTGAAGTAAATATTGGTGGAGAATTGTACTCTGATTCGACCGGTTCACTCGGAACAGAGGAAGAAACCCTGATCGGAACGCTAAAACACAACATTGATACGATTGTTGATGCCCTGAAATAAACACTAATTGCCGGTAGAGCTGAACAGAGGGATGTGTTTATAATGCCAAAATATCTTATTGAAGTCGAGGATATGACTGTCGCCTATGAAAAAAAACCGGTACTATGGGATATCGATCTTAAAATCCCCAAAGGGGTTTTAATGGCGATAGTTGGACCGAATGGTGCCGGAAAGTCTACCTTGATCAAAGCAATGTTAGATCTAGTTAAACCCATTTCCGGTAAGGTTTTATTTAACGGGGCCGACTATCACTCCCAAAGGCGATATATCGGTTATGTTCCTCAAAGAGAGAGTGTGGACTGGGATTTTCCGACCAGTGTTTTCGATGTTGTCCTGATGGGGACTTACGGGCAAATTGGTTGGATTAAAAGACCGGGTAGAAAAGAAAAAGAGAAGGCCCTTGATGCGATTAAAAAGGTAGGAATGGAGGAATTTATCGATCGGCAAATAAGTCAATTATCCGGCGGCCAACAACAAAGGGTTTTTTTAGCCCGGGCTCTGGTGCAAGATGCCGATATCTACTTTATGGATGAACCCTTGCAAGGGGTGGACGCCAGAACGGAAAAAGCGATAATTCGTATTCTCCAAAAATTAAGAACCAATGGCAAAACAGTAGTTGTTGTCCATCATGATTTACAGACAGTGCAAGAGTATTTTGACTGGGTAACATTATTGAATACCAAAATCATTAAATATGGCCGAGTAGAAGAAGTATTTAATGAGGATAATCTGAAAATAACTTATGGGAAGATAGTGTGAAACTTAAAAGGAGAATGGTTACCAATGATCTCGATCGAAGCATTACTCAGTGATTATACCCTGCAAATTGTAACCTTGGGATCGGCGATGCTCGGTGTGGTGAGTGGTGTTTTGGGCAGTTTTGCCGTGCTTAGAAAGCAAAGCCTGCTCGGGGATGCTGTCTCCCATGCCGCCTTGCCGGGGATTGTCTTTGTTTTTCTGCTGACCGGGATCAAGCAGACAGAGATGCTCTTGTTGGGTGCTTTAATATCAGGCTTGCTCGGTACATTGATCATTATCAGTATTGACCGCTATACCAGAATAAAATTTGATAGTGCCCTTGGCTTGATCCTTTCCTCTTTTTTTGGATTAGGTTTAGTCCTACTCACCTACATTCAGAAAATTCCCAATGCCAATCAGGCCGGTCTGGAATCTTTTATCTTTGGGCAGGCATCGACCCTGCTGAAAAGAGATGTTTATATCATGATTGCTTTAGGAACTATAATCTTACTGATCGTTGGCTTGCTCTGGAAGGAGCTAAAGATATTTTCCTTTGACCCGGAGTTTGCGCAAAGTCTTGGTTTTCCCGATAAAAAGATCAATATTATTTTATCGAGTATTACAGTGGTCGCGATCATTATTGGTTTACAGTCAGTAGGTGTTATTTTAATGAGTGCCTTGCTGATTGCCCCCGGGGTGGCAGCCAGACAATGGACCGATCAATTATCGGTAATGGTAATCCTGGCGGCTACTTTTGGCTTGATGGCCGGTGTGCTGGGAACAGTGCTCAGCTCATTAGTGGAGAATATGCCGACTGGTCCGGCCATTGTTATTGTAATCAGCTTGATTGTTTTTTTATCGTTGTTTCTGGCCACCAAGCGGGGACTCCTCTGGCGTCATTTACAAATGAGAAAAAATAGTCGGGCTATTAATGAGGAGCGGGTCTTAACGGCTCTCTATCAGTTAGCCTTGAATCATGATGATATTTATCATGCCCATCAAACGGCCATGCTTAATCCGGGCGAAGCTATCACACGGAAAGCAGACAAAAATATTGTCAATAGCTTACATGCACTGCGGGCTAAAGGATATGTGCGTAGTGATTACTTTGATACATGGGCAATTACTGATGCCGGGATTGAGCAGGTAAGCAGGATTATGGTTGAGAATGGTGGTGAAGAACTATGAACCCACAACTGGAAATTATTATTACCGCAGTGATTGTTTCATCGGCCTGTGCCTTATTAGGTGTTTTTCTGGTTTTACGAAAAATGGCGATGATGACAGATGCCATTGCTCATACCATTCTACTGGGGATTGTGCTGGTCTTTTTTATTACTGAAAGTTTAACTTCTCCCTTTTTGATTATCGGGGCGGCGGCGATGGGGGTATTAACGGTTTACTTGACCGAGCTTTTACAACGAACAAAGTTGATGGCGGAGGATAGTTCGATCGGGCTGGTCTTTCCTCTATTGTTTAGTATTGCGATTATCCTGATTACCAGGTATGCCGGTAATGTTCATCTGGATGTAGATGCCGTCCTACTCGGCGAATTGGCCTTTGTTCCCTTTGATCGCTTCATTGTCTTGGGAAGGGATCTGGGGGCCAGGGCAATTTATATCATGGGGGCAATTTTATTGCTCGATCTGTTCTTTGTTACCCTATTTTACAAAGAACTGAAACTGGTAACTTTTGATCGGGCCTTAGCATCTATCCTGGGCTTTTCTCCCCTATTAATCCATTACGCCCTGATGGGCTTAGTTTCAATTACCGCGGTCGGTGCTTTTGAGGCGGTTGGTTCTATTTTGGTGATTGCCTTTATGATCGGACCACCGATTTCAGCTTATCTGCTAACCGATAAACTAAGCAATATGTTATTTTTTAGCCTATTGATCGGGATTATTAACACCCTCATCGGCTATCAAATATCCGTTTATTTTGATGTATCAATTGCCGGTTCGATCGCCACTATGATCGGTATTACTTTTTTGTTTATCTTTATCTTTGCACCCCAACGGGGAATGGTGACGATGATTTATACCAGAAGGATTCAACAGCTCGATTATGCCGTCAAATCTTTGCTCTTTCACCTATATAACCATGAAGGGACAGCTCAAGAAAAGGAGGAGTCAAAACGAGATTCGCTCCACGAACATTTACATTGGGAGGATCGATTTTTAGAAAAAATACTGAAAAAGGTAATCCGGGAGCAGTATGTTGTGGTTAAGCAGGGTTATCTTAAGCTTACACCAGGCGGAAGGGAATACCTAATTAAGGATTAAAAGAAATTGTGATAGCAATCCTGGGGAATACTATATCCCCAGGATTTTTTAATTTGAGGCTATTGACAAAATACTGATGATTAGCTATAATATGATTGGAGGCGATTAAAAATGAGCGAATATGAGCGAAAACAGCAGATTATGAATATGTTATATCAAAAGCAATCATTATCTGTTGGGTACTTGATTGAAGTATTGCAGGTATCGCCGGCGACAATTAGAAGAGATTTGCAAAAACTAGCCGATAAAGGTCTGGTAGTCAGGTATAAAGGGGGGGTATCGCTTCCGAAGATTGGTTTTGGTCATGAACCCCCTTTAGCGGAAAGAGAAGACAAAAATTTACCTTTGAAACGAGCAATTGGTGAAGCGGCAGCCAGGTTGATCAAGGATGGGGAGGTTATTGCCCTTGATGTTGGTACTACTGCTATGGAGTTGGCCAAAGCGCTCCGCAGCCGTCAAAATATCACAGTTTTTACCTATAGTTTACCGATTGCTTATCTGCTCTCTAACAGTAAAGTGAAGGTATATCTTGTTGGAGGACTATTGAAATCAAAAGAAATGTGTCTGAGTGGTTCAGTCGCTCGAAATACGATCAGGCAATTCCATTTTGATAAGTTTTTTTTAGGGGTGGCGGGGATTGATGAAAATAATGGGATTACTGATTTTGGCATGGATGAAGTTGAGATAAAAAGGACTTTTATCAAGCATTCCAATCAGGTCATTACCTTGGCAGATTCCAGTAAGTTTGGCCATGTTTCCTTTATTACTATCTGCCAGTTAGACCAGGTCAATCAGATTATTACCGATCAAGGTATTAATCCTCAGCTACGATCTGATTTAAGAAAAAGAGGAGTTAATATTACTATAGCAACTGGCGCTGAGGAAGAGACAAATACAAATAGCTCAAAAGGGCAGAGGAGGATTTAGAATGAACAAGCGTATTGCTATTCTGGGAAGTAGTGGCGGAAATCTGTATAACTTAGGAGGAAAAGACCCGAAGAAATTGCTGGAAGAAATGGTACGGCAAATTACAGCGGCCGGGATGGAAGTAACAGTAATTCAATTTATTGCGGCAGCAGTTTCAATGGATCAGGTAAAACCAGATACCAAAGCCGACCTATGGTCATGGGATGGGAATGATGTAGGCATTGTTTACAGTGGTACCCTTGAGCAGGTAAATCAACAAGCCCAGACCAAGGACCAGAAAATTGGTGATTCGGTAAAAGCCGGGGAAATTGACGGACTAATTTTAGTTAGTGCTGATCCCGACAGTAATAATCAAGCAGCAATTAAGGCGGCAGCTCAGACTAAAATACCTGTAGTCGGGACAGGTGGGACATCAATGGCCAACGTCCAGTCGCTTGGTTCAAATGTTGTTGCCGTATCCGGTACTACCGGTACTACCAACCGAACCCGGGCAATTGCCAATGTGTCAGCTCTGACCCGCCATTGGAACATTAAATACCGTCCGACGATCGGAACAGCGGATGAGCTTAATCCTTCAGGAAGTGTCCTGTCCAGGATTAACTTCCGGGGAATAATGATTGCATCTTTACCCGGTTTTATTGCAATGGCCCTTATTCTTGCTTTGGGTAAAATCCCTTTCCTTTCGTCACTCAGTCCGGTTTTTAACCTGATGATCGCCGCATTGCCGGTAATCGTTGCCGCTGTGGCCGCAAAACAAGTATCCGGTTTAAATGAAGTAGCGATCGTAGCGGGAGTTGTCGCCGGTACACTGTCGGCAGAGGGAGGAATAATCGGCGGAATCGTCGGTGGGGTAATTGCCGGGGTGCTGGTCCAGGTCTTGCTGGTTAAATGTCTGGCCTGGCGTTTTCCTGCAACCACTGCCAATATAGTAGCCGGTGGTATTTCCGGTTTGCTCGGCGGTTTATTTGTTTATTTCCTGCTTGCTCCGGTCGCCCTGGCAGCCGGAAATGGGATCAGGGCTTTGATTGATGGTGCTTTACTGTATAGTCCTATTTTGTCTGGTGCTTTAGCCGGTTTGCTAATCTGGCCGGCAATAATATTCGGAGTCTACCATGCGGCCATTCTACCGATCGTGCTTTTAGAAATGGAGACGGTCGGAAACAGTTTTCTCGGAGCGATCGATATGTGTGGTCTGGTCATGGTCTCTGCCGGTATAACTCTGGCTAATATTATCTATCCCCGGATTAAAGATGAATCTACTATGGCCACACCCGGCTTTTTAATTAATATCGGATTTGGTACCTTTGTTGAGGCCGCATATCCGTTTATGTTCTCTAACCGGATTGTCTTTGCCGGGGCAATTATTTCATCGACGATTGCCGGAGCGGTAGTGGGAATATTTAATGTAAGGGGCACGGCTTATGTTCCTTCGGTAGTAGCGCCTTCGCTGTCCAATAATCCAACTGGTTTTATTATCAGTATGTTGGTAGCGATGGGCTGTGCTTTTGTTTTTACCCTGTTGGCTAATCGCATAGCCAAAGCCAGAAAACAGGAGGTTAACAACTGATTTTAGTATAAATATGATAAGGAGAGAGAACGATGATCGACGGTGATATGAAGCGGAAAATGGAAATAGCAAGAAATAAGGTAATTGACACAATTAGAGAACACGGGGGGACAACCCTTCTTTCAACCGGAATAACCGGGGATGATGCCAGAATGGCGAAAGCGGCTGTTGATGGCGGGGCCAGGATGCTTGAACCTAACCATCCGGCGGTGGCCCTGGCCCGAGGTTGGAAGGGAGTAACTTCAATGCATCAAGCTGAGGAGATCCGCCATGAAATATCTGTTTCCGAAATGGCCCGGGTTACTGCCGGGGTAAGACGGGTAGTCGGCCCGGATATTTATATTACTGTAGGTATTTCCGGGGGATTTACCGAGGTTGTTCCTAAACTACTTTCAACAGAAGATTTTAGATTAATGTCTGAAGCAGGAGCAGACGGTCTTCATATCCATAAATCCGATTTATCGGATCTGCAAGAGATCGTTGCCATGGCCCATCGTTATGGTCTGCTCGTCGATGCCTATATTGGCCACTCACAGGACTTGCATCCTTTTGGTATCCCGGCCGATACCGCGGATGAAGTAGCTCAAGTAGCCCAAGCGATGGAAAAAATAGGAGTTGATATGATTGGCCTGATGACCGGGATGAGTTATGAAGGGGTTGCGGCCGGCGAAATTCCTGAAGTTATTCGGGAACGCCTTAAGGCATTGGTCGAAACGGTAAGTGTACCCACCCTGGCTGAAGGCGGAATTAATCCGCAGAATTTTAAAGCTTTTGCTGATACCGGGGTTAATATCCTGGTTGTCGGCACAACACTGGATCACCTGGCTTACAATTCGGTTAAAGAGGCGGTTAAGATATTTATTCCGTAGTAATTTAAATAAAGATTAATGACCCAACGAAATCGGGACTGGTTTAGCTTTTTAGACCAGTCCCTTTGATCTCTGAATTATATTTTCTTTAATATTTGTATAAAATTTTTGATTTAATTTAAGTCTCTTTTTAGTCCGGGTTGATAAAACGATCGCTCCGGACGGACAGTGGTGGATACAGCGGAAGCAGCATTCGCAATTAACTGCTTGATATTGAGGAAATTTTCCTGTCGCATTCCAGCATTGGCGGATACAATCTTCAATACATCTGTAGCACTTTGTGCAATTTTCTGGCAATAGTTTTATTTTATGCTGATAAGCCTTGCCGATAAGTTTATTAGGGTAGTTTAAAATGGTATATAATTTAAAAGCGGGGGATTGCATTTGATTAGTATCACTTTTAATCAGTTCTTTTATTTTATTAATATCTCTCTTGATCTGAGCAGCAATGTTTTTTTGATAATTAAACATAAATGACAGCGGCGGTAGCAATAACACCCCGTCAGTAGCAGGTGCTCGATAAGTTGAATATCCATTGACAATGATATTTTTGACTGAACATTTTTTTATGAATTCCCGCAAGGCGTTACCGGCATACAGACCACAGGTAGTAAAGGCGAAAGCCTTTTTTGGTTGATCAAAACTTGGCATCTGTTGAATAAACTCCACCATCGAAGAAGACGGACTACAGTGATATGTTGGAAAAGCAAAAATTAAAAACTGATAACTTTCCAGTCTTTGATAATCATACTGGAAATTAATCGGGCTTAGTTCGATCGAATATAAATGTAACATTTCATAATAAATCTCGGCAATTGTTTTAGTACTGCCAGCACCGGAGTGATATAAGATTAATACCTGATCATTATTTTTCATTTTAGAATTCCTATCTATATATTTTAATTTATTTGTATTATAGCATTTCTACAATTATTGATCAATTTTAATAAGGTAATAGATAGGGAATAATTAGGAGTAATCGAATACTGACCGGTCTTCTTCAGATACTACCCTTGTATCTTCTTAAAACCGAATAAAAGGTAAATAACGCTAGTAACAGACTACCGGTTGCAACCAGGACATGAGCCGGGAAATCTCCAGTTTTATTGACCAGTGGTGCCGTAATATTTGAGATAACGTTTGTCATCCCCATAACCAGACTCAAAATCGTTAAAAAAGTAGATTTTCCGGTTGTAAAGAATTTTGTACTGATCGGAAAGATCAATCCCCAAATTGTGTCATAACCCAGACCCAGCATAAAAGCTGCAACAATTAAAATCCCCTTCGCTGGAACAGCCAGGGGTAAAATCGCTAAAGCGGCCAGCACTATTCCATACAGGGCAACTCTTGTTTTGCCGACTTTGTCACTGCTTAATATAATTACTGCTCCCGCCAGCAGTGAACCTACTGCGATAATCGAATAGAGGGCGTTAATAAAGCCTTGCGAAAAATTATGTCCGCTCAAGTAGAGACTGAAATAATTAAAGATATATACCGACGGTACAGTTAAGCCGAAAATAACGATAATTAACTTAAGGGAGACCGGACTGGTCAATATTTTTTTGACATTGCTAAAGTCCATCCGGCCACTACTTTTGACCTCAGGAATAAAGAAGGTAAGACCGGTCAAAAATAGTGATACCCCGCCAATTAACGCATATAGTGCCGTAACACTATAATTAATGGCAAAATAGCTGCCAACCAGTGGCGAAAAAAAGAAGGCCCCGGCTACAGCCAGTCGATGGAAGCCGCTGACTGTTCCAAGTTTACTGTATTCAATAATATAACTCAAATACGATGTTGTCAGACTGAGCAATGAATAATAACCAATTCCCATAAACGACCGACCGATAAAATAACCGGTTATATTGCTGGAATAGACAATAATTGCAGCCCCCAGGGTGAATGCGGCCAAGCCCAAAATGATCAGTCTTTTTAATCCAAATCTGTCGGCGTAGTAACCCAGAAAAGGGGCAAAGAGTCCCATCAAAGAAAAGCCGATAAAGAGATAGGTTATATTACTTCCATTAATTTGATAGGTTACAGCTATTTTGGGAGCTAGTGACATAACTACACTATATTCAAAATTAATGATGAAAACCAACATCATTAATAGTATGATAGTCCCTAAATTCTTTTTGCTCATTTTTTAGTTACCTCATGGATAAATTCGTCGATACTAATTACATTATTTTTCATCGCCAGTTCTTTCGCCAGCATCGAAACATAAAGTTGTTTAATCGAGCTTTTTTTCAGAATTTCAAAATCCCAGAATATGGCCCTTTTATTTTTATCGGCCACAATTTTTTTATCAGTCATGACAATAACCCGGCTAAAGTTCTCAGCGACAAACTCCATATCATGGGTAATTGTGATAACGGTTTTTCCCCGCTTAAGCAATTCCTTAATAATCTTTTTCTGCTGCTCTAAACCGAATAAATCCTGGCCGGCGGTTGGTTCATCCAGAATAATATGCTCGGTCCCCATGGCAATTACTGAAGCAATCGTGACGAACTTTCGCAGGGAGAAAGGCAAATCATAGGGATTGAGTTTAAGATAGTCAATAATATTGCATAGTTCGGCCGCATCCTGTACTTTTTGCGCTACCTCTTTTTCCTTCAGTTTAAAATAGCGGGGAGTATAGGCGATTTCATCGTAGACGGTCGGGTTGAATATTTGCTCACCCGGATTTTGAAAAACATAGCCCACTTTTCTGGAAATTTGAGCAACCGTCAGGTTAGACACATCTTCATTATCGACATAAATTTTCCCTTTTTGGGGACGCAAAAGCCCATTGAACATTTTAACTAGGGTGGTCTTACCGGCGCCATTTTGTCCGATTATAGCCAAGTTTTCACCTTTTTTAATTTCCAAGGATACGTTGTCAACGGCAATATAGCCGTTATCATAGGAATAAGAAGCATTCTCTACTCTGATACCTTCCATAACGCCTACCTCTTTCTACACATATTTTTTAAAAACGTTGATTGCATCGGTTAAAACTGACGGAATATAATCTAATCTGAAATCGGTTTGTTCTTCAAATTTAATACCCAATTTGGCTACCTGTGGTAAGTTGACGCCATAGGATAAGACCTTTTTATTAACCAGTACCTTTTGGGTTAAATCATCAAAAACGATTCTTTTATCATCAATTAATATTACTCGGTCGGCATATTCACTAATTAAGTCGATTTTATGTTCAACCAGAATAATCGTCTTATTGCGCTCTTTCAGCAGTCTAATAATTTCAAAAACTTTTTCAGTACTCTGGGGATCGAGTTGTGAAGTTGGCTCATCAATGATTAAAATATCCGGATCCATAACCAGTACCGATGCCAGCGCAACTCTTTGTCTTTGTCCACCCGATAACTCTACCGGATGCTTGTCTCTTAAATCATTCATTTTCAAATCTTTAAGGATCTGCTCTGTTCGTCCAATCATTTCCTCCCGGTCTATGCCGAGATTTTCCAGTCCATAGGCAACCTCATTAAAAACCGAGTGTTTGATTCCACTAACCTGGATAAATGGATTCTGAAAGACAAAGCCAATGGCTACAGCAATTTCTCCCATTGACATTTGCTTGATATTTTTCTCATTGATCAAGACCGTTCCGGCAAATTTACCTTGATGAAAGCTAGGGATAAACCCCCTTAAAATATTGCAGAGTGTTGTTTTACCACAGCCGTTTTTTCCCACGATCGCGACAAATTCACCCTTATTGACCGAGAATGAAATATTTTCTAAGACATTGGTCCGGGCGATCGGATACTTATAGGTAACATTCCTTACTTCCAAGGCTTTCATATCAGATACCTCCAGACCAGAAAAATAACAAACAAAATTAAGGAAGAGAATATTATGATATAATCCAGAAGCTTAATGTCGAGGATTTGCATATATGTTTTTTTTACTTCAACGGAAAAGGCCCGGGCTTCCATCGTGACCACCTTGTCTTCAATATCACTAATCGAAGAGATAATCAACGGGGTCAGAGTCGGGAAAAAGGCTTTGATTCTAATTAGTATATTTCCCTCTGTTTCAATCCCGCGTGCTCGCTGTGCTTGCATAATCACCTTGCTTTTTTGGGCAAATTGGGGGATCATCTGCAGAGTTGACAGAAAAATAAAAGTGCTGACATGGGACATCCCCATTTTTTGCAGTGCGATCATCAAATCTTCCAAATCAGTAGTCTCAAAAAAGAGCAGGATTGAACCTCCCAGGGCAAAAATGATTGAGGTTAACCGCAAAGCACTTTCAATCCCTGCCTTTTTTACACTGATGAAAGCAAAGTTCCACAATATTTGATCAGAAGGGTCGAATAATCCTTTAATAATAAAAATAAAGGTACACATGATGATCATCGCGCCGATCATTTTTTTAGTATAACTGACAAATTTACCTTCCAGAAATGCCAAAAAAATTAAAAGAGGTACAACTATAAAATAACCAAATTGATAATCACCCCATATGATGGCAGTAAGCGCAATAATTAATACAACCACCAGTTTAGTTAGCGGATATATGCGGGAGATTACACCTTTTTTATTCATTGCGACAACTCCTTAGTAACCCATCAAGAGATCAAAATCTCTTGATGGGTTTCATTAGTATTATTCTGTTGCCTCATCAACATATTTTGGACCAAGGCTGAATTTAAGCAGGGTGCTGGCCCCAATTCTTTTGATAATAAAATAGGCAATAAATGTCGAGATAATTTTATCGACAGTTTCCACAATGATGCTCTGGCTGAAGACGGCTTCCCAGATCCCTTTGCCGGCAGCCAGGAAGAAACCGGTAATTACGGAGGCACCACCCCCGGCAACCCCGCCGAAGAGAATAACAGTCATAGGAACGGCCGTTATCTGGACGATTGCCCAGATGGCAATGCTGGTTATGGCTGTTCCCTTGATCGTTTTAAATCCGCCCCTTTGAGCAGCTAGACCGGCTACAACCCCAACTGCCACATTAACAAGTGCAAATGGAATTAAGACCGGATTTGTAATGCCTAAGATTAAATTGGTAACTAACCCGACAATGGCTCCGCCGATTGGTCCGGTCAAGGCTGCGGCCAGGATTGTTCCGATAACATCCAAATATAGCGGTAATTTCAGTACGGTAACAATTTGTCCTCCCACAAAGTTAATGGCAATACAGATTGGAATTAATAAGATCGTGACCATTCCCAACTTTTTCATCATCATTTTTCCTCCTCTTTTATTTAATACTTTAATAAAGTATTAATAATCAACTAACTACATATTTTTTATAGAGGTCAGCTACTTCACCAAAAACAATCTCCATAAATACTTCTTTAAATTTGCGGTCATCGGCATTAATAACCACATAGGAATTTTTTAGATAGTTATGTCGATCAACCAAATCAACAACCGTTTGTCCGTGGACTAATCCCGGTTCACAGCTAACGCTTACGGCACAATGATAAACATCTTCCGGGTTACTTATAGTGGGGTCAATTGCATAGATTACCGGGACTAAATCATGAATAACAGCACCGGTAATTCGGCGGTTTTTCCAATATGAGTCGGCATAATCCTGGACCATATCATAAAAATGTCGGCCCAGCTCTCCGCCTTCTTGCTTGATAAAAAAGAAGTCATTAGCCGTAAAATAAGTTTGATAGGTTACATCAAGCCCAAACATGTAGATATCTACATCTTGACCAATACTATAAGTGATTTGAGCCGATTCAGCATCAAACCAATAATTAAACTCTGCTACCGGTGTTACATTGCCGCGATAGACACCGCCACCCATCGACCAAATAGTTTTTACTTTTTTCATTAATTCCGGCTCGGTTTGGATTGCAAGTGCAATATTGGTTAATGGCCCTAAAGCCATTATCTCTACTTCGTTCGGATATTGCTCAACAGTTGCTAAAATGTAATCAACAGCAGACTGTTCCGATAATCTGGATAAATCATAAGGGAGTTTAATTCCGCCTAAGCCATCAAAACCATGGGTATTTCCAGCATCTTTGCTTTGGTCAACCGGTTTGTCCAGATCTTTGAGCGCAGCATGGGCACCTTGATAGACCATACAATCAGCATTGAGCAGGCCTACTAGTTTCAAAGCATTTTTGGTAACATAATCCAAGCCTTTGTTGCCGGCAACAGTTGTGATGCCCACCACTTCAAACCCTTGATATTTTAAGGCGGTTACAATTGCAAAAGCATCGTCTACTCCAGGATCAGTATCAATAATTATTTTTCTTTTTGGTTGATAAGACATGTCACTAGCCCATCCTTTCGTTAGTGGTATTCGAATCATTATGGTGAAAGACATATGTTTCCATCAAGCGGCAGCTACTACAAATATGAGCTGTTCCTGACTTTGAGCCGACAAAGTTGACAAAAGTCACCTGGTTCACTCACTCCGCTCACCCCCTCTAATTTTACCCATTTTTATTGTGGTCCCTCTTTCCACTAAGATATTTTTAAAGATAACTTTTTGACGCTTTTCTTTTTTGCCTTCGATCCGGTTGATTAAGACATCACTGGCGGTTTTACCGAGATGATTGATCGGCTGACAGACTGTAGTTAATTTAGGATAGATCAGTTCCGACATTTTAATTCCATCATAACCGATGATTTGAACTTCTTCCGGTATTTTTATCTTTTGGGCATGACATTCGCTAATAAATTGAATGGCGGTTACATCGTTCCAGGTAAACACACCGTCGTACTGTTCTTGAAATAATTGCTGGAGTTGGCTTGGGGTTAATTGGTTAAAGACAAGAATTTTATAGTCAATACAATGGTCTCTAGCGACCTGTTCAAATGCTTTTTTACGGAGATAAGCGGGTTCTGTTTTTTCCGGACCACAAAGGTGTAACAGTTTTTTACACCCTAATTTAATTAAATGTCTGGTTGCTTCTTCGGCACCACCAAAGTGATCTCCGGTTACTGTAATAATATTAGTGTTGGATGAATCAATAATCCGGTCGATTAATACAATCGGGATGTGGTTTTCTAGTCGTTCTGAAATATAGGTGCCGGTGGCCAGAATGATTCCGCTAAAACGGTTCTGCAAAATCATATCAATATATTTCTTCTCTTTTTCTTCATCATCATTGGTAATGCATAACATTGTCTTATATCCGCGATCAATACAGTTTTGCTCAATCGCAATGGCTATTTCCGAAAAAAATTGATTGGATATAGTCGGTATAACCAACCCGATAGTGTAGGTCCGCTGTTGTCTTACCGCCCGGGCCAAGGCATTAGGTTGATAGTCTAATTCTTTAAGTGCTTTGTCGATCTTATCTTTGGCCCTTTTACTAACATAGCCGTTATTATTTAAGTATCTGGAGACCGTTGAAGCCCCGATTCCGGCTAACCTGGCCACATCTTTGATTGTTTTCATGACTCCCCCTCTATATGGTAACGTTCCCACATTGGTCATAAAAAATTGTATTTTCATAATACTACAAATAAATGCAATTGTCAACTTTTTATTCGGCAAAAATAGTTGCATATGAAACTAACTTGGGATATAATTTTTATAGGTTTCTAGAGAACTAATGAGGAGGTTGATCACAATTAAAGCTTCCGTTGGTAAATATGCTGCGGCCATTTATCGGAATGCTCAAACTATTCTTAGTTATAAATTGGAGGGACTTGATCTTAAAAAGGGAGAATATGATTTTTTTTATTATATTTCCCAAAATGAGGGGGCCAGCCAACAAGAGCTAAGCGACAATCTTTATATCGGTAAATCAACAACGGCCAAAGCTGTTAAAAATTTAATAAAGTATGGGTATATAAGCAGGGAACAGGATCGGAACGACCGGCGTTGCAAAAGATTATTCTTGACGGAAAAAGGAAAACGAATTGCTCCGCTCATCAGGGCCACCTTTCGGGAATTAATTGATATTTACTGTCAAGATATATCAGAGACAGAGTATGAAGAGACAATTAAAGTCTTAACAAGAGTCCTGGCTAATGTTTACAGTGAAAAGGACAAATTGCGAGGGAGGAATTGTGTTGAAAGAACCAGGAGTTAAATCTGTACCACTCTGGACAAAGAATTTCTGCAAGATTACTCTTTTGAATTTCTTGATTTTTTTTGGCTTTCAAATGCTTTTACCTACATTACCGTTCTATATTAAACAACTGGGCGGAGGAGATGCCAGTGTCGGTCTGGTAACAGGAATTTTTACTATCTCTGCGATAGTGGCGCGACCCTTTGCCGGTTTGATGCTTGATCGGATTGGTCGTCGTGAAGTATTTCTGGTCGGACTGGTTATCTTTGTTTTATCCGTATTAGCTTATAATTGGTTTCCGATCATTGAATTGATTATTGTATTTCGTTTGATCCATGGTCTGGGATGGGGAGCTGCCACTACCGCATCAAATACGATTGCAGCAGATAACATACCAAAAAAACGCTTTGGTGAAGGAATTGGATATTTTAGTTTATCCGGCAGTTTGGCGATGGCTATAGCTCCTGCTATCGGTTTATCCTTGATTAACCGTTATCACTTCTCAAGCCTATTTTTTACATCGGCCGGCTTGCTTATTTTAGTATTTATACTGGCATTGACGATTAGATATCGCCATATTGCAAGGGAAGAACCCGGTCCGGTCAAAGCTGCCTTTTATGAAAAAAGTTCGCTCCGTCCCTCCATTGTGATATTTTTTGTTGCTACGAGCTACGGTACAATTATAAGTTTCCTGGCGCTTTATGCGGCCCAAAGGGGGATTGAGAATATTGCCTTGTTTTTTACGATTTACGCTTTTTCTTTGTTAATTTCCCGGCCTGTTTTCGGGAAGATTAATGATCAATTGGGAGCGGATTATGCTGCAATTCCCGGTTTAATCGGTGTGTTTACAGCTATGGTTATATTATCCCGGGCGTCAACACTGCCGGTATTTTTAATGGTAGCCTTTATTTACGGAGTTGGATTTGGAGCAGTTTTAGCCACAATGCAGACCATGGCGGTAGTCAATGTTCACCCCGGGCGGCGGGGAGCAGCAAATGCTACCTTTTTTACCGGATTTGATAGTGGGATCGGATTAGGGTCAATTATTTTAGGGGCAATTGCATCGGTGGCGGGATATAGTCAGATGTATCTCTGGGGTGCATTATCGGTTGTTATTGCCTTTATCCTTTATTTTGTAGTACTAAGAAGCAAGGGAGGAAGTGGTAAGGTAACAGCAAGCAATAATAAGCAGTAAGTTTTTAAACAATCGGCTCAATTCTATTGACAAAGAAGGTAGACATCGATATAATTAAAAATGAATTACAATTCGGGAAAAAAATTTAGCCTTAATTGAAAATGACATTCATTATCATTTAAGATTGTCTGCTAACCTATCGAGATAAAACCCAACTTAATCTTTGAAAGGAGAAATTACAGTGAAGGAGAATAATAATGTCTTAGAAATAAAAGATCTGTGTGTTTATGCCGGCCAAAAGGAATTGCTGCACAACTTGAACCTAACGATTCCGGCCGGGGAAGTTCATGCCTTGTTTGGGCCAAATGGTAGTGGTAAAACAACTTTAATGATGGCTATTATGGGTTTTTCCCGCTACCAGGTAAAGAGTGGGCAAATCCTGTTGGCAGGTAAAGACATTACCGAGCTTGATATTACAGAGAGAGCCAGATGGGGGATCGGAATTGCCCAACAGCTACCACCGGCCATTCCGGGAGTTAAACTACAGCAGGTTCTTGATTATGTGACTGCCGCTAATCACCAGCAGGTCGATAATGTCGGGCAAGTGGCTAAAGCTGCTGATATGGAACGCTTTTTGAACCGGGATATCAATGGAAATCTCTCGGGCGGCGAGATTAGACGGGCCGAACTATTACAATTATTGGCAATGCAACCGATGTTCAGTATGATGGATGAGCCTGACTCCGGGGTGGATCTGGAAGCATTGAAAGTGGTAGGAGAGCTGGTTAATATGCTTTTTTCCGATGATCCGGTTCATCCAGCCAGACGGAAAGCCGGGCTGATTATTACCCATAGCGGTAATATCCTCAATTATGTTCACGTTGATAAAGCCCATGTTATGTTCGAGCGGCAGATCGGCTGTACCGGAAATCCAGCAATAATACTGGATACAATCAGTAAATACGGATATGCAGAGTGTACTCAATGTTTACAGGAAGGAGTGTAAGCTGATGAAAAAAACAGAGTATCATCCTAACGGAGGGGTTTCTCCGGAATTGAACGCACTGGATCAGCTCGATCCGACTGATACGGCCGCACTGGCCCAGGTGGGAGTGCTAACCGAAGGAGAACAGCGGGCTGGCACGCTGATTTTACGTGACTTTTGTCCAATATGTATACCAAACCGGACGGAGGGGTTGGAACTGCTACCAATTGCAACTGCCCTTGAAAAATATGACTGGTTACGGGAAAAATATTTCTGGAAAGCCGTTCCGACTGACCTTGACGAGATTACTGAGCAATGTGCATCCCAACAAGAGGTGTACGGTTATTTTGCCTGGGTACGGAAGGGTGCTAAGGTGCTCCTTCCCTGTCAGGCCGCTCTCTATATGGCCAGCGATAATATCACTCAAGTTGTGCACAATGTGGTTATTGTGGAAGATGATGCTGAATTGCAGCTTGTTACTGGTTGTGTGACCCATCAAAATGTCTATTCCGGGCTGCACATGGCAGTGAGTGAGCAGTTTATCGGCAAAAATGCCCGACTGATCAACACCATGGTACACGACTGGGGACCAGATGTCACAGTATATCCCCGAAGTGGGACCTTTGTAGAAGCAGGAGGTTGCTACGAGAGTAACTACATTTCGCTGCGGCCCGCTAAAATCATTACCAGCAATCCGCAAACCCGGCTGATTGGAAAGGGAGCTTCAGCCAAGTTTCTATCGGTTATTCTTGGGGTTGAGGGGTCAATGATTGACATGGGTGGCGATATATATCTTGATGCAGATGATACAACTGCTGAATTGGCCCATCGGGGGGTATGCACCGGGGGGGAAATGCATCAAAAAGGATTGCTGATTGGTAATGCTAAATGTAAAGCCCATGTAGATTGTGCCGGTTTACTGCTTAATGTTGGTGAGGAGGGCTTTATTTTGTCAATCCCCGGAATAAAAGCCCATCACCCTGATGCCCGGATGAGCCATGAAGCCAGTATTGGCAAGTTAGCACCGGAACAGGTTGAATACTTGCAATCACGCGGGATGGAAGAGCGTGAAGCCATTTCATTAATGATTCGGGGCTTTCTGGGGGCAGATATTGATGGATTGGGTTTTGAGTTAGAAGACAGGATTGCTGAAATAACCGAATTAGCAGGACATGGTGAAGGTTAAGTAAAACAAAGGTATTGACAAAGCTTACAAACAAGGATATAATCAAAACGAATCATGATTCGTTTTTAAAAAAGAGGTATCTTGATGCAGTTTAAAAAAAAGCATATTAGAGAACGGATTTTAAAGGAGACGGAAGATTTATTGATTGAAAAGGGATATAGTAATACCTATATGAAAGATATCGCTAAAAGCGCAGGGATAGGAGTTTCGAGTGTTTATACCTACTTTCAAAGCAAGGCCGCTCTTTTTGAACAGTTGGTTGGTGAGACTTATGAAAATATTGAATCCTTAATTGATTACTTTATGTCTGAGGAGGTCTGGTTAGATCCAGCTTCCTGGACCGGTAAAAACGAAGAAAATAGCTTTTTTAATACAATCGTCGATTTGCTATATGACAATAAGAAGGCAAGTATCTTATTATTTAAGCGAGCGGAAGGGACCAGATTTGAAAATTTTTATGAAGAGCTTTTATTAAGCATTGCCAAGGAAAGGAATACAATGGGGGAGATCGTTGAAGAAATGAGTGTTAGATATTTAAAGCGAGAATTCCCCTGGTATATTTCCGATCTCCTTTTTAAGAACCTATTTGACAGTTTATTAAATGATCTTGAAAACGGACTATCCAAAGAAGAGGCTAAAGCCAGGATAGTGGAGGTGATATATTTTTATATGAACGGGTTTAAAGGGTATATTAAATCTGATATTTAATCCTAGTAAGTGAGGAAATAAAAATGCAAGGTAGTATTTTTTTTTATCATTATTGATTGATAACGATATTCAGAATCATCAATAGCAAATTTAAAGAGGATGATTTTTGGAGGAGGATTAAATTGAGTCAAGAGACCAATAAGGAAAAACAAAAGAAGATGATTTTGACGGATAATCTCTGGAGGGTGATGTTTGATTTATCCTGGCCGGCGGTAATTGCCATGGTATTATACGGTTTAAACACAGTTTTTGATGCAATATTTGTGGGAAGGTTTGTCGGGGAGATTGCTCTGGCCGGTGTATCACTTGCTTATCCTCTGTCCCAGCTTAGTTTAGGGGTAGGTTCGTTAATCGGTGTTGGGGCCGGCTCAGCGCTCAGTATAGCTTTAGGGGCTGAGGATAAGCGAACGCAAGAGCGATTATTGGGCAATGTAAATTACCTGTCTTTAATTGCAACGGTATTATTCATTGTCATCGGTCTGCTCTTTTCGACTGATTTGATTAAAGTGATGGGGGGAGAAGGGGAGGCGCTGCGGTTAGGTGATAATTATTTCAGGGTTACTATTATCGGTTCGTTTTTCTGGATTTATGGTTTAGCGGCGAACATGGTCGTCAGGGCAGAGGGTAAGATGAAGTCAGCCGCTGTGATAATGGGTTTAGGATTGGTGATCAATGTTATTGCTAACTATATTCTGATCGTCATCTTAAATATGGGGGTAGAAGGAGCGGCCTGGGGCACAAATCTCGGGATGTTTGTCTATACCCTGGTCGGATGGATTTATTTCGGAAAGGGCTTTGCTTCCTTTAAGGCGAAGGTGGCCTCGTTGCGCCGGGATCAAGATATTATTAAATCGATCATTTCAATGGGAATACCTTCATTTATTATGGTTGTAATGAGCCTGGTTCAAGCTGTTCTGATCTTTAATGCTTTATCAAATTACGGAACTAGTTCAGATATTGCCTTTTATGGTGTGGCCTTCCGGATCTTCACCTTTATTCTAACCCCTGTTTTTGGTCTGATGAGGGCCTTACAACCGGCCATCGGGATCAATTACGGAGCCAAAAATAACGAGCGGGTGATCAGCTCTTTTAAAATATTTGCCGTGATCGCCACCATTTTAATTATACCTTTCTGGCTGTTTATCATGTTTGCTCCTGCTTCAGTGCTCTCAATCATGATGCCCGATCAAGTTTTTACCGGCAGTGAACTGACCAATTTTAGGGTTTATATGACCTTGCTCCCGATCTTACCGGTCATCTTTATGGCGATGACCCTTTTCCCGGCGATCAATAAGGGTAAGATTGGCGCAATGATCGGTATTATCCGGCAATTGGTTTTCTATATCCCGGTAATGTTGATTTTGCCCAGGTTTTTAGGGGTGTCGGGGGTTTATTACGGAACCTTTGGAATCGACTTTTTAATGGTTCTCTGGACGATTTTCCTGGTGAAAAAGGAGTTTAATAATATGAGAAAAAGTGTAGTAGCGGACAGCAAAGTTATTTGAACAGTTCATGCCTAAGTTAGCTATCAGGGGTTACACGGAGATTCGTGTAACTCCTTTTTTTCAGGTTAATTATAGTCCTGTTGCTACCCCAGTAAAGTACGTTTTTTTCAAAAAAAGTTGACAATTAAGAAAAAAAGGGTTATACTGATTAAATAGACCGACGGTCGGTCGAGAAAGGATGGAAATGTATTGCGAGCTACTATTAGGGGTAAAATCTTAGAAAGTGCCCGAAGTTTTTTTTTCACCAAGGGTTATAACAAAACATCAATTCAAAATATTATTGATGATGTGGAGATAGCCAAAGGGACATTTTATCATCATTTTAAATCAAAAGAGCAATTGTTGGATGAAATATCCGACATAATTGTTGACCAGAAAGTGGCTAAAATCCAAAGAGATTTAGAAAATTCAACCGATGATGCTTTTGCTAAATTCAATACTTTTGTCAATCAGCAAACAGATTGGAAATTAGAGCAATTAGATTTACTGTATGTTGTCTTAACAGCAATGTATTCGGAGCATAATATCCTGTTCCAACAGAAGATTAAAGAAAAAAACATAGTTCGTTACTTACCGATATTAACCGATATAATCAAACAGGGTATCAGCGAAGGGATCTTTGATACGGACGTTCCTGAATTGATGGCAGAACTGATATTAAGACTGAGCATTTTCTGGGGTGACGGAATTGCTGAAATATTTCTTCGATCCAGTAATTATCAAGACCCGGTAAGGTTAATCGTAGAGCGGTATAATTTGCTATTGCAGGCGATCGAGCGATTGCTCGATGCCAAAAAGAGTCTGCTTGGCCTGGTCGATCGCTCAGTGATCGAAGAGATTATTAAATATATAAGGGAAAGGGAGGAAGAAGGATGATTACAATTAAAGATCTGAGGTATAAATATCAGAATACTAATCAAGAAGCGGTTAAAGGGATTAGCTTTGCCATTGCCCGGGGAGAGATTTTTGGTTTTCTGGGGCCATCCGGGGCCGGAAAGTCAACTACACAAAATATTTTAATTAAGCTGCTCGACGGTTATGAGGGCAAGATCCAGCTTTACGGTAAAGACCTTAAGGAATTCGGTTCGGAACTATATGAGAAAATTGGGGTTAGCTTTGAACTCCCCAACCATTTTCTGAAGCTTAGTGCAGTTGATAACCTCGCTTTTTTTCAGTCCCTCTATACAGATCCAACCCGAGATATAGATCAGTTACTCGACCTGGTTGGCTTATTGGAGCATAAAAAAGTGCGGGTCGAGAATTTCTCTAAGGGGATGAAGATGAGACTGAATTTTGCCCGCTCCTTACTCAATAACGGGGATATCTTATTTCTGGACGAACCGACGGTGGGCTTAGACCCGGTTAATGCCAAGAACATCAAAAATATTATTCTTGAGCAAAAAGCCCGTGGTAAAACGATCTTTATCACCACCCATAATATGCAGGTAGCTGATGACCTTTGTGACCGGGTGGCCTTCATTGTCGATGGTCAGATCGTGGAAATTGACCAACCAGATGAACTGAAGCTAAAACACGGACAGCATGTCGTGCAGGTTGAGTATTACCTCAACGAGCAGATAGAAACGAAATCCTTTAGTTTAGATGGGATCGGAGACAACCAGGAATTTTTGCAGATTTTGAAATCCTATCAAATCAGGACTTTACACTCCCAGGAGACAACGCTGGAAGATGTCTTCATCAAAGTCACCGGAAGGAGACTGGCTTAATTATGAATAAATTGCTCAGTACGATTAAGTGGGATATGAGATTTCAAC
>JAKSCG010000168.1 GCA_022360715.1 Halanaerobiales bacterium
CTATGATTTCCTCCAACGCTTCCCGAGTCTCATTAAGCAGTCATAAGTCTGTAGGGTAATGGATGTCGGCGGGTGTACAGGTGGCATCTAAGATTAATTTGCCGGTGGTTTCTTTTTCTTGCTTGGGAGATTCTCTCTCAGTACCTGATGGTGCATTATTACCAGGATTATTGTCATCATCAGAATCCTTAGTAGTTGATAGTGGTTTTGCAATTAACTCATTAACTTCATTGATGATGTCCTTACCAAGGCGTTTGCGAAAATGTACCATCAGTGAAGGGTCAAAAGGCTTATCTTGAACGAAGCTTTTAAAACCTAAAAAGTACTGAAGATAGGGGTTTTCGGATATTTCTTCTACCAATTCTCTATCTGAAAGGGATTTGCGGTTTTGAATGATTAGTGCCCCCAAAGCAACTCTTAGTGAATAGGCAGCTTGTCCGCTCTTGCTTTTAAAGTTCTTAGCATATTTAGTTTCAACTGCATCCCAGGGAATGATTAATGCCAGTTGGCACCAACGGTTTTTAGGGTTTAGTTTTCCGGCAAATGGTAAACAAAACTCTTCGGGTAAGATCATCTGACGTTCATTATGTTTATACATGAAATCAGCCTCCCAAGTGCAAGGTTTTTATGGGAAAAATGTTGTTTTCCATGGATCTATTATATCATAAAAACGCTGTAAAGTCAGTATTTACAAGGAATTATAGGCTGTTCAGCAGCCCCTACTTAACCGGGCGTAATTATTGAAGAATGTAAAAAATATATAAAACAGAGCCCTCATTTTTGCAGGAGGGCTCTGTTTGACTCATATCTTGATAGGTATAGACATATTATTTTTTTATTTTAATTGGTACATAATAATTCATTTGGTTATATCCCATCACTTCTCCGGCTGGTTGTGGGTTTGGAATATTGCCCAACTCTACACGAGAAGGATCTTTCTCAAAGCAGCCTTTTTCTTTAATAAAGGTATTAATTTCTTCCATTTCTTCTGAGTTATCCTCCCCATCTACCCCAGTTGTAACTGCGTATAGACCTCCAGAAAAATCAATGATACAAAATTCGTCAGGCACTTCCATTCCTTCGTCAAACATATAATACCATATGAAACATTCTTGCTCCTGGTCATACGATAAAAAGTCTCTTGGGAACATAGATTTAGGCAAAGAACTGAACCATTCATCAAATCGCTCCAGTTTTCCATCACCGAACATGCCACATTGAGAAGCAACCATTTTGCACCTAGGCATTTCATAAATACGAACATTCTCCATTTTGTATTCTCCTTTCATACATTAGTTTTTTTCGTGGGCTCAGAAATGATAATTTAAGTTAATTCTCTCCTTTCTATCAACCCCTTTCCTTTTTAGATTTTTTACTCCTTATAATAATTATGCAATGAAAGAATATTTCTTAATCTGTAAAGAGACTGTCTAACTCTTTCTGAGAAATATCAATTGCATCAAAATCAGAAGGAGTATACTCAACTGACTCCTTACCACAACAATGTTTTATGATTGATTTTAAATTGTTAATATAGTTATTTCCAAATAATTCTACTGTGCTTTTAGAAAATTTATTTTTGCTATATGTAAAAAGTACATTTAATCTGCTACATATTATAAAACAATTTATTTCAAGTATATATGTTAGATTATTTCCCCTGTCACAGTCATAACCTAACTGTTCATTTGCATCCCAGGGAATGATTAATGCCAGTTGGCACCAACGGTTTTTAGGGTTTAGTTTTCCGGCAAATGGTAAACAAAACTCTTCGGGTAAGATCATCTGACATTCATTATGTTTATACATGAAATCAGCCTCCCAAGTGCAAGGTTTTTATGGGAAAAATGTTGTTTTCCATGGATCTATTATATCATAAAAACGCTGCAAAGTCAGTATTTACAAGGAATTATAGGCTGTTCAGCAGCCCCTAATTACCTGATAGTCTTATTGGCCTCATACCCTGAGTTTGATCCTAATCTACTAAGTTAACTATGGCCCTATTATTACCACCATAAGAACTTTAAGAACCATAGGTGCTTGAAGAACCATAGGTGCTTTGTGAATCTTCTATTTTTTCCTCTTGTTTTTCCTCTTGGCTATTTGGTTGGGATGGATTAGTCTTTTTTCGAAATTCATCCGTTGAGTCACGCAAATCTTTATATGAATTTTCTAATTCACCAGAAACATCATAAGCTGAATCAGGACTAAGAATAATTATAGTTGGAGACCAACCAATTGTCATTACTGCCTTAAATGGTTTTTTAAAATCCTCAGATTTAAGTGCTTCTGTAAATTTATTACCTGCTTCTAATATTTTTGACACTATCTCTTTATAATCAGCATTTTTTAATGCATTGTAAAATTCACTAAATGCTTTGCCTATAGTAGGTAATACTTGATCGAAATTAGAATCTGTAATATCAAATGTAGTTGAAGAGCTTCCATATGTACTAACATAGTCTCCTACCTGATAATTTACTTGCTTTAACTTCAAATATTTATCCGGATCTACTCTTTGACCATTTTCGATAACCTCAAAGTGCAGATGACTGCCATCTCCACCATTGGCTGAATATACTGTTCCGGTATTACCCATAGCACCAATCTTTTCAGCATCTTCAATAAATTGACTTTCTTTAACGATTATTTCATTTAGATGGGCATACCTAGTCATTAAATTATTACTGTGTTGAATTACTACCTCATTTCCGCCACTCTCTGTATATCCTGAATAGATAACCTTTCCACCTGCTGCACTATAGATACTGTCGCCCATCTTACCGTCAAAATCTATTCCCCTGTGGAGATAACTACCGCGGTCTTCACCATAATCACTGGAGATTGTCACCCTTCCTTTTACTGGCATATGCAATTTAACATTAGCATTGCTTTACGAAATCCTCTGTCTTCCTGCCAGTAGTATTTTATTGGAAAGAACCTTCCAAATTCCTTAACCATTTCTTCAGTATTGTAGATTTAGATAGGCAAAATCAAATTTACCATTTGTAACAACAATCATAGCCTTAGTCACCCTTTGGCCATTAATTACAGTGGTAACAGCATCACTGGAAGCTCTTTTTATGCCATCACGGTGTATATCGACACTGGCTAGTTCTATACTCAATTTCCCTACATTACCAATCTGACCTGACATGGCCATTATTATCCTGACGATGTATAATTATGATAGATAAGAACAAGGGGATAATTATTATTTCTTTATTTCAATATTATTCACAAAATTGACTGTTGATATTTTCGTTTCATTTGCCATAAAAATAGAGAAACTCAATTCATTCAGATGGAAGGATGAATAATTTAGAAGTTAGCTGTGGGCTTATTAAAAATGATCATAAATATTATTATATTTAATTATATGTCAAGTAAATAACAGTAAGTAAATAAATTTAAATTAATACATCAAAAACATTAATAGAGTAAAAGCCCGGGATATTATACCCACGGGCTTTTACTACAGTTTAAACCAGATGCTAATATAAAACTCTCCACCCTAATCAAAAACAAGATTTAAATAAAGTTTTCTTAAGATTAATTAAATAAAACTCAAATCTCTGCGGGCTCTTAATAATATAGAATCATCCTCCACCAATTAAAGTAACAAAAACAATCTCATCACTTTCTTTTAGAATATAATCACCTTCCACCTTTCTCTGATTAACTACAGAAAAGGTCGGAATATGAACAGGTATATCAAGCTTTTTTTTTAATTTACCCTCTATCTCCTTAAAACTTACCCCATCATCGAGATTTATATACACAGGATTTTTTGCTGTAAATTTAGTCAATGATCCCTATGAACCGATTTTGACTTTCATGATAATCATCAACCTTTCAGATAAAGGTTTTCTTTAATATTTTAATAATCTCCCAGATATGAATTACATCACTAATATAACTCTTCAATTCCAAGTTCAACAAATTTACCATAGGTTAGGATGCCGTTGTCATCCCAGCCTCTAATCTGATAATAAGTCTTTAATGCCTTTTCAAGCTCATCTCTATCAATCTTTTCTCCCTCATGGGCTCCATTTTCCAGAGGTTCAAAAAGCCTATCAGGCAACCCATCTACCTGATAAGGTTTATTATAGCCATGTTTTGTATTAAATAACCTGGTTAAATTAACTCCCTTTTCACTAATCTTCATCAGCTTCCAGAAGCTAATCTCCCAGCCGGTAACATATTTGATTAATTTCAACAGTTGTTCCAGAGTCATCATTCTACTCGATGACAGTCAAAGCTCAGGAATTTCCTGCCCATGAGCCTCGCGGTAAGTTGAGTGTTGCTCTGGGTTATGCAATATCACCTACAGGTGCAGGCTATCTAATAGCCGTTCATGATACCACCTGGTTTGAAAATGAAGGTCATCCAGAAGTTACTGGCCTCAACCATACGTTTAAAATAGAAGAGGGCAGTGAGTGTAGCGAACAGACTTTTTAAATAAATCTTAACACTAATCTTAATAAAAGAGGGCTAATATAGGTTTCCAGCAAAGCCCCACCCAACGTTATCAAAGCCAACATTGTCATTTCCAGCGTATAAGCCAGAAAATCCTCAAAGCTGAGCTTGGCCCGGTTCCGATAATATTTTATGATCCTGATACTTAAGGAGACCGCCATCACAGCCGCCATAATATATGACGGTATAATCAAAACATTCTGGAAGAAAACAGCAGAAATAGCCAGCACAATCCCTTTTAAACTATATTCACTAACCAGAAAGCCTACGGTAAATCCGAGCACAAAACCCTTGAAAAAAATTAAGAGGGTGATTAGCGGCATCATGATTACCGTGATACCAAAAGCCCAGATCATAAAAATATTAAATAAATTAAACTTAATACTTTCACTGACCAGGCTCCCCCGGTCATACTCAATTTCATTATATCCCTGCATAAAGTCATTAAAATAGTTAAAGAGATTTTGTTTGGTACTATAATCAACCGTCTTTACAGCAATAGCACCAAAACTAATCCCAAGAATAAACACTACCACAATAAAGGTGAATACCGGTAGTCTCTTTCGGATGTATAAATTCATCAAAAGCCCCCCCGCATCATAACTACTTAATTCTATGCAACAGAGGGACAAGATATACTTAACCGCTATATTAATCCAGCTCCAAAAAACCCCGATTCAAAATCTCCTGACTGATAAAATGCGCGGCCTGGATGTCTTCCATTGAATTGGAACTGGCCGCAACAACGCTTATTCCCCTTTTATGTTTAACGGCCCGTTCAATCGCTCGCTCGGCCGCTACCCTGGCGGTCATCTGCCCTTTTAAATTATTGGTCCGGGCTACGGTACCGGTTATTACTTCGGAAGCACCATAGTTGTAGGCAGCATCAAAAGCAGCTCCCCCGGCAGGACTAACCACGATCAGAATCCGCTCTTTAAAATCGACCAATTCGACCACTTCCCGGCCGATATTAGGGATTACTTTGATCAACTCACCGCCGGCCCGTTCTATTCCTTTCATCACCTTCTGAATTTGATTAATCCGTTCCTGGTCATCCTGCCCCAGCAATCTGGGTTCAGCCGCCACGATCACTCCGCTGTTATACTTGACGGCCTTTTTACCGGCAAAATAACCGATTTTCTCTGGATTAACCGTCACCGGGACAATATGGTGATCAGGGCTAGCGCCCAGCACGGTAAGTGCGCCGGCTTCTAGGGCTGCTTCAGCCGTAGTTGACATATCAATTACATCAACGATCATGACTACATTACCCTGCCGCGCTGCTGCCGCCGCCCCGGATGTATTAAAAGAAATATTGAGTGTCTTAACCCATAACTTTACCATAGATCCCACCTCCTCCAGGCTTAATTATGGCTTCTCCCGAACGGGCTCTGGCGATATTTCCGGCGATTTTTTCGCCCACAATTTCTTTCAATTCATCTACTCCTCTCCGGTGAATAATATCCATCTCCGTACCAAAATTGCTTAGTAATTTTTTCAGGGTTGCCGGGCCAATCCCCGGAATATCAACCAGGGGTACTTGATGAATGTATGGTGGGCGTAGCTCTGGCGACCTGGACTCCTTTTCCCTGCTAATTGTTAAAATGCGATCTTTAACCCCAATCACCAGCTGCTTACTCCGGCAATGAGGGCAGCTATCGACCGGTTTATCCCCCCCAAAACCCTGGTCACATTCCTGACAATAAGAACGGTGGTATTTACCGAGACGAGGGTCCAGACCGTAATTGGCGGTAATAGACCGTTGCTGTCGGCCCAGCAAAGCCAGCTTAAACTCCCGGAAATTAACTCCCTTCATTTGCAGCCGGTTATATTCCCGACCAATCTTCTTTAAAGAATGGGCATCAGAATTACTAATAAAGGTCTTTGAGCTTAGTTCAGGAATATAATCAGCCAGATAGGTATCGGCACTCAGTCCCAGTTCGATCGCCGGGATCATCGCCCATTCCTCTTCACTAAAGGCTTCTGTGTAGACACGAAAAGCCCGACCATAAAAGCCCTTATGGGGAGTAAAAGCATGGGCCGGTACCATTAAACCACCAGTACTATCAATTATCCGGAGGAGCTCAGCACCGGTCAAACCGGTAGCTTGCGAACTTAAATTAATATTGCTGATATATTCTGTCATAATCGCACTAAACTCTTTGATCTTTGCCAAATCAGGAAAATAGGCCAGATAGTGAACCTGACCCCCATTCTTTTCCCTGCTTTCTACTTCCGCACCTAGAATGATGACCAGGCGATCGCGGTATTTAATCCCGCCCTCGGCTAATTCAGTCATCTCACCCCGGGCTAATAACCGTTCAATATCATTAATTACTAACGGTGAAGCAGCATCAATAACTGCGATCAGATCCAGTCCTTTGTAAAATGCCGATTCATGTAGGATATTGGCAAAATTCAACTCCCGGGAAGCGGTTATTTTAACCGGACTACCATGCTGATTCGCTCCAATATGAATATGGAGATCAGCAAAATAATTTTGCAGCATTACCGACCTACCCCCAAATAATAAAGTAAACCGGTAATTGTCTTGCCATCCCTGATCTTCCCGGCTTGAAGCAACGGGATAATCTCATCTTTATTTAACCTGACAACCTTTAAAAGCTCATCCTGATCAGGAACTGCCTCAACTTCCTGCAAATCATCAGCCCGGAATAGATGGAGGTGCTCATTGCTAAATCCGGGTGAGGTATAAAAGGAAAAAAGATAATCAAGCTTACCGGCTTGATAACCTGTTTCTTCACTCAACTCCCGTCGGGCACAGACCCAGGGTTCTTCCCCACTCTCCAATTTGCCGGCCGGTAATTCCAATAATACTTGCTCCACCGGTTTCCGGTATTGTTCGACCATTAATAATTGCCCTTCCGGTGTAACTGCAATAATCGCTATCCCCCCACTATGTTCAACTATTTCCCGCTGTGAGTTTAAGCCACTGGGTAATTCTACCTGATCAACCCTAACCCTGATAATCCTACCGTTATAGATCTCCTTTGATTGAACCGTTTTTTCGTAAAAATCCAAGTATCTTCACTCCTTCATAAGTTCCTCCCACCGATAACAGGCCAGACCGGCCGTGTAGAAAAACAAGGGGTCATCGATCAACCTCCGCCCCATGCTGTGGAAAGGAAAGCTACTTTTTTCAAGAATAGCTGCCACTTCTGTCGTCGGATAAAAATAAATATTATGTAACCCAGCAATCCCTGTTTCCTTTAACTGCTCTGTAATAATATCATTAAAAGGACAAGGGAGATCAACCGGTCGGTCGATTAACTCCTCCAGCAAGGTAATGGTGTGATGACTGATCCCATAGTGGCGTTGCCGTTGGTCAAAAAATCCAAGCCGGGGGACAACGATACTCTTCCCCTGTAGAATATTAATCGCATAATTAACAAAAGCCAGCTCTACACCACTAAAACCATATCTGCTACCTGTACCGGCAATACCCGGACCGATCCCTGCTATAATTAAATCACCCCTGGCTTGTTCCCGGGCCGTTAGTAAACCGGTAAAGATATTAACTGTTTCATAATCACCACCAAAGGCGTGGCCGGAGGTAATCGTACTGTCGATTAATCCCTGTTCCTTCAACTGTCTGACCTGATTGCTAAAAGCAATCGGCAGACTCCCCCCCTCAGTCATCAGGTATACTACCCTTTTCTCCGGATGAAAGGTTTTAAAAACAATAACCAGTGGGGCCAACAAACTATGCAGCGGAATAATTATAACCGGAAATCCGACCAGGTTTTGCCGGCGCCGTAATTTTTCAATATCATCACTGTCTCCCTCTTCCCAACAACGGGTTCTGAGTTGATAGGGAGTATAACGGAGTTTTAAAATATGACCGTCTTCTCGATTAAGCAACTCCTTTTCGGTTGTTTGATCGAGATTAAAGCAAATAAAATGATAACCCCCGGTACCAAGACCCAATTCAACTGCCGTAGTATTCAAAATAACCCGATCCCCGGCCGCTACTTTTCCGGTCAGTTTGGGATAGTTAATGGCCTTACTATTCTTTTCGCCCGGGATAATCACCTCTACCACCGTCATCTCCTCAAAACTTTCCAGGACCTGCTTAACCCTCCCCGGTCGCAGTGCGAGCTGATACATTTAATCATTACCCCGATTAATCTCAATGATCTTACTGATTAATTGAGCCAGTTTTATCATATTATCAATCTTAACCCTTTCTTCGGGCGAATGGACCCTTTCTGCCCCTATCCCCAGATTGACTGTCGGGAGACCGTATTGATTAAAGATATTGGCATCACTCCCCCCACTACTCGCACGGTAGGTAAGCGGCAAATCCAGTCTTTGGATTGATTTTTCCACCAGTTTTATTATATCACTATCTCGGGCTATTTCAAATCCCGGATAGTTTTTTTCAATCCTGAAACTGGCTTGACCTTGGTATTTGGCGGTAGCCTTACTGATTACTTCTTTGATATGCCCAACTTGTTTTTTCAGGTGTTCAGTCGAGTGGCCCCTTGTCTCCCCCTCCAATTCAACAAAATCAGCTGTAAGATGGGAGGCTTTACCCCCTTTGATCACACCGATATTGGCCGTAATTCCCCGGTCGGGCCGACCCAACTTCATCTCAGAAATAGCCTTACTGGCGATTTTAATCGCATCCACTCCGGCTGAGGGCGATTTTCCGATAATTGTGGCATTAAACTTAAACTGGCTAGGGGCTTTATCCACGATCATCCCGACTTGATCATCGAGATCAAAGACGATCCCGTAATCAGCACTCTTTATTTCTTCGGGATCAATCGACTTAGCCCCCAGCAGACCCTGTTCTTCAGCCACTGTGAATACCACTTTAATTCTGCCATATCTTTCACCTTTCTCTTGCAATCCGGTTAATGCTTCTAAAATAGCAGCTACGGCAATTAAATCATCCCCGGCCAAAACAGTTTCACCCTGACTGACCAGATAATCACCGCGAATCTCCGCCTTGATCCCTCGCCCCGGTTCCACTCGATCCATATGTGCCGACAGCAGAAGAAGGGGACCATCTATTTGATCGGAAAAATCGGCAATCAGATTACCGGCATTACCGGCAATTTTTTTTCCGCTTTGATCTTCTCTAACCACGGCTCCCAGTGCGAGTAATTCCGGCTTGAGACGATCAGCCATCGCCCTCTCTTCCCTGGAAAGACTGTCGATCTGTACTAATTCCATAAATCTGTTGATTAGTCTCGCCTGATTGATCATTGCTCCCCCTTTGCTATCCCCTTTTTATTTTATTCTTTTTAATGAAGATTATTAGAAGATAATTTAAGTTCAATCGTGAAAAAAGACCCTATTCGGGTCTCTTTCCCTTAAAATCTCGACAGGCGCTTATAATTTCTGTTAAGAATGTACTCCGTAATTTAACTGAATCAAGCTCCAGATATTCATTTTTACTATGCGGGTTAGCCCCAACCGGTCCTAATCCGTCAATCGTCGGTATACCCAGCCCGGCAGTAGTATTGGCGTCAGAACCACCACCACTGGCAATCCAGTTCAGGTCCAGCTTTAATCGCTGTCCGATCTCCTGGACACGCTCGACCAACCTCATCGTCTCTGCGGAAGGATTCATCGCAGGTCTGATCCCATGCCGAATAACCTCGACGTTCACCCCTTTAACCCGGGGATTATTTTTTAAGTCTTCCATCACTGTCTCAACTTTCTCCCGGGCAGCTTCAGTTTTAAATCTGAGGTCAACCGTTGCTCTGGCCTGCTCGGCAATTACATTGGCAGCAGTCCCACCTTCGATAACCCCTACATTTACGGTTGTGCCGGCAGCAAGGTCATTTAACTCGTTTAACTCCGATACCCAGTGGGCCAGCTCAACTACTGCACTTGCTCCCTTCTCCGGCTCAACCCCGGCATGGGCGGCAATACCAGTAAAATTAAGGTGATATCCGGCGATTCCCTTCCGCTCCAGCACAAGAGAAGCAACATTCCTGGCCCCCTCAAGGACAAGGGCAACTTTACTCTTTTGGGCCAGCTCTTTAATCAGGGGTATTGATTTTTTTGAACCGATCTCCTCATCACTATTGAGAACAACACAGATGGCCAGATCTCGATCTAATCCTTCTTCCTGCATGGCCTTTAAGCTATAATACATTAAAAGTAAGCCTGATTTCATATCGGCAACACCAGGCCCATAGGCCCGGTTTCCTGAAATCCTAAACGGTCTTTCTACAGCGGTCCCTTCCGGAAATACGGTATCCATATGGCCGATTAATAAGACATCATAGTTGTCATAGTCTCCGTTAACCGCCATTAGATTGGCATTAGTTGTTTTCTCGGTCAGATACCCCAGTCTTTGATAGCGCTCAATAAAAAAATCTGCTACCTGATTTATCCCCTTGCTGTTCTTACTGCCACTGTCGATGTTAACAATCAATTCCAGATCCTGCAGATACTGATCCAGACTAAAACTCATTTACTTGCACCCTCCCTACCTGGTACAACCTGGTTAAATTCCCGGTGGATTGCCGCGCGCAACCCTTGTTCTCTCAGTATATCAAAACCAGTTAGGGCTAAACCTTTCGCTCCTTTAATGATCACTTCTTCAGCCCGGGAAGAAATAGCAGCAGCAGCAAATTCCTCGGTATGTCCACTAATCGCTTTTTCGGTTATCCGGAGGTAAGAATGAATTGTCGGCACTACCATCGAAACATTGCCAATATCCGATGAGCCAAGTGATTCCCCCGGGTCAGGATAACACATCTGCTCACCCAGCCCGGCCATATTCTCTTTGAATTTTTCCGCCATCACCAGATTCGGATATCGCTCGGCATAGATTAAACTGGAGCTGATACTTGCTTTAGCCCCGGTAATCAATTCAGCCGCCCTAACCAGATCGTTAATCCTGGCTAGAATTTGCTGCAGGTAATCCCGGGTGGCGGCCCTGACTGTGAATTCTCCACTGGCATAATCAGGGATAATATTGGAGGCCTCTCCCCCGTTCTTAATGATTCCATTTATTTTTACATCGCCTCGCAGCGAACCCCTGATACTATCAATACCTTTAAAAACCTCAATTAATGCCTGTAGTGCATTGATCCCTCGCTCAGGGCCGGAAGAATGGGCGGCTTTACCCTTAAATTCCACTGTAACCAACGTGGCCGCCAAGCCTCCCCGGCCAATAATATTGCTGTTACCTGGGTGGATCATTAAAGCATAATCCAGCTGAGCAAATTCCCCTGCTTCGATCAGCAGGATTTTACCCCCTCCCCCTTCCTCAGCCGGTGTACCCAGTAAAATGACCTCGCCCGGCATCTGATCCAGGACTGCACTCAAGCCAATAGCGGCACCGGCGGCACAGGCCGCTATAATATTATGTCCACAGGCATGTCCTTTCCCTCTAAGGGCATCATATTCTGCTAAAAAAGCCACCCTCGGTCCGCCGGGCAGTCGAGTATATCTTGCCTTAAAAGCTGTTGCTAACTCCCCCAGGGGTGATTCCACCTTAAAATTATGTTGGGCCATTAAGTCTTTGAGCCAACCCACTGCCTTAAACTCCTGGAAAGATAGTTCGGGATTAGCATGTATATTTTTACTCAAATTAATTAAATCCTGATCAATCATATCAACTTTTTGTTTGATCTTATCCTTTAGTTTTTCCATAAACTCACTCCCGTCAATATTATTTATTTACTCGCTACCAAATGACAGGCGACATAATGGTCATGATCAATCTTTTTTAACGGGGGTTTTTCCTGATAACAAACCCCCCTAACATCCGGGCATCTTGCTTGAAAACAACATCCGCTTGGTAGATCGATCGGATTAGGGACCTGCCCCTTTAATTCAGTTGCTGTGGTTGCTACCTCTTCATCAATCGTCGGGACGGCGGCAAAGAGGGCTCTTGTATAGGGATGACTCGGGTTTTGAAAGATATAATCCTTTCCTCCCGTCTCCACAATATAACCCAGGTACATCACACCCAATCGATCACTAATATGTTTTACTACCGATAGATCATGGGCAATAAATAAATAGGAAAGTTGGAACTCATCTCTTAAATCCATTAAGATATTCAATATCTGGGCTTGAATCGAAACATCGAGGGCCGAGACAGGCTCATCGGCAATAATAAACTCTGGTCCAACCGCTAAAGCCCGGGCAATGCCGATCCTCTGCCGCTGGCCGCCACTGAACTGATGGGGATATCTAGTTGCGTGCTCCCGGTTTAATCCTACCTTTTCCAGGATATCCAGCACCCTTTGTTCGGCTTCTTTTTGATCCTGTACCACCTGATGAAATAGCATCGGTTCGCTAATTATATCAGCTAACTTCTGCCGCGGATTCAAGGAAGCATACGGATCCTGAAAGATCATTTGTATTTTCCGCCTGAACGGCAATAGCTCGCGATAACCGTATTTACTGATATCCTCACCCCTATATCTGATTTCTCCCGCTTTCGGTTCAAAGATCCGGGCAATAGTCTTGGCCGTAGTTGACTTCCCACAACCACTTTCACCAACCAGACCAAAAACCTCACCCTTTCCGATCGAAAAACTTACACCGTTTACGGCATTTACATGTTTTTTCTCCAGGGTAAATTTACCGGCTCTGAATTTGATCCGGTCGATTAAGTCTGTTGTTAAATCAAACCACTGGACTAGGTCTTTTACTTCCAATAATTTCTTCATATCCGCCCCACCTCCAACAGAGGAAAATGGCAGGCTACTCCGTGTTCTTTCTCAATAGTAGCAATTTCAGGCTGATCAACTAAACATTTATCCCGAAAACACCTACACCGGGGGGCAAAATTACATCCCGCTGGCAGTTGAAACATATTTGGCACTATGCCGGGGATCTGCTCCAGCCTCTTTTTTTGGTCGCGCAGCCTTGGTATGGAGTTTAACAGCCCGCTGGTATAGGGATGGGCCGGCTGATAAATAATATCGTCAATTTTCCCCTGTTCCAGGATTTTACCACAATACATTACGATAATTTTATCGACCATTTGGGAGACAACGGCCAGGTCATGGGTAATCAATATTAATGAGCTATTGTTTTCTTGAACAAGTCGTTTCAATAGTTGTAAAATCTGGGCCTGGATTGTTACATCAAGGGCAGTAGTCGGTTCATCAGCAATAATTAGTTTCGGTTTTGCCGCCAGGGCAATTGCAATAATAACCCTTTGGCGCATCCCGCCACTAAATTGATGGGGATAACTATTCAGACGGTCAGCCGGTTGTGGGATTCCAACCTGATTTAAGAGCTCAATACACCGCTCTCTTCTTGCTTTAGCTCCCATCTTGCTGTGGAGTTTTAAAACCTCCTCTAGCTGTTGATAAATTGTATAAAGGGGATTAAGGGAGGTCATCGGGTCCTGAAAAATCATCGCTATATCCTTACCCCTAATATCTTTCATCTCCCGCTCATTTTTCCGGTTAATATCCTCACCCTGAAAGATGATTTCTCCCGCCTGAATAAACCCCGGCTCTTCAATTAATTTCATTATTGAAAAACCGGCAACTGATTTCCCTCCGCCTGACTCCCCGACAATACCAAGTATTTCTCCCCGGTTCAAGGAAAAACTAATACCATCTACCGCCTTGACCGTTCCTTTAAATGTATGGAAATATGTCTTAAGTCCTTTTACTTCCAGCAATTTGTTTACCATCACTACTCACCTCTCACTATTTCAACCTGGGGTTTAACTCATCCCGCATAAAATCCCCCAGCATGTTTATTCCAAAAACCAATAACATGATAAAAAGTCCGGGAAATGTAGAGGCCCACCAGAGGCCACTGAATAAAACATCATAACCGTTTTTTACCAATAAACCCAGTGATGGTCTGGTCACCGGAACACCTACTCCCAGAAAACTCAGCGTGGCTTCAGTCAGGACAAAAGAACCCACCTGGATAGTTGCGATAACGATCGTTGAGGTAAAGACATTTGGTAAAATGTGTTTAAATAATATTTTGTAATTGGGCAGACCAATCACTTTTACCGCCTCGATATATTCTTTCTTCTTTTCGGCCAGGGTAGCACCCCTGACTGTCCTGGCATAGATAACCCATCCGACCAGAGTAAGGGCAATCAGCAGGTTAACAATCCCCCGGCCAGATATTGACATAATAAACAGGGCAATTAAGGTAGCCGGAAATGATAACTGGATATCAGCTATTCTCATAATCAACGAATCAATTTTTCCTCCAAAAAAACCGGCGACCAGACCGAGTACCGTACCGATTATGCAGGAAAATAACATCCCGGTAATCCCGATAAAAAGCGATACTCTAGTACCATAAACAATACTACTTAAAATATCTCTTCCCTGGGAATCTGTACCCAGCAAATACCTTAATTCTCCATCTTCCGCCCACGCCGGCGGTTTATAGGCATCCAGTATACTGATTTCCTGCAGATTATAAGGATTTTGCGGTACTAGTAAAGGTCCGACCGTCGCCATCAACAGGAACAATATAATCAGAATTGTTCCGGCAATGGCCGCTATATTTCTTTTATAATTGAAATAAAACTCTGATTGCAGAAATTGTGACCACTTGTTCTCTGCGTTAACAGAAGCAGATAAAACACCAATTTTTAGCTTCGTCATTTGCTCACCTCAAATCTATCCTGGGGTCAATAAATGTATACATTAAATCAACAAAAAAATTCAAACAGACAAATATAAATGATACTACCAGCAAGTAGGCCACGATTACCGGCCGGTCTGACCGGTTGATCGAGTCAATCAGTAATTTACCCATCCCTGGCCAGGCAAAGATAGTTTCCGTTACGGTAGCAAAGGCAATTATTTTACCAATCTGAATACCAAACACGGTAATAACCGGGATAAGTACATTTTTCAGGGCATGCTTAAATAATATTGTTCTGGTCAAGGCCCCTTTGGCCCGGGCAAACTTGATAAAATCCTGTTTCATGACTTCCATCATGCCGGCCCTGGTAAGTCTGAGCAAAACTGCCATACTCTGTATCGACAACATTACGGCAGGGAGGATCAAATGTTTTAATCCATCTTTTGTTAAAATACTTAATCTTAAACCGACTATTTCTATTATATCACCCCTGCCGAAAGAAGGCATTACCTGAAGTTGAACGGCAAATATAAAAATCAGCATCATCCCTACCCAGAAATTAGGCAGAGAAATCCCCAAGAGGGAAGCTAACATAATTGTTTTACTACTCCTCTTTTTTGGATAAGCCCCGGCATATACACCCAAGGGAATGGCCAGAAAAATGGAGATAATAATTGAAAATACAACAAGTTCAAACGTAGCCGGCATCCGTTCGATAATCAGTTTGATTGCCGATTGTTTAAAGGCATAGGAGTTACCCAGGTCACCCCTGAGCAGATTTTTTAAAAAAATACCATATTGAACCAATAAGGGTTGATCTAAACCCAATTCGATCCGAGCGGCATCAATCTGAGCCTGAGTAGCATCTAGGGGGACCAACATCAGCACGGGGTCACCGGTAAAACTCATCACAAAGAAGACTATGATTGAGACAATAAATAATACCAGGATCATATGATAAAAGCGCTTAAAAATATATTTAATCATTCAAATTACTCCTTTACCGCCAGATGAAAAATGGGGGAGGAAATCCCCTCCCCCTGACCGGAATTATTTATTTCTCCTCATTTCATGGGCAAGGATATAGTTATCCACCCGTGGTGTATAGTCGATAAAATCCTTTTTAGCCAGCAAGTCTTCCTGATAATAAAGGGGAATCAGTGCCAGATCATTAAGTGCTATTTTGGTTGCTTCCTGTAAATACTCATCCCTCTCCTCAATACTTGCTGTAGAACTGGCTTTCAGTACCATCCGATCAAATTCTGAATTACTGTAATGACCGCGATTGGAACCACCATAGCCTTCATATTTATCCCTGGTGATTAGAAAAACCTCATACATCCTTCCCGCACCACCTGAAGTAGCAGACCAGCCGGACATAACCAAACTAGACTTATCACCCGGCCTTACATAATCAAAAAATAGTGATTTCGGCATCAGATTTAGTTCGATCTTAATACCGATCTTGGCCAGCTGACTGGCAATTGCCTGGGCCACCAAAGCATCATTTACATAACGGTCATTTGGTGAATCTAAGGTTACGGTAAAGCCATCGGGATAACCTGCTTCTTTTAACAACTCCCTGGCCTTTTCCGGGTTATAGGGATAACGTTCAATCCCATCTAGATAACCAAGGTGGGTTGACTGAACATACTGCTCAGCCGGATAGGCATGTCCGTTCATTACACTCTTGACAATCGCATCAATATTGATCCCATAATAGATTGCCTGTCTAACCCTGAGGTCCTGGAGCGGATTAACCGGTAAATCAATGGTTGGTGACCTATCCCTCCAGCCATCGACATGGAGATAAATAAGCCTCAGGCTCGGCTTCCTGATTAACTCCAGATTAGGACTCCTTTCAATTCTAATTGTATCCCGGACCGGGACATTAACAATAAAATCAACATCCCCGCTCAAGAGGGCAGCCGTTCTGGTCGCAACATTAGTGATCGGTTTAAATGTTGCCTGCTTAAACTCGGGAATCTTACCCCAGTAGTCTTGATTAGCCACAAAGGTAATATGGTCTGCTTTAATCCATTCCTGTAATTTATAGGGACCAGTACCGATCGGATTTAGATTGAAATATTCATCACCCACTGCACTGACATAATCTTTATCAACAATTTTTATTCCCCGCAGGTCTCTTAACAGCACCGCATAAGGCTCGGCAGTTATAATTTCGATCGTATAATCATCAATAATATTTACCTGAGCAATCGGGGCAACCATATTGGCAATGATCGTAGTTCTGACCCGCTCGATCGAAAATTTTACATCCTCAGCCGTTAAGTCGTTTCCGTTATGGAATTTTACCCCTTTGCGCAGGTGAAAAATCCAGTCGGTATCAGAGTAACGGATCCATCTTTCCGCCAATGCCGGGACTATTTCCAGGTCGGCTGTCGCCTCAACCAGTGACTCAAAGATATGAGAAACCAGCATATTCGTTGTTGTCTCATTTTGTTGATGTGGGTCCAGATACAGGGCATCAGAGCCAAGCCCGATCACTATTTCCTCTTGAGCTGCCTTGCAGATCAGACCTGTTGATAATATTAACAATGAAACAAGTGAAAAAACCAATAGATATTTACTTCTCATCTTAATGCTACCTCCTCGTTTTTAGCTTCATGCTTCTTTTAACTTAGTATCCGACCATTTTCTTCTACATTCTCGAATAAACAACTTAAAGATATTTAATTGAGACTTATCCTTCTCCGCCATCATTTCTGGATGCCATTGGACGGCAGTCATATCAGGATAATCAGGAGATTCTAACACCTCGATTACCCCATCTTCAGCCCTCCCTTTGACAACCAGACCCTTCCCAACCTGATCAATTGCCTGATGATGCAGGCTGTTAACCAAAATCTCTTCACTTTGAAAGACCGGAAAAAGTTTACTATCCCGGGATAACTTGACCCGATGACAAGGACTGTCTTTAGGCAGCATTTTAGCAAAATGTTCTAACTCACTAGCTGGTTTTACTGCCAGGTCCTGATAAAGGGTACCCCCAAAATATACATTGATTAACTGAAAACCCCGGCAGATACCCAGAATTGGTTTGCCCGCAGATAAAACCGCTTCCAGTAATTTAAATTCAAATTCATCCCGCTCCGGGTTGACCATAGTTAAACCCTTTTTAATTGAAGTATGATAGTTTAAGGGAGAAATATCCCTCCCGCCAGAAAAGATAAACCCATCCAGCTCATTGATGATTTCTTGAAGATAATCCCCATCCGCCAGCACAGGTATTGCCAGCGGCAAACCACCAACAGACCTGACCGAGCGCGCGTAATCCATGGTAGACATCAACATATCCTGGTCAGGCAGTCCCCTGGCATTTTCGATGTATGATTCACCATGTTTGATATAGTAAGTCGTTATTCCAATCAGCGGATTCATTTGTTCTGCCCTCCATCTGCAGTGGATAAGTTATATTCTTCCCCCCCTTCTGAATTAAAGCTGAAAACAACTTCATTTAGAGACTTTATGCATATTTGATTCCAATCCAAGCAGATCACTAAATATAAGGGCTTACCCTGAGTTAACTCCCTTTTCTTACGGTCAATGACCAGTTTAAACAACCCCCTTTTTGATTATTTTTAATGATCAATTGGGTAATTTGGTTTAAATGGTTGGTTTTTCCCCCATTTTACCCATTAAAATAAATGGAGGCAACAATAACATGAAATATGACAAAAGGTTGTCATATTTCATGTTATAAAATAGTAAAAAAAGAAAGAGGGGATGATAATATGGCCATAATCGATAATTTTACACAAATTATAGGTAAGCATTGTGAAACAACAGCAACAAATGCTTTGTTGAGACATATTGGCATAGAGGTATCTGAACCGATGCTATTTGGTATCGGACAGGGTCTTAGTTTTATATATTGGGATATGAAAACGATGGAATTCCCTTTTTTAGGCGGGAGAAACAAGCAATTTCAAATTACCAGAAACTTCTGTGATACTATGGGGCTTCATTTAGATGTTAAGGTGACTACATCTATTAAAAAAGCATGGAAAAATGTTAAAGAAAATATAGATCAAGGTATTCCGGTAGGTTTACAATTAGACTTCTTTTATCTCGACTATGTTACCGAGAAAACACACTTTGGTGGACATTTCGTTGCTATGTATGGGTATGACGAGGTATATGGATATCTAGTAGATACAGCAAACGCCAACTATAATAATGGTGAAGGAAAAGCTACCCTAAAAAATATAGAGTTAGCGAGAAGTGAAAAAGGACCGATGGCTCCTAAAAACTTGAGTTATACCATAACAAGAGGAACTAATGAAGAAAAAATCGAAAATATTTTATTAAAGGCAATCAAAGCTAATGCCGAAACATATTTGAAGCCTCCTATTAAAAATATAAGCTACCAAGGAATAATAAAGACAGCAGAAAAATTACCAAATCTACTTAAGAGCGGTAAAAATATTGAGAAAAATTTTAAACTGACCGCAAGACTGATGGAAAGCGGTGGAACAGGAGGTTCAATCTTCAGAAACATCTATCGAGATTTTCTGAAAGAAAGTTATGATATGCTAGGTTTGGATATATTAAAAAAGAGTTATGAAGAGTTTTGTGAAATAGCGACTATGTGGAAAAGAGTAATTGACATATTTGAAAGTATTAAAAAAACCGATGGAGTTGATAAAATACTAGCGGCATCTACAATACTAAAGGAAATAGCCCATAAAGAAAAAGAAACATTTGAGATGTTAAAGACGTTGTAGCAATAGTTAAATTAGCGCCAACTTTTTTTGGGGTAAAGTAAATGCTTCACTTAAAGTGTTTGAGGAGCTTAATCCCCAGATCGGTTATTTTAGTTCCACCCCGCCCCCGGTTAACCGTTACCAGCTTATGTTTTTTTAAGTGTGTACAGATTTTTCTGATCTCCTGTTCTGTTAAAAAACGGCTTTCCCGTTCGGCTGCTTGAGCCAGCGATGCTCTCCCACTTCTTTTATTGTTTCGATACCTGTTTTCCAGTTCAGCCAAGATAAAAAGGTAATCTTTAAACTGACCGGTAAGGCTATTTTTAAGTTCCTCGACAAAAGCTGTCTCTTTAGCCGTTACCATATAACTATCGGCCATATTTTCAATACCAAAGGGAAAGTCGTCCGGAGCAATTACCTCCTGATTTAGACTAGCAAAATACTCCAGATAGTTCCGCAACTCGCGCACATTCCCATCCCAATTATGCCTTGTCAACTGCCTTAAGGCCGCATCGGTCAAAGTAAAACTGGCGGCAAGTTCTTCCTTAAATCGGGCTATTAAGGGGCCAATATCTTCTTTTCTCTTGCGCAGCGGGGGGATTACCAGCGGTAAGATATTTAAACGATAAAAGAGGTCTTTTCTGAATTTACCCTGTAAGACCAGTTCTTTTAAATTTCTATTGGAGGCGGCAATAATCCTGGCATCAACATTTATTACCCGTTCACCACCGATCCTCATCACCTCTTTTTCCTCCAGAACCCTTAAAAGCCGGGTCTGTAGGCCCAGTGGCATTTCACCTATTTCATCTAAAAAAAGCGAGCCTTTATGGGCCAATTCAAAGAGTCCAAGTTTGCCGTTTTTTCTGGCCCCCGTAAACGCCCCTTGCTCATAACCAAATAGTTCACTCTCGAGGAGACTTTCCGGTAAAGCCGCACAGTTAACTGCCACAAATTGGTAATCGCGTCGCTTGGAATAATTGTGGATTGCCTGAGCAAATAACTCCTTACCGGTCCCGCTTTCACCCATAATTAAAATAGTTGATATCGACCTGGCCATCCTCTTTGCTATATTTTTACACTTATTAATTAAACTACTATTACCGATAATGTCATTGAACTGGTATTTAGCAACATGTCCTTTATTGATTAACTGAGCCCTTAGTTTATGTTGTTCATTTTCCGCATCACTGAATTTTCTGATGATCGCAACTGCCCCATAAATAGATTTACCTTTCAAAATAGGTTTGACGGTTAAGGCCATATCCCAACCCATCATCTTTACCAGCTTTTCTTCAACTGAACAACTAGACCTTAAGACCTCAGCAAAAGGTATTTCCGGAAATAATTTTTCAGCATCGGCGCCCAGTACTTTATCTTTTGCTAAGCCGATAATTTTCTCGGCACTGTTATTATATGAATTAACTATCCCGGCAGAGTTAATCCCAATAATACCTACATCAAGTAATTTGAGGAAAATATCCAGCTGGCTCTCCAGATTATTGTTTTTACCGATTACTTTTTCCATACCTAAGCTAACCGGAACAATTTTTTGAAAATACTGTTGGACCTCTTTTGTATCAAGCAAATGGCTTAAATTAAATTTAACCAATATATCGATAATAGTACTAATATCAAGGACTCGATTACCTATATCAATAACCTTTTTAACATAGCCGGGTATATATTTGCTCTCACCCGGAGTGATCGCTAACTCAAGCTCTGGTAAATTATCGAGCCCGGGATAAACCGGAGTTAATTTGATATGTCTAACACCTAATTGCTGAATTGTAGAGATTGTGTCAAGGGCTGTATTGGCAGTTGCATTGACCAGCATCGCGTGCGAATTGGAGCTTATTTCCAGCAATTTATCTAAACCCTTTTTGGTCAGTGTCCTTCTAAGCACTGTTATCTCTACCCCATCCCTGGCAAAGTTTTTTACCAGCTCAAAGTTTAACAGATCGGGTATTAGGATCAAATCGGCCGCAATTCCCTTTTTGACCTGCTGCAATTCGAAACAGTACTTCTCGATCTCGATCTTATCTGTAAAGATACTTTTTATCTCCTTAAAAAGGAAATTTGCTGTTTTGGCAAATCTGGTTATAATAACTACTTTTTTCTTACTCATCGCAATCCTCCTCAATCCTCCCTAATATTTCCGAGCGCACTGATTGATTAAAACAATATTCTTTATAATCTTGCTTATTCCTGCTTAAAAATTATGGAAGATAACAAAAAAAGACCGGACTTAATAATTAAGTCCGGTAAATGGGATTGAAAATAATGGGTAGCTATCGGAAGGATTAGTAAATAATCCTGGGTTTTAATTAAGGAGAGCAACCCCGCGGTCCAGGGCTTGCTGATTAATCGGAATAAGGTTATGTCTCCTTGCCGGGAAGACGTCTTGCAAAGCAGCCTTAACTGTCTCCAGCTTAACAATTCTCTTATGAGCCAGGTATGCCCCTAACATAACCATATTAGCGACTTTAGTATTCCCCAACTCATTAGCGATTTGATTAGCCGGGACCTTAATTATTTTAACATCATCCCTGTCCACCTCTTTATTGATCAGGGACGAATTCAGCAGAATAGCCCCTCCTCTTTTGACACAGGGAGCAAATTTATCCAGTGAGGGCAGATTCATTACAATAATTGCATCCGGTTGTGAAGAAAGCGGTGAAGGGATTTGTTTTGAGGAGATAATAACTGTACAGTTAGCCGTCCCCCCCCTCATCTCAGGACCATAGGAAGGCATCCAGGATACTTCATCCCCCTCTTTCATTCCGGCATAAGTCAGTAATCTCCCTAGTGACATAACACCCTGACCGCCGAATCCGGCCATGATAATTTCTTCCTTCAATCGATCTCGCCCCCCTTCAGCACACCTAACGGATATACCGGAAGCATATTTTCTTTTAACCAGTCGATTGCAGCCAGCGGTGATATCCCCCAATTAGTCGGGCAAGTCGATAAAACCTCGACCAGGGTAAAACCTTTACCGGCCAGTTGTAGCAGAAAAGCCTTTTTAATCATCTTTTTAGCTTCCCTGATGTGTTTAGGGTCATGGACCGAAACCCTGGCGATAAAAATTGAACCGTCAAGTACACTTAACATCTCGGACATTTTAATCGGGTGGCCGGCCAGGTCAAGGTCCCTTCCGTACGGGGAAGTAGTTGTTTTCTGTTCTGGCAGGGTAGTCGGAGCCATTTGACCACCGGTCATGCCATAAATGGCATTATTGATAAAGATGGTTGTAATCTTTTCACCGCGGTTAGCCGCATGAACTATTTCCGCTGTGCCAATCGAAGCCAGGTCGCCATCACCTTGATAGGTAAAAACTACCTTATCCGGATGAACCCTTTTTACTCCTGTGGCCACAGCCGGGGCCCGTCCGTGCGAAGCTTCATGCATATCAATATTAAAATATTGATATGCCAACACCGAACAACCCACCGGAGCAATACCAATCGTATCCTCCCGGATCTCCAGTTCATCCATTACCTCGGCCAACAGACGATGGACTATACCGTGCAGACAGCCCGGACAATAGTGAAATGGTTTTTCAGTCAGGGCTTCCGGATATCCAGCAAGCAGTTTCATTCGCCACCACCCCCCATTAGGATAATCTGCTCCAGTATCTCCTCCGGTGACGGCACCATTCCTGCCGTTCGACCATAAAAGAATACCGGTTTTTTACCATTAACAGCCAGGCGGACATCTTCCACCATTTGTCCCAGACTCATTTCAACCGTTAAAAAACTATCGAGCCGGTTAGCTGCTTCGGCAATTACCTTCTCCGGAAAAGGGAAAAGACTGATCGGTCGAATTAGTCCAACCCTGATCCCCTGTTCCCGGGCCATTTCAATCGCACTGGTCGCAATCCGGGCCGTGGTTCCATAAGCCACAATAGCCCGGTCGGCATCATCGAGCAAATAGGTGGCATAACGAACTTCTTGCTCTTTCATCTGCTCATATTTAGCCTTTAATACCAAATTATGATTTTCCAGGTCCTGTGGGTCCAGGGCCAGCGAATTAATAATATTTCTCGGTCTACCCCGGGCTCCGTCGGTAGCCCATTCCTTTTTCGGTAAGTCGGCCGGATCAATCTCCTTATTAAATTGGACCGGTTCCATCATCTGGCCGATAATCCCGTCCCCTAACACCATCACCGGATTACGGTAACGATCGGCAATTTCAAAGGCCTCCATCGTCAGATCAACAGCTTCCTGAACCGTGGACGGGGCCAGGACACAAAGCCGGAAGTCGCCGTGACCTCCCCCTTTGGTTGCCTGGAAATAATCGGCCTGAGAAGACTGAATACCGCCTAAACCCGGTCCGCCCCGCATAATGTTGACAATTACTGCCGGTAGTTCGGCTCCGGCGATATAAGAAATCCCCTCCATTTTTAAACTGATCCCCGGACTGGAAGATGAGGTTAACACCCGTGCACCGGCTCCGGCCGCACCATAGACCATGTTGCTGGCCGCTACTTCACTCTCCGCCTGCAAAAAGACGCCACCTACTTCCGGTAAACGGCGGGACATATACTCTGGTAATTCGTTCTGAGGGGTAATCGGATAACCAAAAAAATATCTGCAACCAGCTTTAATAGCAGCTTCTGCTATCGCTTCGTTGCCTTTCATTAAAACCTTTTCCGCCATTTTTCAACCTCCTTTAAAGAAGTTAATTCCTATGATCATAGCTCACAACAGCTATTTTAGTTGGGTCGATAAACCTTGATCACTACATCTGGACAGATCAAGGCACAGCGTGCACAACTGATACAAGCCTCTTGGTCGGTAACCTCTGCCGGATGATAGCCATGACTATTGATCCGGTCAGATAATTTGATTATTCCTTTCGGGCAAACCGTTGTGCATAATTCACATCCCTTGCATCGCTCTTCAGCAAAAATTACCCGCTTAATCTGCTCCACGAAGATAAAACCCCCCTTTTCCAGGCAAGTTCTGTTCTATGGTTAATCTTATATTCCAATAATAATAATTCTACAAATCCTCCGCAAATCCTCTTATTAAATCTCCGGCGGTTCGCCGTAAATTCTGGCCTCTTCCAGACCGGTCAGGACCCGATAAGCACCGGCAGCCAGGGCTGACAGCTCTTCAGCTCCCGGGTATAATTTGACCGGAGCAATAAACTCGACCATTGGGCTTAGTTTACTAATAAAACGCTCTGAATAAGCAACACCACCCGTCAGAATGATCGCATCGATCTTTCCGTTCAGTACCGGCGCCAATGAACCGATCTCTTTGGCAACTTGATAGATCAAGGCCTCGAAAACCAGTGCCGCCTTTTTATCTCCCTGCTCGATCATTTCCTCTACCCGACGGATATCGGCTGTCCCCAGATAGGCGATCAGACCACCCTCTTTGAGCAGTATCTTCTTGATCTCCGCAAAGGAGTACTTCCCGGAGAAGCAAAGCCGGGCCAGGTCGAAGGTTGACAATCCTCCGGTCCGATTGGGTGAAAAGGGTCCTTCCCCACTCAGCGCATTATTTACGTCAATCACCTTGCCCTGATCATGTAATCCTACGGAAATACCCCCACCGAGATGGGCTACAATTAGACTTAATTGCTCATAATTTCGGCCAATCTCACGGGCATACTTTTGGGCGATCGCTTTATGGTTTAAGGCATGGAAAACACTCCGCCTTTCCAGTTCAGGCCAACCGGAAAGTCGCGCTACCGGGGCCAGCTCATCGACAATTACCGGATCGACAATATAAGCAGGACAACCGCCCTCGTCCGCTAAAACCCGGGCCAGAATTCCACCCAGGTTACTGGCATGTTCCTCCGCATTCTCAGCAGTTAATTCCTCAATCATCCTGTCGTTAACGAGATAGGTTCCTCCCGGGATCGGTCTTAAAAGCCCACCCCGGCCGACAATGGCTTTAAAGTCCTTCAGCACAATTTTATTTTTGGCGAGCATCGCTGTAATATAACCGAGGCGAAAATCCCTTTGCCGAATAATTCGGGGATATTTGGCCAGTTGTTCGAGCGGATGCTCAATTGTCTCTTCGATCAGCTCCCGTTCACCATCAAATACGCCTAATTTTGTTGAGGTTGAACCGGGATTAATCGCTAAAATCAACTCGGTCAATGTCATCACCTATTAACATAATTACTTCTTATTTTACCGATCCGCTCAATTCTTTCTTCCGCCATAATATTAGCGGCTTGACAGGTCGGTATATTATCCCTTTTACTGATTTCAATCACCTTTTTGATATTATCATAGATCTTGCTGGCTCGATTTAAGGCTTTTTCCTGATTATAACCGTTTAGTTCTTCATAGACATTGATCACCCCGCCGGCATTAATCACAAAATCCGGGGCATAGAGAATCCCTTTATCCTCAAGCATATCACCGTGTTGTTCTGTTTTCAAAACATTATTGGCCCCGCCGGCAATAACCCGACACTTAAACTGAGCAATCGTCTGGTCGTTAACTACCGCTCCCAACGCACATGGTGCAAAAATATCACATTCCACCCCATAAATCTGCGCTGGATCAACTGCTTTAGCCCCAAATTCTTCGACCACCCGCTCGACCTTCTCCGGATCAATATCGGTAACAATTAACCGGCCACCTTCATCATGAATGTGTTTGGCCAGATAATATCCGACATGACCGAGGCCCTGAATCGCCACGGTTCGATCCTTTAAGACAGAACTGCCGAAGATTTCTTCCGACGCCGCCTTCATTCCCCGCCAGGTCCCAAAGGCAGTCACCGGAGAGGGATCGCCGCTCGTCCCCGGCAAACCGACGACATAATCGGTCTCCTCGGCCACAAAAGCCATATCATCAACACAGGTATTGACATCCTCGGCGGTAATATACCGTCCGTTAAGGCTCTGGACAAAACGTCCGTAAGCCCGCCAGAGTTCTTCACTCTTAATCTTCCTGGCATCGCCAATGATCACGGCCTTACCACCACCAAGATTGAGACCGGCCGCAGCTGATTTATAAGTCATTCCCCGTGATAGCCTTAAGGCATCAAGCAGAGCCTCTTCTTCAGTTTGATAATTCCAGATCCGGGTTCCCCCCAGCGCTGGTCCGAGGGTGGTATCATGAATAGCAATAATTGCTTTTAGCCCTGAGGTCTGATCATAATTAAAGACTACCTGTTCATAATCATATTTCTCCATATATTCAAAAAGCTCCATTGGAAAACCCCCTTTATTTTTTGGCGGCAAGGTAGCTGACAACTACCTTTGCCAGGGCGATCGAAGCAAGCTTGATTTCAGGTTGATCAGCCCTTGAAGTCAGTACTAGCGGAACCCTGGCCCCATATACCAGACTAGCTGCCCCTAATCCACAACAGGTCACCAGAGCCTTATAAAGGATATTCCCGGCCTCAATATCGGGAACCAGAAGGATATCAGCCTTCCCGGCCACAGGTCCGACTAGTCCTTTCTGCCGGGCTGACTCGCTACTAAGTGCATTATCCAGCGCCAGGGGGCCGTCGATAATTGCTCCTTTTATTTGACCCCGTTCGGCCATTTTCGATAAAACGGCGGCTTCAACCGTAGCCGGCATAGCAGGATTAACCGTCTCTACCGCGGCCAACGGAGCTACTTTAGGCCGGTCAATTCCTAATGCCCGGGTTATGACAATAGCATTATTCAAGATCTGAATCTTTTCCTGGAGATCCGGAGCAATATTCATCCCACCGTCGGTTAAAACTACCAACCGATTCTCGGGCAGGGATAAAACAGTAACCAGACTTAATAGGTTTCCGGTCTTCAGTCCGTATTCCTGGGCCAGCATTGCTTTTAGGATCTCTTTCGTACTGAGTTGCCCTTTCATCGGCAAATCAGCCTGCCCGTCCCGGATTAACTCCATCGTCTGATGGGCTGAAGCACTAGCTGAACTGGTGGGAATAATCTCTCCCGGAAAATTATAACTAATCTCAGCCAGGGCTTGTTTAATCCGCTCCTGAGCACCAATTAAAATCGGCTCAATGATCCCGAGTTCGGCCGCCTTCCGAACACTCTTTAAAACCAGGGCATCCCCGGCCGCAGCGACAGCCAGTCTTAGTGGCGGGGTATTTTGAGCCTGCGTAATTATCTCCGCGATATCCTTAAACATTCCATTCACCCCATCTTCGCTCTGATCGTACTGATCGCGGTAATTGTCGCCAGTCTTTCCTCAACCATGTGGTCAGCTGCCAGGTAGGTGGGTATATCCCGCTCTTTTGAGATCCTGAAGATCTCCAGTAGTTGTCGATAAATCCCCTCGCATTTTTTAATTACCCGTTCTTCACTATAAGTATCATGCAGGATTTCATCAGCCACCTGGATTAATCCCCCTCCGTTGATCACATAATCGGGGGCATACAAAATCCCCATCTGATGTAATCTTTTCCCGTGATGCGGTTCGGTCAGGACATTATTAGCAGCACCGGCAATAATCTCACACTGCAAACGATCGATCGTATCATCATTAATTACTGCTCCCAGGGCATTGGGTGAAAAAATATGACATTTAACATCATAAATCTGCTCAGTACCGACGATCTCTACCCCTATCTCTCGTGCCCGATCCAGGTACTCTTCTTTAATATCAGTACCGATCACCCGACAACCGTCATCAAGGAGTTGGCCGGCCAGTTTTAAACCGACTTTACCCAGCCCCTGTAAAGCTACGGTTAGACCCTCCATCGAATCCCGACCATACCTAAATTTAACACAGGCCCGGAGTCCTTGATAAACCCCGTAAGAGGTGGGGATTGACGAATCGCCGCTCCCGCCGTACTCTTTGGGTAGTGCCGCAACATAAGCGGTTTCCTTTCGCAATACGACAAAATCATCAGCGGTCGTACCGACATCAGTCCCGGTACTATAGCGGCCACCTAAACCATTAATAAATCGGCCCATGGCCCGAAAAAGACCTTCCCGCTTATCCTGGCGGGGGTTTCCCCAGATAACGGTCTTACCACCACCGAGTTCAGTCTCGGCGATCGCTGATTTATAAGTCATTCCCTTTGACAAGCGCAACACATCGCTCAGGGCATCTTCTTCCTTCTCGTACGGCCACATTCGGCAACCGCCGCAGGCCGGCCCAAGTGTAGTGTCATGAATAGCAATAATTGCTTTTAAACCCGTTTTCTGCTCCTGAAAAAAAAGCACCTGTTCATGACCCTGTTTTTCCATCTCTTTAAAAAGCTCCACAAACAATCCCTCCCTTTCCCAAGATGATCGCTCCGTTCTCCCTCCCTGCTAAAAATTAATGCAAAAATCATACCACTTGGCAAAGCTGTTGCAGTAAGCCTGCGCTCCAGCGAAACTCTGCAAGATCAATCATGCCCGCAAAAATATGCAGGCATAATTTATCAGGGTTGTTAGCGGGCTCGGCCCAAACCCTAAATTCCATGTTTCTCCATTTTATAATAAAGACTGCGGATCGCTATCCCCATTATGCGGGCCGCCTCGGTTTTATTGCCGTTGGTTTTCTTTAAGGCTTCAATAATCGCCCTTTTTTCCGTTTCATTGATAATCTCTTTGAGGGAACGTTGGTTCAGGTTGACCTCACTTAAATCAAATTGTCGGAGCTGTTGGTGATTATCTTTATTTACCAACAGGGGTAAGTGTTTTAGTTCAATCAGATCATTTTCCAACCCCAGGTTAATCATGGCCCGTCCGATAATATTTTCCAGCTCACGGACATTACCGGGCCAGTTGTAGGAGACTAGTTTATCAATTACCTGAGCGCTAAAACCCCGCACCGAACGTCCATATTCCTGGTTAAAACGGTGGATAATATGGCGAACCAGCGCCGGCAGGTCTCCCTTTCGCTCTCTTAACGGGGGTAAGAATAGGGGAAAGACATTTAACCGATAATAGAGGTCTTCCCGAAATTTCCCTTCCTGGATCGCCCTTTCCAGATTTACATTGGTCGCTAAAATGATTCTTACGTCGACATCAATCGGACTAGTTCCCCCCACCTTAATTATTTCTTTTTCCTGTAAAACGCGCAGCAATTTGGCCTGCAGGTTTAAACTGATCTTCCCGATCTCATCCAGAAAAATAGTACCGTTGTTAGCTTCCTCAAAAAAACCCTTTTTGCCGCCCTTTTTGGCCCCGGTAAAAGCCCCCTCTTCATAGCCAAATAATTCACTCTCCAGGATATTATCAACCAGGGCTGAACAATTAACCCGGATAAAGGCTTCATTTTGGCGGGGACTAGCCGTATGAATAGCATGGGCAAATAGTTCCTTGCCGGTCCCACTCTCCCCGCGCAACAGGACAGTAGCCGGGGTTTGCGAGGCCCTTTTCGCCTGTTTAATCACCGTCTTAATTATATCACTCTCTCCGATAATATCGTTAAAATCATATTTTGCATTGAGCTGCCGGATGATCCGCCTGGCTTGATCCAGCTCCTGAGTTAACTTTTTTATTTCGGAAACATCATGAATTACACCGACACTACCTTTTAAATTACCGTCTACCACCAGCGGTGCTACATTAACAATCACCTCTTTTTTAGCCGGACCTACCTTCATTCTGGCTCCATAAACAGGTTCTTTGGTATTGACTACCTGGTAGTGAACACTCTCACCTTCCGCAATATCAACCGTGGCCGGTTTACCGATCACATCCTCGGCCGAAAGACCGGTTAGCTTGGTATATTTAGGGTTAATTAAGATCCCCAGACCATGCTCATCGACAACTGAGATCGCATCCTGGGTTGAATTAATAATTGCCTCCAGCATAACTTTGATCTCATTTAAATTGGTTAATTCTTCAGCCATTTTCCTGACTTCGGTTATATCACGAAAAACAGCTAAAGCCCCAATAATTTGGCCGTCTTTGTCTTTAACCGGAACCCGGTTGGTGATAATTGCATTGTCACCGATCTGCTGGATCTGGTTAATTTCGGACTGGCCGGTTTTCAGGACAATATGGAGACGGGTATTCGGGATAGCATCCTGGACCTTTTTCCCCAAGACATCGCTTTTGCTTAGCCTTAAGATCTTTTCGGCCGATTTATTAAAGATCTCGATTACCTCCCGGGCATTGATCGATAAAATCCCGTCATGAGTTGAATTAAGAATAATATCCATTTTACTGTCTTGCTTCATCATCTCTTTCCTACCGTCCATTTTTTCACCTCATTATCTCACCCAAGGTGGTTTCATAAAAAGCTTAATCGGCAGTAGCTGCTCTTCAACCGCTAATTCGTTCGCTAAAGGTAATAAATCTTCCCGCAGGGCAATAAATTTAATCGGTAGCTCCAGCGCCCGCGCTCCTTCCTTGATCAGTTGATATCCCTCGGCAATATCAGCTATTGTTGTTGCACTGCCCAGGTTGACATTGCAAATAATGTGATCAAATGATAATTTACTCCGCTGTTCAATCCTTTCTTTAACAGCAATAATTCCCGACAAATTAGCGGTCTGCTCCCGTAAAGTATTGATAACCAAATTCATCTCATAGTCGCCGGCCCTGAGTTTATCGGAAATACTCCCCAGCGCAGTGGCTCCCGCTTGATCACCCCCGACATCAATTACCCCGGAGTATTGTTGATTGCCAATTAACTTATTGACAGCGGGAGGAATGACCGGCAGATCGGCATAAACGAGATTTTTAGGGTAAATGACCTCAACACCCTTTTCGGCCAGAATTTCCGCTTTTTCGCGCGAACGGAAATACGGATTAATCAGGTCCAGGTCGACCAGTAATACTGGCGAATTTTGCCGGGCCAGTAATAGTGAATAGTTAATTGCCAACTCGGTCTTGCCACTACCATAATTACCGGTAAAAATTGTAATTCGGTTAAAATTCATGGACTACCCCCTAAGTAAAATGAACAACATATATATATTTCGAGAAATAAGGATAATTTCCTTTTTATTAAATTAAGTTCTTAAAAATAAAGATAGGGGACAAAAAAGTCCCCTATCTCTTGTTGAGGTGTTTCAAGCTAATGCTCTCTTACGGTTGGTCTTAAACGATCCAACTGACCTAAAATAACATGAGCTAAACCAAATCCTAGTATTCCAGCACCTAGCTTATTCTTAAACATCTTAGCACCCAGGGTTGATACCAATAACCCAAGACCACTAACTGTCCAACTGGTAGTTTTCGGATCTCTCATTTTCTTTTTTTTAAACAAGAGCAAAACACCTCCAACTAATATTATCCCTAAAAAAAGCTAGTTTATTTAGAAATTTTGGTGCCGGTTTTACCGGCCAAAGCCTCACCGGCTTTTCCCAGCGAGGTAATAATCGTTTTTCGTCCGTCCTTACTGGAAGAAAAGTCAATAGCTGCCCGGACTTTTGGTTCCATGCTCCCTTTGATAAAGTGACCCGCTTCCTTAAGTTTTTTGGCTTCGGCAACGTTAAGCCGATCCAACCACTGCTGATTTTTTTGGCGGAAGTTGATCGCTACTTTTTCAACTACAGTCAAGATCAGCAGGATATCGGCCTCCAGCAATTGAGCCAGCTTAGCACTGGCCAGGTCTTTATCAATTACCGCTGCTACCCCTTTTAAAGTGTGGCCGTCCCGGACGACCGGGATTCCGCCCCCACCACAGGTAATCACTAATTTGCCGGCTTCGACCAGGGTTTTAATTATATCCTTTTCGACAATTTCAACTGGGTAAGGACTGGCGACTACCCGTCGGTAACCGCGACCGGAATCTTCTACCATCATATATCCCTTTTCCCGGCTCAAGCGGTCGGCCTCCTCTTTGGAGTAAAAACTACCCACCGGTTTACTGGGATTAGTAAACGCCGGATCATCCCGGTTAACAATAACCTGGGTTACAATAGCAGCTACCGCGACTAAGCGCTCCCTTTTAACTAATTCTTCCCGCAGGGCATTCTGTAAGTGGTAGCCGATATAACCCTGACTCATTGCTCCACACTCCGGAAAAGGCATCTCTTCTATCCCTTCTCTGTTGGTAAAAGCCAGGTTAATCATCCCCACCTGTGGTCCATTTCCGTGCGAAATAATAATTTCATGGCCTGCTTCAATTAAATCAACAAGTGAGTTTGCCGTATTTTTAACTGCGGCCAGTTGTTCGCCGGGTGATTTTCCCAGGGCGTTTCCACCCAATGCAACTACTATTCTCGCCATCAAAGATCCTCCTTTTTAGCAAAATTAAGGCTAATCATCGCTGCATAATTATACACCAATGTATATTTTACCGCATAATAAAAGAGGCCATTTATATGCAAAAATATAATCAGGCCCCTACCTTCTTTTGATATTTATTTGCCGAGGGTGGCTACCATTACTGCTTTAATTGTATGCATCCGATTTTCCGCCTGGTCAAAAACCTTCGAGTTTTTACTTTCAAATACCTGCTCAGTTACCTCCATCTCTTTAATACCGTGTTCTTCCAACATTTTCTGTCCGTTTTCAGTATCTGTATTATGATAAGCCGGCAGACAGTGAAGAAAAATTACCTGTTCCTTTCCCGTATTTTTCAGCATAGCCTGATTGACCTGATATGGCTGTAAAAGAGCGATTCTTTCCGCAAATTTATCTTCTTCCCCCATTGAGACCCAGACATCGGTATAAAGAACATCAGCCCCCTGAACTCCCTGCACCGGATCATCACTGACGATAATACGGGATCCGTTTTCTGCAGCTATTGCTCGACAACGGTCGACCAAATCATTTTCCGGCCATAACTCCCGGGGTGCTACAATGCTATAATCTAAACCCATTTTGGCGGCACCGATCATTAAAGAATTAGCCATATTATTGCGACCATCACCGACATAAGCCAGATTAATCCCCCTAAGATAACCGAAATTCTCCTGGATGGTCAACAAATCAGCCAGCACCTGGGTCGGATGGTACAGGTCAGTTAGTCCGTTCCAGACCGGAACCCCGGCATATTTGGCCAATCCTTCGACTGTCTGGTGTTTAAACCCCCTGAATTCGATCCCGTCAAACATCCGTCCCAGTACTCTGGCCGTATCAGCTACTGTCTCCTTTTTCCCCAACTGCAAATCATTTTTTCCGAGATATTCGGGATAACCACCTTCATCCCGGGCAGCCACGACAAAGGCACAGCGGGTTCTGGTCGAAGGTTTTTCAAAAATCAGGGCAATATTCTTCCCGGCCAGCAGATCGCCCTTGATCCCGGCCCTTTTCTTATCCTTTAGATTGCGGGAAAGGGTCAGTAAATAAGCTAATTCCTCCGGACTAAAGTCGAGCAGGGTCAGAAAATTCCTGCCTTGTAGATTAAAAGCCATATAGATCCCCCTTTTTCTTTGATTTCTTAATTTTAGTATAAATTATCAAAAATAGTTCTGTCAAGTAGCAAAAAAATATGATCATAGTAATCAATCTAACGACCAAGCTGATCCAACCACTTTAAAAAGGGATTTGCTTCAATTATTCGGGAATAAGAATACCGTTCCGACAAAATGGTTAGTAAGAACAAAACCAGGATAATCACTAGTTTATCTCCGGCCGGAAGAGTACGGCTCATTGTATAGCCAAGGAGTGCCCCCAGGAAATTAGCCCCGGTATCCCCCAGCATTACTTTTTGCTTTAACTCATAAGGTAAATAAGGGAGCGCCAGTAGTAAGGCCGGTCCGATATAAAAAAAGGTCGGGGGCACGGTAATCGTAATCAGCACCGCCAGCAGGATAAAAACCTTCAAAGCCCGGCCAGGTCTGAGATCAAGCAGATTAATAAAATTGGTCATCAGTAAAATAAGCCCGGTATCAAGGAAAAATTCGGTGCGATTATTCCGCCCTTCAATAATCATCACCACTGCTAAAAAAGAGACAATTGCCTTCAAGGCCCCGGTAGTCAGTCGTCCTTTTAACAATAGTCGAAAGTGACCGCTAAAACCCTGGTTTTCTTTAGTCCCGATCATATCGTCGAGCAGACTAATTGCCCCGATGATGGTAATTAAAAAGATTAAGCGTTGGGGCGCAAGCGTTTTAAAGAGCAAGGAGTACCCTGACCAGCTAATTACCGAGAACAGGATAAATAGAAGACCGGCCGCCGAAGGTATTTTCTCTCCCGCGAAATTTTCCTTGAGCAGACCAATCTTTCGCCAATAATCTTTATCTAACCATCTCCCCATCAATAGCCCCCTTCTTAGCCATTAAAGCCTTGACAATTGCCCAAAACTGTCTCCCCCGGTGGAAATAACCGCTAATATTTCGACCGGTGATCCGGTGTCGGAAATTACAGTTAATCTCTTGAAATGGAATCCCCTCTATGATCAGATCAACATCCATTCCTATTTCCAGCCCGAACCCCGGTTGAAAAGGCATAATTTGTGCAAACACTTCACGGGCAATAACCCGCTGGCCGGATAGCGGGGCCTGCATCGTCCGGCCGGTCAGGTATTGTAAACCGGCTTGGGCCAACCGTCTGACCAGACCAAACCCTCCCCCCTGAATTGGTAAGACGGCTACCGTTACCGCAACATCTCCGACGGCTACCGGCCTAACCAGTTCGATCAGCTCCCCGGCAGTGGATTCCAGGTCAGCATCAAGTAAAACAGCTACCGCCCCCCGGGCTTTTTTAAGGCCAAGTTCCACTGCCGCGGCCTTGCCATGGTTCTCCTTTAAATCAAGCAAGCTGACCGACGATCTTTTAACCAGTTCAGCTGTTTGATCATTGGAACCGTCATTAACTACAATAACCTCATCGATCCAGTCCTGCTCTAAACCGGCCAGGGTAGCTCCAATCCTTTTTTCCTCATTGTAGGCCGGTATTATGATCGAAATTGATTTACCGGCCAGCACTTAACTCATCCTCCAGCAGGAGCGAGATCAGCTCTAAGATATTAGCTTGCCGGCAGGTCAAAACCTTACTATCCCCTGATTTTTCAGTCAGTTTTGTCATCATATCACCTTGAACACTCGCACCGGCTGTCCATAAGATTATTTTACTAATCCCTTCCGGCCAAGCAAGCTCCTGTTCACTACTGGCCAAACTAATCCTGACCCCGGCTGCCGTAAAAATTCCCTCCAGTTCTTTCAGCAGGGAAGGATCGATCTGCTGGTGAATCAGATAATACTCGGCTTCTGATAAGAGCGCACTTAGAATCAGGGTCAGGAAATCTTTCTCCCTTTGATCTCGCTGCAATAATTGTCTTTCCAGTTGTGCTCTGCCTGTTTTCAGGTCCTGGTTTTCAATTTTCAGCCGATTGATATCCAGGCTAATATTATTAATAATCTTTTTCTGTTCTTCAACCAGTCCTTCCTGGCCAATAATGCTGGAACCGATCAGTATCCCTAAACCCAGTGCGGCAAAAATTGCCGTAATGGTAAAAATATGATAGCGGAAGTTTACAATCATTTTATCCCTTCTTAAAAATCAAATAAAAACCTGAGCCTGAGAGCCAGCAAGGTTAATAATTGCTTTAAAGGCGGAGAAAAAAAGCCCAGGAGAATCAGCGGTAATAAAATCGCCAATAATAATTGAACCCAGTAATGGGAATAGATTTTATGCTGATAAAGTTTACTGACCCCTTTGGCATCGATCAAGCGATCACCTATTTTTAACCTGACCAGCAAGGTGCTGGCCATTCCCGGACGTCCCTTTTCCAGGAAGTCAATCATGTGGGAATGAGTTCCCACGGCTGCGATCAATTCCGCTCCCTTTTCATAGGCCATTAACATAGCAATATCTTCGCTGGTACCCGGGGCCGGAAATAAAATATAATTGATTCCCAGCTTTTTAATCCTTTTTACGCCGGGAGACCTCCCGTCAGGGTAGGCATGGACCACAATAATTGACCCTTTTTTTAAAGCCCGGTCAGAAACACTATCCATATCTCCAATGATAATATCTGGTTGATAACCCCTCTCCAGACAAGCATCGGCCCCGCCGTCAACAGCAATAATAATGGGATTCATCTCAAAGATATAGGATTTAATTGCTTCCAGATCAGCCTTATAGTCGGCTCCCCTGACCACAATTAAAGCCTGTTTGCCTTTAAAATCAATCCCAATTTCCGGTATCAGTAAATCAAGAATTATTCTCTTTTCCCGCCAGGCATATTGAAGGGTATTATCAATAAATTTATTTAACTCCTGTTCCTGATTAAAGCGAGCTTTGACCAGCTTCTCCTCCAACACCTGCTGATTCAATTCCCAGCCATAGGCAATAATCTGGTCATTTTTATAGATTATACCCTGCTCATAAACGATCTCATCCCCCTCCTCCAGGGAGGCAAGACCGACATTTTGCGTAATATCGATCAGTGGAATACCGGCATTTAACAAAATAGAAGGTCCGGTATTGGGATATTTGCCACTAACCGAAGCCGAAGTATTAAGAATAGCCTTTACCTGCTTTTCAATTAGGGATTTAGCTGCAATTGCATCAATATCCTGATGAGCGATTAGTGCTATTTCCCTGGCTTTAATTCGTTTGGTTAAATCCTTGGTTTTTTGGTCCCTTACTACCCGTCCCTTCAGCATTGAAAAACTCCTCCAGGGCTTTTTAATATTATATGGTAATCCGGGACTCGCCATACTGGAAGTTAATTGTAATTAAAGGAGATAAAGGCTAAACAGAAGATTTAACTGGCTCTCATTTCCAAACGGAGTTTATCGGCGATCTTGGCAATAAACTGCGAATTGGTCGGTTTACCGCTGTTAGCGGAAACAGTCGTCCCAAAATACTTATTTAAGGCATTAATATTACCGCGGTCCCAAGATACTTCAATTGCATGCCTGATCGCCCGTTCAACCCGGCTGGGGGTTGTATGGAATTTTTCGGCGACAGTTGGATATAGTTCTTTAGTTACCGCACCTAAAAACTCAATATCATTAATCACCAGTTCGATCGCAACCCTTAAATAAATATAGCCTTTAATATGGGCCGGTACTCCCAGTTGGTGCATCACTTCGGTGATCCTGACATCAAGGTCGACCCCTTTTTGGGGATTATTACTGGTAGAGATAACATACCCGTTCGAGGAGCCGGTCGGCGGTGTCATCAACTGATTAACCCTTTCTACTAATTTATCAAGGTCAAATGGTTTCATTATGTAATAATTAGCCCCCAGTTCAACCACCCTTTTGGTAACCTCTTCTTGACCAAAGGCAGTTAAAATGATCGTTTTAACATCTTTAGCAAAATTGACTCGATTCATCTCTTCCATTACACCGATCCCGTCTAGATGGGGCATAATTAAATCAAGAACCAGGACATCAGGTTCTTTTTCGCGCAATAGCTTTAAACCGTCAACTCCATTATATGCGACACCGACCACTTCAAAATTATCCTGTTCATTCAAATATTCTTCTAATAACTGACAAAACTCCCTGTTGTCATCGACTAAAACAATCCGCACGTGATCATCCATTGCATATTACCTCCTTCTAAATTTACAGAAATTCTCTTATTATTATAAAAGTTCTACATTTACTTCCAATCCCCTGCTTTTAATAGGTAAATTTTTTATTATATTCCTTTATTTTTTAGTAAAATAAAAAAGCCAGGGGTCAGTAATTACTGGCCCTGGCCTGATTATAAAGATCTGTCTGTAAAAGCATCCATTCGGCAAAAACCCCATATCCCCGGGTCGGTTCATTGACAAAAACATGGGTGATCGCCCCCACTAATTTATTGTTTTGCACAATCGGACTTCCACTCATCCCCTGGATAATACCACCGGTAATCTTTTTTAATCGGGGGTCGGTTATGTTAATGATCATCCCCTTATCCCGGGGAAGAGATTGGTGATTGACCCGTTCAATCTTAACATCAAACTCTTCGATTTTTCCTCCTTCTACCACTGTATATATTTTGGCCGGTCCCCGTTTAACTTCAGAAATTGGGGCAACCGGGATCGGTTTTTTAAAATAGGGATTAACCGGATTTTTATTTAACTTACCGAAAATTCCAAATTTACTATTTTGCTGAATTTCCCCGATCACATTATCCAGATGAAAAAACGTTCCCAGTTTTTCTCCGGGCAAGCCCTTTCGCCCACTATTTATTCCGGAAATTCTGGCCTCAATTATTTTACCTTCTCTTACTTCGATCCTACTCTGACTATTCGCCTCGGTTATTTCATGACCCAATGCACCATATTCACCTTTTTTCGGTTCATAGAAAGTAAGCGTGCCGACACCGGCCACCCCATCATCTACATACAAACCAATCATATATTGACCTTTTTTGTCTTTAATAGCTGACAGTGCTAGCTCCTCGACCAACTTATTCTTCCTCTTAACCCTTAAGTTAACTACTCCTTCGGCCCGAGAGATCTCCTGAATAAGATTGGCTAGTTCTATTTTATCGTTGATCTCCTGATTATTAATCGCTACTATTACATCCCCCACTTCAATCCCTGCTTCCTGAGCCGGGTAATACCGCTGGCCGTCTGCTCCTTCCACAAAGGACCTGCCGACAACCATGACTCCTTTGCTGCGCAATAATACTCCAATCGCCTGTCCACCGGGATAGACATCAACCTCCGGTATAATATTAACGGTAATACTCTTGATCGGGATAAAGCCCAGTAGCTTAAAATTTATCGACGAAGTCCCGACTTTATCACCTTTAACCGTTAATTGATGACCTGAACTCAATACTAAATAATTATTTTGCTGACTTTCCCCGTTTAACTCTAAATCTAAATTCTCCATACCCTCAATTGATACATTAAATGAAAGCGGTAATTTCGATAAAATCGTTGATTGATCACCTTTAACAATTGAAAAATAAGCGGGCAGTCCACTGGCAATAAAATAATAAGACAAAGCAATAAAAAAGATAAATGCCAATAAAAAGCCAATACCGATTCTTCTTTTCAAAAATATCACTCTCCTGCCAAAATGGGAGCTATTGTCCCCCGACTTATACTGAACACAAAAAAACAGGCGCCTCTCTATATAGAGATGCCCGCATAAATTAACCATTATTCAGTTAGATATTGGCAGGTCAATAGATATTTTACACTCGATCAAAACTAAATTAGAGCAAGGCTTTTTTAGTTTCGGCCATAAGCAACATTTCTCCGGCATGTTCAAGGGTAGTCTCAGTTAAGGCAACCCCGCCCAGCATTCTGGCCAGTTCTTTTCTTTTGCCCTCTTGATCCAGCGGATTAATTCTGGTATAAGTCCTGTTTCCCTCTTTTATTTTTGATATATAATAATGACAATCGGCCATACTGGCAATCTGCGGCAAGTGACTAATACAGAAGACCTGGCGCTGGCGGCTGATGATGGCCAGCTTTTCCGCCATTTTCTGGGCGGTCTGGCCGCCGACCCCGCTATCAACCTCATCAAAAATCAATGTATCAACCTGATCAATATGGGCAATAATAGTTTTAAGGGCCAGCATTATTCTTGACAATTCACCACCGGAAGCTATCTTAGCCAGTGGTTTTACTTCTTCACCGGCATTAGTTGAAATTAAAAACTCAATCCGGTCAATCCCGTCGGAACTGGCTTCCTTATCCTCAAATGCAATCGTAAAAATAGTGTCCTGCATGGCCAAATCCTTCAGTTCCCGCGCCAGCATCGCTTCCAACTCTCGGGCTTTTTCTTGTCTTATTTGGGAAAGTTGCTGCGCATATTTATAATAATTCTGATTTAATTGTTCCAGCTGTTTATTTAAATCAGCGATGGTCTTTTCCTGTGCTTCCAGTTCCGCCAGTTCTTCACTCATCTTTGTTTTATATGCTAAGATATCGGCGATTGTTTTCCCGTATTTACGCTGCAGCCCATTAATTAAACTAACCCTTTTTTCTAGCATATCCAGTTTTTCCTGATTAAATTCCAGACCTTCCAGATAACTATGGAAGCTAAAACCCAGTTCTTCTAATTGATAATAAACATCACTCAGACCTGTAAAAAACTGTTTTAATTGCGGGTCATAATCTTTTAGACCGTCCATTTTTTTCATACAAACCCCTAATTGGCCTAAAATACCACTATTATTATAGTCATTTCCAGTCAAGAGATTAGCGATCATTCCGGTAGTCTGATGGATCTCCTCCAGATTAGCCATCAGCTTGAATTCCTGATAAACCCTTTCCTCTTCCCCTGCTTGTAATTGAGCCTGTTCAATCTCATCGATCTGGAATTTTAATAGATCCATTTTTCGTGCTTTGGCAGATTCATCTATTTTAATCTGGGAGATCTTTTCTTTAACCGTGCTGATCTCTTGATATAAAGAGGCTACTTGCTCCAGCAAGCCATCTTCTTTACATCCCCGGTAGTCATCAAGCAAATTCAGGTGGGAAGATGCGTCTAAGAGGAGTTGATGTTCATGCTGGCCATGGATATCGACCAGGTATTTACTGATCGCTCGAATCATCCCCGCTGTGGCCAGTTGACCGTTAATCCGATTCCTATTCCGCCCGTTTTCCCGAATTTCTCTTGATAATAGGACCAGGGAAGGCTCAACTTCAATCCCGACTTCTTCCAGATAAGTATTGATCTGCTTAATCTTTTCCGGTTCAAAAGCAGCTTCAATATAGGCATTTTCTTTTCCGCTTCTAATTAAATCACTATTGGCCCGTGCTCCGAGCAGTATTTCCAGAGCCCCGATAATAATTGATTTTCCGGCACCAGTTTCTCCTGTCAAAACGGTTAATCCGTTTTGAAAACTAATAGTTAGTTCATCAATTAGGGCAAAATTCTTGATGCGAAAATCAACTAACATGATTAAATAACCTCCTGAAAATTTTAAAGTAACATATCCTGTAATTGATTGAAGATATCTATTGCTTTGGCTTTTGGTTTAATGATTAACAGCACTGTATCATCACCGGCGACTGATCCAATTATCTCTTCCCAATCGACATTATCAATAGCTGAAGCAAGTCCCATCGCCGTCCCGGGCAGTGAGTTTAATACGATAATATTTTCACTATAATCCATATCGACAACAAAATCCTGGACCATCCTTTTCATCCAGTTGAGCACATCCCCTTTGCTCCGTTCTGTGGGTGGAGAGTATTTATATCCCCCGTGTCCGTCCGGAACTTTGATTAAACCCAGTTTTTTGATATCCCGGGAAATTGTAGCCTGAGTAATGGCGATTCCCGACTGACGTAATTTCATCACTAGTTCATCTTGGGTACTAATATCATTGTCTTTGATAATATTGATGATCTTCAGGTGTCTTTTACTTCTCATTTTTATCCCCCTTTAGACTAAACCAACCCGCATTTTTTTATGTAAAATAGTATAAAAGGTTCTTTCCGGTAGTTTAACTATTGATAGTTCCTCTTTGGCGGCTGACAGGTAAATTTCATCCTTAGAAGAAAGATTAAAATCATAACGACCGTCAGCATTGAGTTTCATCGAAGTATTACCGGTAACAATAATCCTCAGCTTTTCGTAATCAGCGATAACCATTGGCCGTACATAAAGAGTATGCGGACAGATCGGAGTAAGGATAATCGCTCTAATATTGGGATTAATGATCGGCCCGCCGGCAGACAAAGAATAAGCGGTAGAACCGGTTGGCGTAGCGATAATTAATCCGTCGGCCCGATAACTGTTGACAATCTGATCATTAATAAATAATTCTATCCCCAGCATATTGGAGCTGGAACCCCGGTGAAGAACTATATCATTTAAAGCCTGACTTTGATAAACCTTTACACCATTACTAATTACTTTGGCGACTATAATCATGCGCTTCTCAATTTTGAAATTACCGTTCAGCAACTGAATTAAAGCCGTTTCCAGTTCATTTGTCTCTATCTCCGTTAAAAAGCCCAATCTTCCGATATTTACCCCCAATAACGGGATATTAGTCGTAAAGAAATGGTGGGCTGCCTGTAAAAAGGTGCCATCACCGCCAAAGACAATAACCAGATCTACCCTTTCCCTTAATTCAGCATAACTGGCCAGTTGATCATTGTTGAACAAATCTGCGGCCTCTTTTTCGATTAAATACGAAATTCCTTCCCTTTCCAGCCATTTAATCACCCTGGATACAACTGTAAAAACCCCTTTTTTCTGATGATTCAATACTAACCCGATATTTGGAATATAATCAACCCCCTCCAAAGACAAGGTGTGCAGAACTGACCGTCTCCGCTATTTTTTGCTCCCACCGGGACAAATCATGATCCTGCTTAATATTTTTACTATATTTTAAATGAATTAAAAATTCTATATTTTTGCTTCCGGCCCCGGTGAGCGGAGAATAATCTAAATCGATTAACTCTAACCCGATTCCGTCCAAAAAAAGGCTTAATTCGGTTAAAATATCAATGTGCACCTTCTGTTCACTAACCAGTCCATTTTTACCAACCCGTTCCGGGCCAGCTTCAAATTGAGGTTTGATTAAGGCAATAATCTCCCCGTTAGCCCATAAAAAATCAAGGGCCTTCGGAATGATTAAGGACAGGGAAATAAAGGAAACATCTATTACAATCAGGGCTACTTGATGCGGTAGTTCCTCAGTAGTTAAATAACGAAAATTAGTCCTTTCGTAGAGCTCAACCCGCTCGTCTTTTCTTAACTTCCAGGCCAGTTGTCCGTAACCAACATCAACCGCAAAAACTTTACTGGCCCCATGCTGAAGCAGGCAATCGGTAAAACCGCCGGTGGAAGCACCGATATCTAGTACTTCCTGGCCGGCCGGATCAACGCTAAAAACCTGCAAGGCTTTGGCCAGCTTCATTCCCCCCCGACTAACATAAGGTAGATTATTCCCTTTAATTTCCAGACTGGCCTCAACCGGTATCCGGCTCCCTGCTTTGTCTACTAATTCACCATCAACCAGGATTATCCCGGCCATAACCGCACTCTTGGCCTTAGTCCGATTGGGAAAATAACCTTTTTCTACCAGCAAGACATCTAGGCGTTCCTTCTTGGCCATAGATCTATCTCCACCTTGCCAGTTATCATTTCGAGCGCGACATTTTTGATCCCTTGAGCATCGAGTTGATATAAAGCCCGCATTCTGGCTTGCGACCCATGGGGGATAAAATGGTCCGGTAAGCCCAGCCGTTTCAATTGTACACCTTTCAGGTTATAATTATTAATCAATTCCAATATCGCACTGCCGAATCCCCCGGCCAAAACGTGTTCTTCAACACTTATTACCTTTTTATATCGCTTGATATTTTCCAGCAAGAGGTCTTGATCAAGGGGTTTAATAAACCTGGGATCAATTACCCCCACTTCAAGTCCTTGCTGACTGAGCAGTTCTGCTGCCCGTAAAGCCGGATAAACTCTCGAACCAACTGCGATAATCAGTAAATCCTTACCCTCTTGCAAGACTTCACCCCTACCCAGGGTAATTTCCGTCATGGTCTGTTCGAGTCCGACACCACTACTATCTCCTCTGGGGTATCTTACCACCGTCGGGCGATTACTGTTAACAGCAGTATAGAGCATCTGCTGTAACAACTTTTCATCACGGGCTGACATAATTACAAGATTGGGAATCGGCCGTAAAAAGGCTAAATCAAAAACCCCCTGGTGGGTCTCGCCGTCATTACCCACAATTCCACAGCGATCAACCGCTATCGTTACCGGTAGGTTCTGAATACAAACATCATGGACCACCTGGTCATAAGCCCTTTGTAAAAAGGTTGAGTAAAGGGTAACTACCGGTTTCAAGCCACCCCGGGCCAGACCGGCCGCAAGCGTTACCCCATGTTGTTCCGCAATCCCGACATCAAAAACCCGCTCCGGAAATCTATCCTGAAAAATATTTAGTCCGGTCCCTTCCGGCATGGCCGCTGTTATCCCGACTACCTTTTGCTCCAGCTCACCGATCTTACACATTGTATGTCCAAAAACCTCACTAAAGGTAAGGGCTTTGTTGTTTTTCTTGCTTTCCCCATTTTTGATTTCAAAGGGACTAACTCCGTGGAATTTACTGGGCTGTTTCTCGGCCGGTTTATAGCCCTTCCCTTTTTTGGTGATCACATGGAGCAAAACCGGTCCGTCAATCCGGTCGGCATTTCTAAAATTGCTGACTAATTCCTCAATATTATGTCCGTCCAACGGCCCGACATAAGTAAAGCCGAACTCTTCAAATAAAATTCCGGAGATCAGAATATATTTAATCCCGTCTTTGATCCGTTCAATGCTGTTAGCGACAGTTGTCCCGATCTTGGGAATCCGACTGATCAGAAATTCGATATCTTCCTTCAATTTACTGACCGTCGGGTCCAGTCTAATATTGGATAAATAGTGTGATAAGGCGCCAACATTAGGTGAGATCGACATTGCATTATCATTTAAAATTACCTTTAAATTAGATTGAAGATGACCGGTATGGTTTAATCCTTCAAAAGCCATTCCCGCGGTCAGGGCCCCATCCCCAATTACTGCATAGATTTTATCGTTTCTTCTTTTGATATCTCTGGCCAGGACCAGTCCAAGCGCCGAAGAGATCGAAGTACTGCTGTGACCGGTTTCGATAATATCGTGAATACTCTCTTTGTTTTTGGGAAAACCGCTCAACCCACCATATTGCCGGATTGTATGGAATTTATCCTTCCTTCCGGTCAAAATCTTATGGGGGTAACATTGATGTCCCACATCCCAGATAATTTTATCTTTGGGGCTATTCAAATGATAATGGAGGGCCAGGGTAAGTTCTACTACCCCCAGATTAGAAGCCAGATGACCACCGGTATCCGCCACCGTTGTAATAATAAAATTCCTCAGTTCACCGGCCAGCTGGTCTAATTCCTTATATGTAAAGGCTTTTAAATCACCCGGTGTATTAACTTGATCCAATAACTCCATCATAACTCTTCACCTCTTCCTCTGAAAGAAGTAATATTTAAGTAAGGAAAATCCTGATAGTAATTTTCCGACAAAAAAGATAATCTGATCGGCTTTGCGCAGTCCGTAAGTTTTAAAAAAGGCCTTTCCTCCGACAGTCAGGGCAGCAATCAATCCAATTACAATTAAACTGACAATAGTTTCGGAACCACCCCACTGACTCACTATCCGCAAAACGATCACAGCTCCCGTTGCCCCACTAACCGTCCCGCAAATGTCTCCGATGATATCACACATTAAACTGGAAACCCGATCGCCACGTTTTACTAAAAACAAACCCATTTTAGCCCCGTAAATCTTACGGGCGGCCATCGAATTAAAGGTTTTTTCGTCAGCCACGGTTGCTGCTACTCCCACCATATCACTGATAATTCCAATTAAGATAATCACCAGCAGGATAAGAATAGATGGCTCCAGGGCAATAAATTCGATTCTGGTCTGTGAACTTAGTGTAACCAATATAGCTATGAAAAATGTAAACAGGGCAATCAAGAAGCTCCCCTTTAAATTATCCAATAATTTCACCCTTTTTACCCAAACTTTTTTTGGAATAAATATCATTAAAAACAGATGGTGATATAAAAGGTAAATATTGCGGCTTAGGTCCAGTAGGTTTTCCCCCGGAATAACCTGCTGTCGCCAGTCAGGCGGTTTCCCTTTAGTACTCCGACTGCACCGTTACCGGCTACAGGACTGGATTACCACTTAGACCACACTTTAATCCCAATTATACCCTGGTCTGCCCAGACAGTCTAGAAGATTTCCCTGACAATACATACCCATTTCCTAGCTTCTTTTGCAGTTCAGGTTTCCAGCAGAAGGAGGTATAACCACCCGGATCCATGGTGTATATACATTACTACTGTCCCCAGAACCACTCAAAGCAGGCTACACTGCACCCATCTTGCAACAAATACAGGTTCACCCTTGTTTCTGTTAAAATGTCAGAAACAGAGCCTCCACGGGAAAGGGGTCAACGCCCACATGCCATTGTGGATCGCCCCAAACCCTTAACTCCCAGCACCGACCCCCGACTGGGCGTCAGCAGCCGGCACCAGGAACTTCATCGATGTGCCGGTGACGGATTTTTAGGCCCGCCTTCAGAAATGGAGTATTGACTAGAATACTGCACCATCTGTGACCTCTATTATAACACAGGTCAGATCATAGTTTCAATTAGGATTGTCTTTTTATAATATAATCGGCCAGATCGTTTAGTATTGCTGCTTTTGACCCGAATATCTCCAGGGATTCTTTGGCTAAAGCGGCTGATTTTTCTGCACTTGCTCTGGCCCCGTTAATCCCCAACAACTGGGGATAAGTCGCTTTATTGAGAACTTTATCGCTCCCGGTTTTCTTGCCCAGTTTTTGTTCATCACCAATTACATCAAGGAGGTCATCGACAATCTGAAAGGTCAAGCCAAAATGCTCAGAAAATCTTGCCAAAGCGGCAAGCTCCTTTTCCGTCGGTTCAGCACAAAAGGCCCCGGCTAGGATGGCGCTCCGAAACAGGGCGGCTGTTTTCGCTAAATGGATTTCCTGTAAAGACTCCAACCCGATCTCGCGATTTTCTGCTTCCAGGTCCAGCACCTGACCACCTACTATCCCGTTATAACCGGCTCCTTCACTAATCAATCCGACCAGTTTGACAATCCTTTCCGCCGGAATCTTTAACTGGCTCAAGAGATGAAAAGCATAGGTAAGCAGACTATCGCCGGCCAGGATGGCAATCCCGGTCCCATAGACCTTATGATTGGTTAACTTCCCCCGCCGGTAGTCATCATTATCCATACTGGGCAGGTCATCATGGATCAGGGAATATGTATGGATCAATTCAATCGCCGCCCCGGCTTTTCCGGCACTATCCAGTTCTCCTTCCAGCAGCTCAGCCACTAAAATAGTTAAAATCGGGCGCAACCGTTTACCCCCGGAAAAAAGACTATATTTCATTGCAGATATTAAAGTATCGGCGATCGCATTTTCTTCTATATTCATTATATCTTGTAGAATAGCATCAATCCTGGCCGCATAATCAGCCAGTATCTGTTTGGTTTTATCCAATTACTGTGCCTCCTCTTCCCGATAAGAAACAATTTCGGTAAATTCCCCGTTTTCACTTAAAACCATCTCTATTCTCTGCTCGGCTTTATTTAATTCTTTGTTACAGAACTGTATTAATTTCACCCCATCAGTAAATTTAGCCAGGGTTTTTTCCAATGATAACCCCCCCGACTCCAGCTCTTCGACAATTCGTTCCAGCCGGTCCAGGGCTTCTTCAAATATTAGTTTCTGTTCAGCCATCAAGCTCATCCTCCCTTTTCCCTTCCACCCTGCTCAGGATCTCCCCGTCACTAACCCTGGTTATTAAGAGATCCCCTTGTTCAATCACTGCAATACTATTGACGATGTTACCGGTTTTACTGGTGATAGTATATCCCCGGCTCAGGGTCTTGAGGGGACTTAAACCTTCTAACTTCCCATTCAAAAATATAAACTTCTCCCGCTTCTTATTAATTGTTCGCTCCATTGTCAATTCCAGCCGCCTACTCAAATCATCCAGATTCTGGAGCTGAGTAGCCAGGAGTTCCTGGGGATTTGAAAAAACCCGTCTTCCGGCCAGTGCAGACAGTTTCCCCCGACTGTTTGCTAACTGAAACTGAATTGCGTTAACCAACCGATTATAGATACCGGTCAAATTTTTCTCCAGTTCCAGTCGGGAAGACAGGGCCAGTTCCGCTGCGGCTGAAGGGGTCGGCGCCCTTAAATCGGCGACAAAATCGGCAATAGTATAGTCACTTTCATGCCCGACCCCACTGATAATCGGTTTTTGCGAACAAAAAATCGAACGAGCTACCATCTCCTCATTAAAAGGCCAGAGGTCTTCAATTGTTCCCCCACCCCGGCTAATAATAATCAAATCGATATCAGCCCGTTGATTCAGGTATTCGATTCCCCGGACAATCTGCGAAGCGGCCTGCTCCCCCTGGACCAGCGAAGGAACTATTAGCATCGATACATTCCGGAAACGACGCCGGGCTACCGCCAGGATATCCCTGATCGCTGCCCCGGTAGGGGACGTAACTACCCCGATCTTTTGAGGTAACAGGGGGATTGCTTTCTTTTGCTCAACGGCAAAAAGGCCCTCCTGACTCAGCTTCAGCTTTAATTGTTCAAAGGCTAAATAGAGGGCTCCCTTGCCGGCCGGCTCAAGCTGGTCAATATAAAACTGATAGTTGCCCCGGGGTTGGTAAATCCCCACATAGCCGTGGGCATTTACCGTCATTCCTTCTTCCAATTCAAACTTCAAATACCGGTTGTTACCCCGAAACATAATCGCACTGATACAGCTATGGTTATCCTTCAAGGTAAAATACATATGACCGGAATTATGGTGGTGAAAGTTGGATACCTCACCCCTGACCCACAGGTCCTGTAAAATCGGGTCAGCAGCCATCATATTATTGAGATAATCGCTTAGCTCGCTAATCGTATATATTTTGTCATCCATCGGCCCCGACTCCATTGCTCCTATACTCCATGAATTTTGCGGGCCTTGAGCGTATTTTTCATCAGCAGGGCGATCGTCATCGGACCGACTCCACCGGGAACGGGAGTGATATAGCCGGCCCTTGCTTTGGCCCCTTCATATTCCACGTCCCCGACCAGCTTACCATCGACCCGGTTAATCCCTACATCAATTACCACCGCTCCCTCTTTGACCATATCTCCCGCGATAAACTGGGCCCGACCAACCGCCGCAATTAACAGATCAGCTTGCCGGGTTTCCCGGGCCAAATCCTTGGTGCGCGAATGACAGAGCGTGACGGTGGCATGTCTTTCCAGCAGCAAATGGGCAACCGGTTTGCCGACTATATTGCTCCGTCCTACTACTACCGCCTTTTTACCCTTTATTTCAATCCCTTCTCGCTCCAGCAGTTCAATAATCCCTAGCGGGGTACAGGCTTCAAATCTTCTTTCCTGGTCCTGTCCGCTAAATAAACGGCCGGTATTAATCGGGTGGAAACCATCAACATCTTTAGCGGGATCGATCGCTTCAAGAACTACCTTTTGATCAATATGGGCCGGGAGGGGAAGCTGGACCAGAATCCCGTCCACTTTCCGGTCGGCATTCAAACCGGCAATAATCTGCAGTAGTTCTTCCTGGCTAATCTCGTCAGTTTTTTTAATTACTTCCGATCTGATTCCAATTTCAGTCGCTGCCCGTTCTTTGAATTTAACATAAGTCTGTGAAGCAGAATTATCCCCCACCAGAATAACGGTTAAACCCGGTTCACGACCCTCTTCTTTAAAATGGGTTACCTCCTTTTTCAGCTCTGCCCGAATCTGTCCGGCAATCGCCTTTCCATCAATTATCTTGGTCATAATTTAGCCTCCCTGCTTATTTTCCAAATATTCCTTGATACTCTCAGCAGCTTTTTTACCGGCTCCCATCGCCTCAATAACTGTAGCCGCACCGGTAACAATATCTCCGCCGGCAAAAACCCCCTCCCGGCTGGTTGCCTGTTTCTGATCAACAATAATCCCACCCCAAGAATGGGTCGCCAGCCTCGCCGTATTCTGCGTTAACAGCGGATTGGGCGATTGGCCGATCGCTACAATAACCGTATCTACCTCCATCACCCAGTTAGAACCCTCCACCGGGATTGGTCGCCTCCGGCCGGAATCATCTTCCTGACCCAACTCCATTCGGATACATTCCATTTTGGTGACCCGACCGTCACTACCAAATAATGCAACCGGATTGTTTAATAATTTAAAAATGATCCCCTCTTCCCGGGCATGTTCGATCTCTTCATCCCGGGCCGGCATTTCCTGTTCGGAACGACGGTAGACAATCACAACTTTTTCTGCTCCTAACCGCTTGGCCGTCCTGGCCGCATCCATGGCCACATTTCCGGCGCCGACTACTACCACTGTCTGGCCGATCTTGACCGGGGTCTTATATTGCGGAAATTTATAGGCCTTCATTAGATTAACCCTGGTTAAAAATTCATTAGCGGAATAAACCCCGTTCAAATCCTCACCGGGAATATTCATAAAACGGGGAAGACCGGCTCCGGCCCCTATAAAGATCGCTTGATAACCCTGTTCAAATAGTTCATCAACAGTAATTGATCTGCCAATTACGGCATTAACACAGATCTCCACCCCGAGTTGCTTAATATAATCCACTTCCTGATCCAGTATTTTTTTCGGTAGTCGGAATTCCGGAATACCGTAGCGAAGCACCCCACCTGTATCATGTAAGGCTTCGAAAATAGTCACGGCAAAACCCGCCCGGGCCAGATCGGCCGCGGCCGTTAATCCGGCCGGACCGGAGCCGACAACTGCGACCCGTTTTCCGGAGAGAGCCGCTCGTTCTTTCCCGCTATCCTGCATAGTAATAGTTGCTTGCTCATCCTGTTCAAGCATTTGATCAGCTACATATCTCTCCAGTCGACCGATCGCCACCGGTTCATGCTTTACCCCTAAAATACAGACCTTTTCACACTGACTCTCCTGGGGACAAACCCGACCACAAATAGCCGGCAAATTATTCTTGCTCTTTAAGATCTGATTTGCCTTGGCTACCCCCTCTTCTTTCAGTGCTTTAATAAATTGCGGAATCGGAACACTGACCGGACAGCCGGTAATACAGGGTGATTTCGCACAATGCAAACACCGCTCGGCCTCCCGAAGGGCTTCTTCCTGATTATAACCATAAGGGACTTCACTAAAATTATTGATCCGCTCAGCCGGTCGTTGGCTACGCATCGGTGTTTTTTTCTTCTGCAAGGCCATTATTTATTCACCTCTTTTTCCAGCTGGCAGTGTCCTTCTTCGCCATGGTAGTAATTTAATCGATTGATCAGTCCGTCAAAGTCAACCTGGTGACCGTCAAAGGCCGGTCCGTCCACACAGGTAAATTTGGTCTTACCACCAACGGTGACACGACAACCACCGCACATACCGGTTCCATCGATCATTAAAGAATTCAGGCTGACAATTGTCTTGATATGATCGGGCCGGGTTAGCTCAGCGACAGCCTTCATCATTGGTACTGGGCCAATCGCTATCACCAGGTCCACCTCTTCTTGGGCCAACACATCTTTTAATATATCGGTAACAAAACCGTGATGCCCATAACTGCCATCATCAGTCGTCACATATAATTTATCACTGACTTCAGCCAGTTCATCCTCCAGAATAATCAGCTCTTTATTCCTGGCACCGGTAATCGCAATAACCTCAGCCCCGGCCTCATAAAACCCCTTTACCTTGGGATAAAGAAGGGCAGTTCCTGAACCCCCGCCCAGACAGACTACTTTCTTAAAACCCTCCAGTTCCAGATGCTGACCGAGCGGGCCGACAATATCCCGAATAAAGTCTCCAACCTCCAGTCTTCCCAATAATTCGGTCGTATACCCGACTTCCTGGAAAATAATCGATATGATCCCCGTGTCTCGCTCATAATCGGCAACAGTCAAGGGGATCCTCTCTCCTTCTTCATTAACCCGCAGTATAATGAAATTACCAGGTTGTGTCTTGCTGGCAATAAGGGGAGCTTTAACTTTTATCTTCTTAATCCCGGGTGCTAAAACATCCTTTTCCAGTATTTCATGCATAAATAACCCTCCAATTTCTCTTCCAGTTAATATATTATTTTGCCATAGAACTATCCTTAAATAATATTCTTTAATATACATTTAAAATCCTGCAAAAACAGCTGATTTTAATCAAATTATTCTGAACCGGAAGGCAATATTCCTCAGTATAAAAGTTCTATCTATAATTATAACCATAAAATAAAGAAAAAGCCAGGTCAAGTAACTATTTTACATTATTTTGCTCGAGCAACTCAGCAATATTTTTCTAACTAACTATTGACATAAAAGCCAATCCATATTATACTATATAAAGGATCGAGAGGGATAACCCTCAAATTAAATATTATCGCTCAAAGTGCTGAAGTGGCGGAACTGGCAGACGCGCATGATTCAGGGTCATGTGGACGCAAGTTCGTGAGGGTTCGAATCCCTCCTTCAGCACCATTTTTATATCAGGCCTCATGGCCTTTTTTTGTTTTGTGATTGAGTATCCCGTCCAAATCTTTCTCTTGCTTTCGTATATTAAGTTGCCACGCGATTAACACTTTCGTCTGTCGGTTCACAAATAGCCTGATCACAAACGACATTAAGCATCTCACTGTTTTCTAGATTTTCTGTGTACCACTGCGATTGTGAGCGGTATAGCCTGGCATATTCTTTGTTCAATTTCATCAGCTCTCTATGGTTCCCATCTTCAATGATTTCCCCGTCTTTAAAGACAAGGATTCTATCTACATGAGCAGTAATCCCCAATCGATGCGAGATCAGCAATGTCGTTTTGCCACTTGTCATTCTGGAAAAGTTTTCGTATAATCTTGCCTCAGCAATTGGGTCCAAGGATGCTGTTGGTTCATCAAGAATCATAATCTTTGCTTTAGTTCGAAACAATGTTCGGGCTAATGCTATCTTTTGCCACTGACCACCGGAAAGGTCATGGGTATTGGAACTAAGCATTCCCAATTCTTCGTCCAGCCCGTTAGGCAGTTCGGCTATTAGTTCGTCAAGCCCCACCTGCTTGACGAATTGATTCAATTCCTCATCGGAATATATCCTATCTTGATCAGAAATGGTTATATTCTTGCGTATTGAAGTATCATACCGCCCGAAATTTTGAAAAACAGCAGAAATTGAACGCCTGGTTTGATTAATATTGTCAAATATATCCCTACCATCAATGGTTATTTTTCCGTTATCCGGCTGGTAAAAACCACACAACAGATTAATAAAAGTTGTTTTTCCCGACCCGTTTTCTCCCACAATCGCTATGGTTTCCCCATCCTTTATTTGTACATTAATATTTTTTAATACGGGCTCGTTGGTATTTGGGTAGGTAAAAGATACTCTTTCATAAGCAATATCCGCTTTGGTAAAGTCTGCTGGCGGACCTTCTTCTTTTCTTTCTACCATTTCTTCCAGGCTGAAAAATTCTTTCATGTAATGCACATCATCGGCAATTTGCAAAAAACCAACTAACAAGTTTGTAGTAGCGGTTTGGAAAGTGCTTGCAAGGTTTAACACCAGCATAAATATCCCAATGCCAATGATAGGGTTTTTATATATTTCAACTGCGGCAACAAATAGTACAATGGCAAACACAGCATTCCTAAGAATGTCAGCAATCGAATTATAGATGACATGCTTTTTAGTGAGTTTATTCTTTTTATAAATATATTTACCAGCTATTTCTTTCCACCTAGCTTTCAAAAAATTAACAATATGCAGATGCCTGACCTCGCTTAACGACTGATCGCTGATACACATTCCATAATAATGGATAACCATTGCGCCCTCTTTCATCCATTTAATATTCTTCCGATAGAGCTCATCCTTTTGTTTATAAGCCAAGTATGCCGCCGGAACACTAGTAAGCAAGAGAAATAACACAATCCATCCGTTCACAATGGATAACGCAATTGTCACACTAATAAATGCGATAATATTATTAATACAACTAAATATCACCTGAACACTATTGGCAACCCGCCGTCCGCTTTGCTGATCGGTAAAGATAAGTTTATTCCTGAAATTATCGTAATTATCAATATATCGATACTCCACACTGCATGCGCAGTTGATTACGTTTTGCTTGATATATTCCTGAATTTTCATGTTGTCCTTAGACTTAATGTAATTTTGAATATATCTAAAAACCGTACTGCCAATATATAAAGCGATCAACAAAACAATGAATAACAACATGGTTTTCATCTGATTCAGATTCCCTTGTGATACGCTTTGGACTTTATCAGTAACTACACTTAATATATATGCGTTTAATATGGGAACTAAGGCAAAACAAATACCGATTAAATCGACTAAAATCGATGCTTTTAATTTTGTCTTAAAGCTAATTCTTAAGGCTTTAAAGACGATTTTAACATTATCCATATGCAGACCTCACTTTTTATACCATTTGGCTTGCTGCTTAAACAGATAAGAATATAGCCCATTTTGATCAATCAATTCCTCATGTCTTCCGTTTTCAACAATGCGACCCTTGTCAAGCACGATTATTCGATCTGCCAAGCGGGCAAATCCGATTCGATGGCTGATTAGGATTGCTGTTTTTCCTTTAATTTTGTTTTTTATGTTATAAAATTGTTCCATTTCTGCAATAGGGTCTAAAGCAGATGCGGGTTCATCGAATATAATGACATCTTTACAGCTCATATGCGTTCTGGCAACGGCAATTCTTTGCTTTTCTCCACCGGATAATACAACACCATTTTCATCAACATCACGTCCTAACCAGCTTTCCATTCCGTATGGTAACCGATCAACGATGGATTTTGCTCCTCCTTTTATCAAGGCGTCTTCTATGGAAGCCAGATCATCTATTCTCGAGATATCTCCAAAGCCGACATTATGGTGTATACTTGCATGGAACTGATAGTGTTTTTGAAAAAAAACACCAATCTGGTTTTTCAGGTAATCATATCCGTATTCTTCATAAGGGTGTCCCAGAAACCGGATGGTACCTTTGCCAGGTCTGTACTGTCCGATTAACAACTTGATTAAGGTGCTTTTACCGCTACCGTTATGTCCGACAAGGGCGATAATCTCACCTTGATGGATTTGCAGGTTAATATCTTTCAGCACCAAAACACCCGGTTTATAGGCAAAGCTCACATCCTGCATTTCAAAAATACGAGTGGTAGCAACAGAGCTGGGCAAAAGCGGTGGGCCGGCAGGAATTTCAGCGACAGATTGCAAAAAACGCAGCTGCCTTTCTAAAGAAAACAATCCATAATCCATCGCCCCTATGCTGCTAATCATATTCGCCAAAGCTGTGGATACATTTTGGCATAGCATGAAAAGCAACAAAAATATATCGGTTGTCATTCCATAATAAGCCACCTGGTTTACTGCATGTAAAATGACAATGAGTGAGAAAAGGTAATATCCGACTCCACTGACAAGAGCTCTTATATTTTCACCCAAGAAGCGGCCTTTTTGTTGCTCGCAAACTTTATGGTAAGCTCTTGTCCACTGGTCTATTATGTCGTTTTTTGTATCGAAAATGCGAATCTCTTTTGCAATGCCTAAATCTAACGGGAGAGATCCATAGTATTTCAGCATCCGTTCATTTTCTCTGATACGAGCCATATTGAGCCTGACTTTTTCTACGAATTTGGCATTTACGATTAATGATACAAGAATAAACAAAATAGAAATAATGAATATAACTGTTGAATAATTAAAGGCAACAACCAATAGCGAGACCATAGAGGCACACTTTGCTGCCAATGTACACATTGCACTGATAAAATCGGTCAAGGAGCCTGCCCTACTGATCACAGCAATATATTCATCTCTTGTGTCTTTATCAAAAAGGATTTGCAGATCGATTTTCTGCATTTTGTCAATAATTAATTCCTGAAAACCGAGATAGTATGAGTCATACATCACCATATACAGAAAGTCGCTATTGAGCCTCTTAGATAACCCAAACAGAATCAATAATCCCCCAAGCAGAATAAAACTGGGAACAATATCTAATATATCCCCTTGGCCTGTAGAAATATAGCTTGTTATGTGGGAGATAATGTGCCTATTGCTCAGCAAAATTAAAGCCGGGATAATAGAAAGGAAAATACTGATACCAAACCAGAAAACTAATATCCTTTTATCGATTTTCCAAGCTAGCTGAATTGCCCAAACAGCTGCTTTCACCTTATCAATTACTTTACTTTTTTGATAGTTCATAGCAACAATCCTTATCTATAGATTTCATTGCAGTATAATATCGGAATATAAATTTCGGACTTCCTGATGCAGAAAAGATAAGCGGGACTCGTTATCTGCAAGGTATAACATAAAAGCCCTTCCGTGATAACAGTTTTTTCGCCCAGGGTTAAACGAACAAATCATTATGAATGCCACATATTTCCGATATTTCTTCCTCCAAAGCGGTAATCCCATATGGCATCAGGACATATTGCTTCTGCTTGCTGTATTTTGTAGGTTTGAAATGATATCCGTGTCATCTAAAATACATGAGAAATTCTTGCATTCTTGTTGTGCTTATATAGGAAAAACTCCTTATAATTAGGATCAGGATAGTCTTTGTCCAAATCACTAAAAATAAGGAGAATTCCTATGGACAATCATCGGTACTTCCTCCAAAAAAAAAATTTAGAAATGTTTCCAAATTCATTCATTATATTACTTCTTTATAATTCTACATATCCCTCTATAATTAAAAAATTTTGTTTTTTTATCTATCCTTAGTTTCTCGACCGAACCCATTTCTGATAGAGTTTATTAATCGCTTTGTTATGTTCTGGCAG
>JAKSCG010000197.1 GCA_022360715.1 Halanaerobiales bacterium
AGTCGGAAAAGGAAAAGTGTTCATTCCAGCCGTCAAAACGACAACCTTTTTCCCAGGCCCGCTCCAACACGGCAGCTAAGCGACGATCACCACGGGAAAAAACCCCTTCCAACATACTGAGTCGAGGATCATTCCAGTTCAGACTTAAGCCATGTCCTCGGAGCTTACTCCGCAAAAAATCCTGTTTCTCCTTAATCTGCTCGATACCCACCATCTCCACCCACTGAAAGGGAGTAAACGGTTTGGGAATAAAGGTTGAAACACTAATATTAATCTTGATCTTCTTCATTTTTACTTTCCGCTGCTTTCTTACTGTCTGTCCAATCGCCAGGACCCTTTTGGCCAGATCTACAATCCCCTGTAGATCCTCCTCCCTCTCACCGGGCAAACCGATCATAAAATAAAGTTTAATCGTCGACCAACCCTCGGCAAAAGATGCCCGGACTGCAGCATAAAGGTCTTCTTCACTTACACCCTTATTGATTATATCCCTTAGCCGCTGTGTTCCGGCTTCCGGGGCAAAGGTTAAACCCGATTTTCTGACCCGCTGTACCTCTTTAGCTAAACTAACCGAAAATTCATCCACTCTTAACGATGATAGGGAAATGCTGACCCGTTTATCCTGATAACGCCGGGAAAGGGTCTTCAGCAGTTCGGCGATACCGCTATAATCAGCAGTACTTAACGAGGTTAAGGAAAGCTCCTCATAACCGGTACTGGCCAGAATCTGATCAGCCAGGGCAACTATCGTCTCCTGTTTCCTCTCTCTGACCGGTCGGTAACTGATCCCGGCAGCACAGAAGCGGCAGCCCCTGCTGCAACCACGAGCCACTTCAATCACCGCCCGATCATGAACAATATTAACAAAAGGGACAATAAAATCAGTCGGATAAAAGGCCTGATCCAGATTGGAAACAACCACCCTTTTTATTTTAGCTTTAATCGCTGGCTTGATCGGGGTTATTGCTTTAATTTTATGGTTATGCCGGTAATCCACCCGGTACAAAGCAGGGACATAGACTCCGGCCAACTGATTTAACTGCGGTAGGAGCTCCTTCCGGTCAAGTCCTGCATCCCTTAGCTCTCGGTAGTGCCTGACCAATTGAACAATCCCTTCTTCAGCTTCACCGATAAAAAAGAGGTCAATAAAAGGAGCTAGTGGTTCAGGATTAAAGACAGTCGAGCCTCCGGCAATAACCAGTGGATGTTCCTGATTGCGGTCCTTGCTGTACAGGGGTAGTCCGGCCAGATCCAGCATATTGATGATATTGGTATAACTCATTTCATACTGCAAAGTAAAGCCGAATAGATCAAAATCGCTGACCGGGCGTTTACTTTCCAGGGAAAAGAGGGGTAGATCCTCGGTGCGCAACAGTTTTTCCAGGTCGAGCCAGGGGGAATAACAGCGTTCAGCCAACAGATCATCTTCTCGATTTAAGAGATGATAAAGAATCTTTAAACCCAGGTGTGACATGCCAATTTCGTACAGATCGGGGAAGGCCAAGAGCACCCTGGTTTTTTTTGAATCCCACTCCTTTTGAATTGAATTCCATTCATTACCCATATATCGGGCCGGACTGCTTACCCGGTACAGGATCTTTTCCAATTTTACGGCAAGTTCCAACTTTGATCACCTCTATATACTAGCATTTCATAAAATATAAAAATCATTAATAAATAAGGTCGGATACTGATAATTCCCGCTCACTCTGAGCGAAAAAGGATGTAATCAACTGGGATTCAGTTAAAATACCGGTCAGTTGAAAGCGTTGGTCCAGGGCAAAAAAAAGATTATAACGGCCCGGGTTGATCGAATAGAGTACTTCCTTTAAGGATAAGTCATCTTTAACGATATGTGCATCTATTTCTTTGACCCTTAGCTCCCGGACAAACTCCCTCCGGTGGGTTAAATAACTGAGCAAGTAAAAAATTAGCTGTTTTCTCTCCTGACTTGCGGCCCCATAAACAAAAAAGGCCATGAAAACAAACCAGATATTGGAGCGATTTAACACTAAAACAATCACCCCGATAATTCCACCAATTACCGCCAGAGTTTTCGCAATGCGCACTGCCTGAATACTTCCTCTTTGAAAGCCTAATCTTTGAACCAGCAGGGCCCTTAAAATCCTACCGCCGTCCAACGGTAAAGCAGGAAGCAGATTAAAACAACCGATCAGCAGATTATATTCATAGAGAAGGTCAACGATTTGGTGCTTAATAATTAATCCCCGGGAAATCAACAAATAAAAAAGCAGAGCCAGAACCAGGTTAAACAGAGGCCCCACCAGAGCGACTTTTATTTCCTGACCGGGTTCCATCTCCAGGAGTCCATCATATTCGGCCATTCCACCAAACGGGAAGAGCTCGATCTTGCGCACCCGGTAACCTGCTCTCGCGGCTACTAACCAATGAACCAATTCATGTAAAAAAACCAGACTAAAAGCAACTACGGCCTGAGCAAACAACCCGGCCCAAGCAAAGACCAGAAATACTAATAAAAAAAGGGGGTTAACCTTAAGTTCAAAAGCTGGAAACCCCATTTAAACCCCTCCCTCCCTATTATATATTGCGGGAAGGGTGAAAATATAACTTTTCCACCGTTAAAATAAGATTTTCTTGCGGCGAATATTGATATTAATTACCAATCCAATCGCCAGTAAGGATGAAATCATCGAATTACCTCCATAGCTAATGAAAGGTAACGGTAGTCCGGTGATCGGCATTAAACCCATCGTCATCCCGATATTTTCGAAGATATGAAAAAAGAACATTGAGCTGATCCCAATCACAACTAAACGGCCGTAATTATCCCGGGCTTTTCTGGCCACATTTAGCATCTGCCATAACAGCAATAAGTAAATAAGAATTACTAGGACAACACCCAGAAAACCAAACTCCTCTCCGATCACCGAGAAAATAAAATCGGTGTGTTTTTCCGGCAAAAAATGGAGCTGGTTCTGGGTACCGGCAAAAAGCCCCTTCCCGATCAGCTGACCAGAGCCCAGGGCAATCTTTGACTGGATTAGATTATAGCCGATCCCAATTGGGTCTACTCCCGGATTAATGAAGACAACTAAACGATTAAGCTGATATTCCTTCAGGAAAAAAAGAGGGGTATCAAACCAGAAATGACAGACAATAAAGGCAATAATCACTAACAGACCACCCCCGAAAATGAGCAGCATAAATCGAACGTTGGCCCCCCCGGCGAAAAGCATCCCAATTAAGATGGCCAGGAAGACCAGCGATGTTCCCAGATCATTTTGTAATAAGACCAAAACAAAGGGAATTAGCGCATAGGTAATCGGTTTGAAAAAGCCGATTAAATACTGTAGCTCATCCTGATTATCATCAATAACCCCGGCCAGCACCAGGATCAACACAATCTTGGCCAGTTCAGACGGTTGAAAATTAATCAAACCCAGGTTGATCCAGCCGGAAGAAGTCCGACCAATAACCAGGATGACGACTAATATGCCGGCAGTACTGAGAAAGATTATATCGGAATAATACTTAAAAACCCGGTAATCAAAAAACAGGTTGGCAATAATCAGGATTATTCCCAGCATTACCGCTACAACCTGGCGTTGCAGCGCAATCATCCCATTTGAATCAACTTTATTTATTTCAACCGCACTACTGATTGCGATCATCCCAATTATGATTAACAGTAAAACCGATAGGGGGATATACCAATTTAAATTATTGATTAATTTCCGGTTCCATTGCATTCAAATAATCCCTCTTATCCTGATCTTTTAATTGGAAAATTAGCAACCAGGGCCATCATTCCGTCATGTCGGTCAATATCCATTCTAATATTTTTCTCATCAACATTGATATATTTAGCCAAAACATCAAGTAATTCCTTTTTCAGTAAATCCATTTCCCCGGGTGATAATTTGATCCGATCTTGAATCAAAATAAACTGCAGGCGCTCTTTGGCTATATTTTTGCTGGGCTCAGCAGCTTCAGTCTTAAAACCTAATTTGGACAATATACCGATTATAACCCCCTCCTTACGACAAACCTACTATCCGCTTTAATTTATTAATCAATGTATCTCTTTCCAGCGACATTAGCGGGAGTTCTTCCCCATCGATCCGACGAGCAATATTTTGAAAAGCTAGTCCGGCTCTTGATTTATCTGCTTTTAGAACTATTGGCTCTCCCCGATTGGTGGAAATCACAATATTCTCATCTTCAGGAACAACACCCAGCAGATTGATCGCCAGGATTTCAATCATATCGTCAATTCCCATCATATCGCCTTTATCAACCATATTCTGTCTAATCCGGTTAATGATAACTTCCGGGTTCTTTAAGCCTTCAGTCTCCAGCAGTCCGATAATCCGGTCGGCATCCCTGATCGCCGAAACCTCGGGAGTAGTCACTATGATCGCCCGCTCTGCTCCGGAGATGGCATTTTTAAAACCCTGTTCAATCCCGGCCGGTGAATCAACCAGCACATAATCCATCTCTTCTTTCAGACTTTCGGTAAGCTCCTGCATCTGATAGGGAGTAACAGCAGTCTTATCCCTGGTCTGGGCAGCCGGGAGCAGGAATAGACTGCTATTCCGTTTATCCCGGATCAAAGCCTGTTCCAGGCGGCAATTCCCTTCCACTACATCAACAATATCATAAACAATCCTATTTTCAAGACCCATAACCACATCAAGATTTCTAAGACCAATATCAGCATCTATTAAACAAACCCTCTTATCCATCAGAGCGAGAGCTGTCCCTATATTGGCAGTTGTGGTAGTTTTGCCTACACCACCCTTTCCCGAAGTAATAACAATTACCTTACCAGCCATTCAGCTTCCTCCTTTTATCTGCTATTTATAATTTCATCTCCTCAACAATGATTGCACCATCTTTCACATAAGCCCGTTCCGGTCTAAGCGGCTCGCTTAAGCCACTATCATCGGGAGGACGGGAGATAATATTACCGATCCGCAACTGAGTCGGTTGTAAAACCAGGGCTACTACCCTGGCCTTAATCGAACCCTGGGCACCGGCATGAACTACTCCCCGCAGTTTACCCAGTACAATAATATCCCCCCCGGCAATTACTTCCGCCCCGGGATTTATATCCCCAATGATCACAATATTGGTGGGGAATTTTATCCGCTGGCCGGAACGGATCGTCCGGTTGAGCAGAATAGTATCTGTTGTCCGGTATTTAGTATTTTCTTTTTCATTGATAAAATAAATATTTTCAATTTTTTCAAAGCGGGACAGACCGCTAATGAGCTCTTGCATATCTTCCAACAGGCAGTTATAGCCATTCAGGTTAACAAAAAGATTAACCCCGGCAAAAAAATCACCGGCTTCACCTACATAGCGGTTTAGTGAACTCTTTATATCGGAAAAATCCCGCTCCGGATCAAGGGTAATGATTACTCCCTTCGAACTTACCCGTAAAGATATGGCATCTCTCATGATCATAACCCCTCTTTTACTCTGCTTACTCTTTAGTATATCTTCGGTAAAACTAGTAAAAATCCTGCTACTCATCATTAGAAAAAACCTCGTAAAGGAACTGAAAAAGCAGGTTTCCCTGATTTTCAGAATTTAGCTCAGCTCCCTCGGGCGACGGAGCGAGTTCCGTCTCTTCTTCACCCTCCAGACTCTCCAACCCAAAGTATTTGCGAAAAATATTGGCGGCAATCGGGAGGGTATAAGCACTAGAATTTCCCTTTTCTAAAAAAACGAGGACCGCTATTTCCGGCTCCTGATAAGGGGCATAGCCCACAAAAAAACCGTGGTTAGGGCGACTGGTCCCGGTCTGGGCTGTTCCGGTCTTACCGGCAACCTTAATCGGGAAATCCTTAAACTGTTTGCCGGCAGTTCCATAACTGCTATTGGTTGCCTGATACATTCCTTCTCTTAAGATGGCGAGAGTGCTGTCCCGAAATGGTAGTACCCTATTCAGCCGGGGTTTATAATCAACGACAATCTCCCCGGCAGCATTGACAATCTGATCAACCAGAAAGGGGCGGTATAATTTACCACCATTGGCAATTGCACTGACTATGTTAATCAATTGAATCGGAGTAGTCTGCAAATCACCCTGACCAATCGAGAGATTAACCGAGTCTCCCGGGTACCATCCCTCCCCGCGGGTCTCCCACTTCCAGTCACCATCAGGAACCAGCCCGGCAACTTCCCGCGGGAGATCAATCCCGGTCTGCTGACCCAACCCATATTCCCGAGCCGTTTCAGCCAGTTTCTCCCCCTGATATTTTAAATAAAGCCGGTAACCCAAATCGTAAAAAACGATGTTATTGGAACGGGCGATCGACTTAACAAAATCTAACTTTCCCTCTCCTTTTTTATGCCAGTTTCGAAAGGGACGGGACCAATTTGGCAGATAATATTTCCCGGAGTCATCAATAAATTCCGTCTCCGCTTTTATTCCCAGGTATTCTACCGCCGCTGTCCCGGTAACCAGTTTGAAAATAGAGCCTGGCGGGACTTCAGCTTTAATCGGGTCATTCCAGAGTGGTTCCAGGGGATCATAGAGTAGTTGATTATAGCGATCCTGAGAGATGCCTCCGGCAAAGTCATTTAAATTAAAGCCCGGTATATTTGCCATCGCTAACACAGCACCACTGTTTGGATCGAGCACTATAGCAGCAACTCCTTCCGGGGTATGGAGTTCCGGGTCGTTTTCAGCATATTCCCGCAAATAATTAAACTGCTCCTGTAAAAGACACTCAACATAGTGCTGTAGTTCCATATCAAGATTCAAGATCAGGTTATGGCCGGGAAGCGGTGGTTTGATCCCGAGGGAATTGATCTTTTCGCCCCGGCTGTTGACTTCCAACCGTTCTAATCCGCTCCTACCCTTGAGATGAAATTCATATTCCCTTTCCAGTCCGGTTATACCGACAACATCGCCACCTTTATAGTCATAACCCAGTTCGTTAAATTGCTGCAAATCATTAAGACTAATCTCACCAACATAACCAATACTATGTGGGGCCAGTTCACCATAAACATAGTCCCGGATCGTAGAGTCTTTGACCAGAACACCGGGAAGTTCATCGCTATTTTCTTCGACAATAACCTTTATTTCCAGGGGAATATTTCGTTTTAAAATAACTGCCGCTGAACGCTGCTGCTCCCCCATCAAGAAGTTTTTCTGCATAGTTGCTAAGTCAATCCCGGTTAATCCACTCAATTTTTCCAATAAACTTTGCGGGGTATGCTCAATTGAAATTTCATTAGGTAAGAGATAAAGATTATGAGAGAGCTTATTGTTAACGAGGATATTCCCTTGACGATCGATCATCTTGCCCCGGGGGGCACTAATTGGTCTTAAGGAAATCCGATTTCCTTCGGACAGTTGGTAATAGTATTCCCCCTTGATCAGCTGTAAATAGGCCGCCTGGATAATCAATACCACAAATACCGCAATAATCAAAATTTTAAAGATGACAATCCGCCTATCCATAATAACTGCCCTCAGGGCGATCCAGCTTAATAAAAAGATAATATATGATAATTCCCACAAGACCGTTAACTAAGGCTAACGGTAAAATTAAATCCCTGCTCGCCAGCAAGATATTAACATTAAAAATCAGGTTTTCCGAAAGGATAATGACCAGGATCTCATGGATAAAGGTGGAAATAAAGACGAGCAATGCCGGGAGCAATACCCTTTCCTTAAAAATATTTCCCTCAACTAAACCGGCCAAAACCCCGTTAATTAATTTGGTTAAGGTATAGATCCCCGGTATCCCGCCCATAAATAAATCCTGCATAAGTCCGGCAGCCAGACCGAGGCCGGCGCCAGCTTTAGTACCCCAAAGCAATCCGGTTATTACGGTCAAAATCAGTAATAAATCAGGTTTTCCAAAAAACAGAAAAGAAGGGGGCAAGATTACCTGTAAAACCAGAAAAACAATTAAAACTAATATGTAAATCGCTTTCCGCAAGATATCCCCTCCTTTTATTTAAAATTCGGTAATCACCAATACCTCTTCAATTGTTTTTAAACCCTTAAAAAGTTCAATTTCGGCAATCTGCGAAATTCCATAGTTATCCTTTTGAACACTGATCACCTTACCGATCGGCAGACCCCGGGGATAGCTGTCTGATAAACCGGAAGTTACAATGATGTCTCCGCTGACAATATCTCCCTCCCGGCTTTCCGTATTCCAGGAAATGCTGTCCATGATATTAATGTGGTACTGATCGACTACTCCTTTGACCAGACCAATTGCCCGGGAGTCTACTCTTTGAACGATACCACCCACCACAAAATCATGATTATTAACTAAAGTTATCTGGGCCGAACCGGCTCCTACATAATCTACCCGCCCGATCAAACACCCGTTATAGCTTATAACCGGCATTTTTTCGCTAATACCGTCTCCCTTGCCCCGATTGATAATAATCTTATTCTGCCAGGGGGAAGTGCTGTAGCCGATTACCCGGGCCCCAATCGTTTTAAACGGCACCAGTTTCTTAAAAGCCAATAAATCTCTCAATCTTTCATTTTCAGCTGCTTGATAGCTATGGATTAGTTTCTCACTTTCCAGTTCGGCAATTCGCTGCCGTAAAGATTCATTTTCACTGAGCACTTGATCGATATTCACTACTCCGATCCAGTAATCCCTTAATGAGTTATAAAAGACAGTTGAATATTTAATTACCGGACTGAAAAGATTGTATAAACCCTTTTCAACCCAACCCAGATAAGGGATATCCATCTCGGAAACAGAAATAATACCCAGTCCGGCAACCAGTAAGACCACCAGCAAAGAAATAAAAACCGTTGTTTTATTAAAAGGCCACAAAAGAGTTCCTCCCTTCTTAGGAGATTTTCTTCGAAGCAACCAGCACTCTCTTTAATGACTTTATTTCTTCCAGGGCTATTCCGGTACCTCTAACTACACAGTCCAGCGGTCCGTCGGCCAGATGAACCGGCATCTGGGTTTCTTTGATCAATAAGCGGTCGATCCCCTTTAACAGGGCACCACCCCCGGTCATGATAATCCCGCGATCCATTACATCGGCTGATAGTTCCGGCGGGGTTTTCTCCAGCGTGGCTCTAACCGCTTCAACAATACTCTTCACCGGTTCCTGTAAAGCCTCCCGGATCTCACTGGCTGTTATCTCCAGTGTCTTCGGTAATCCGCTGACTAAATCTCTCCCCCTTATTTCTTTGGTCATTTCTCCTTCATCCTCAATTGCTGAACCAATCTCTAGTTTGATCTCTTCAGCGGTCCTTTCCCCAATCATCAGTTTATATTTCCTTTTAATAAACTGGATAATACTTTCATCCATCTCATCGCCACCGATCCGGATCGACTGACTGCTTACAATGCCGCCCAGCGAGATAATAGCCACTTCAGTCGTCCCCCCACCAATATCCACGATCATATTACCGGTAGGTTCATGGACCGGAAGACCGGCGCCAATTGCCGCCGCCATCGGTTCTTCAATCAAATAAGCTTCCCGGGCCCCGGCATTCTGAGTAACATCAAGTACCGCTCTTTTTTCCACCTCCGTTACCCCGGACGGAACACAGACAATAACGCGAGGCCTGACCAGTCTTGCCCTTTTATGAGCCTTGGTAATAAAATACCGGATCATCGCTTCGGTGACATCAAAATCAGCAATAACCCCATCTTTCATCGGGCGAACGGCAGCGATATTACCCGGTGTACGGCCAATCATTTTTTTGGCCTCATTACCGACTGCCAGAACATCCTGCTTATTCTCCCTTAAAGCCACTACTGAAGGTTCGCGAATGATAATCCCTTTTCCCTTTACATATACCAATATATTGGCAGTTCCCAGGTCTATCCCCAGATCCCGGGAAAAAGGCGCACTAATAAAATTAAATGCCATGACTAACTATTCCCCTTTCTACCTGTATTTAAAAGTGAATTAAATAATCCCCTTTTCCTTCATGCTAATAAAACGACCATCACCAATTATAATGTGATCGAGGACATCGATCCCTAAAATCCTACCTGCTTCGATCAAACGTCTGGTTATTCCGATATCATCTTTACTGGGTTCAGGGATACCACTGGGATGATTATGAACAAGAATAATGGCGGCACTGCTATGTCTTATCGCCTCTTTGAATACTTCCCGTGGATGGACAATCGAACTGGATAATCCCCCCTTACTGATAGTTTTTCTGGTAATAATCTGATTTTTTATATCAAGCAGGATAATTTTAAAAACCTCTTGGGTCAGAAAACGTAGTTCCGGCATTAGCAACTGGGCAACATCATCGGGTGTTCTAATAACCCCCCTTTTTTCCGAGCTGAGGGTAGCTTGTCTCTTCCCCAACTCTACTGCCGCTTTAATTTGCACCGCTTTAGCCGTACCTACACCTTTAATGACCAACAACTCTTTCGTACTTAAGTCATTAAATGATTTAAGTCCCCCAAAATAATTAAGGATATCCTGAGATAATTCGACAGCAGTCCTTTTACGATTACCAATTCTAATGATTAGAGCCAGTAATTCAGCATCAGATAATCTTTTAGCTCCATATTTCAATAATTTTTCGCGGGGGCGTTCTTCGGCAGGCAACTCCTTAATGGTGAACCTGTATTCCACCCCATTCATTCCTTTTCTTGCTCCTTTCTTTCCACTAAATTTATAATACCTTTATCTGAAACTCTTTGAGCATAAGCACCAATTTATGTATCGGTAGACCGACCACTGTATAATAAGATCCGACCAGCCCCTCGACAAAAATACCACCAAGTCCCTGAATAGCGTAGGCCCCAGCTTTATCCATCGGCTCACCGGTCCCGATATAGGCCGTTATCTCCCGCTCCTCCATTTTACGCAAATAGACTTCGGCCCGGTCATAATCGACCAGGAGCCGACCACTTTTGGTATCATAGACAGCTAATCCCGTTAAGACACGATGTTTCTTGCCTTGCAACCGCCAGAGCATCTGAAAGGCCTCTTCCTGATCGCGTGGTTTTCCCAGGATATGTTGCTCAGCCAGCACAATTGTATCAGCACCAATCACCACTGTTTCTTCGACTAATTCAGCAACTTCTTGGGCTTTAGCACCGGCCAGTTCCTGAACCATTACTTCCGGCTCTAAATCAGCATAGCTCTTCTCATCAATTTTACTGGGGACGATGGTAAAGCTCAATCCTAATTGCTTTAACAGTTTTTCACGCCGGGGTGAGTTTGAAGCCAGAATTATTTTTGACATCCTTACCCCCCTTTACTAAGCTCAGTCGGCAGGTAACTGAGAGAAAAATAGCTAACCAGTCCTACACTGATCCCGGTAGGTATCGCCAATAATACCAGATAAGGCCAATAATAAAATATCCCTGGATTATCAATAATCAGATAAGATGTTACCAATTGCCCCAGGTTATGAGAAACCGCTCCGGCCACACTGATCCCGACCAGACTAAATCGATCCCGCCAATAAGTATAAAGGAAGTACATTACCCCAAAACTAAGTACCCCTCCAGCCAGACTCAAATAAAAATTAATCGTCAGTAAGGTTCCAGCCAGGATTGAAGTAAGTAAGATCCGTAAGAGCAGGATTAACCCGCCTCCCCGGAATCCGAAAAGAACCAGACCCATTAAAATTACGATGTTAGCCAGGCCAAGCTTAGCACCGGGAATAATCAACTTAAGCGGAAGCATCGCTTCGATCAAATGTAAAAACAGTCCGATCGAAACTAACAAACCAATAATTGCAATTTGCCGGGTTTTTACCATTAAATCCATCCTCATGACTATAATCTAATCCCTCTTTATTAATTCAATATCTACCCCCGATTTCCCTTTATTAATTACAAAAAAAATAACAGAAAAATTTAACAGAAAATTTATTATTTTGTTAAATCGGTAAAACCTTCACTGGACCAAACTGAACCATCCCGGACCAAAAAACCTTCAATTCCGGGCAGATTGTTTATTAGCTCCTGGCCTTGCCGCCAACCGAGGACAAAGACAGCCGTCGATAAAATATCGGCTAAGAGGGCCTGTTCAGCGTAAATAGTAGCCGATTTTAACTCCCGGGCCGGATAGCCTGTCCGGGGATCGAGGAGGTGGGAATAGCGCACCCCTTCTTCGATAAAATAACGTTCATAGTCCCCGGATGTGGCCAGACTGCCCTGATTGAGCTTGACAATATAGTTATTGTAATAGTCCGACCCCTTCCCTTCTTCAGCTATTTGCGGTTTCCTGATCCCAATGCTCCAGCACTGTCCGGGGGCTTTATTCCCAATCACCCTGATCGTTCCTCCGGCATTAATATAAGCCGATTTAATCCCCAGGGCCAGCAGTTTTTTAATCCCCTGATCAACGACAAATCCTTTGGCCGCCCCCCCCAGATCTAGCGACATTCCGGCCGGAAGCAGCACACTATTCTCACCCGGATCAAGGATTAACCGCCGGTAGTCGGTCTTAACCAGCAACTGCTTAATCTCTTCATCCTCCGGAACCCGCTGTTTTTCTTGCCCAAAACCCCAGAGTTCGACCAAAGGGGCGATGGTCGGGTCAAAGGCCTGCTTACTAAGCCGGGAATACTCCCGGGCCTGTTCTAATAAATAAATAACTTCCGCTGTTACCTTGACCGGTTTACCCTGACTATGATTAATCCGGCTAATCTCACTGGTCGGTTTAAAGCGGTCCAACCGATCGGCCCATCGCCTCATCTCGTGAAAGGTTTCAGTAAGGGCCGGCTCGGACCGACTTTTTGTATCGGCAATCTTAACCGTTACAATTGTATCCATCATAAATTCTTGCTGTGAATAAATTCCCTTCCGGTCCCACAGTAAAAACTTTACTCGGCCATTCCGAAAATAACTGACTCCCCCGGCAATAATCACCAGGACAATCAAAATAATAATCATTACAGTATATTTTTTCCAACTACCAGGAAACCCCATCAAGCTCCGACTCCTTATCCTCGATCCAGACCGATATTTTATTGGGAACACAAATAATCGGCGGTCCCGCCTGCTCGATCCAACCGGTATGCTCACAGATCTTTAACGGATCAGCAGGTGGTGCTTCTTTGATCCTGACCCTTCCCTGATGTGCTTCGATATAACTAATCCCCAGCGGTCCCTCTACCGGGATTATGAGCGCTTCTTCCTGAAAGGTGTTTTCCAGTAGAATTCGCTGGACCCTACCATCCCCGGTCTGAATCACAATCTCTTTTTCTTGATTTCCCCTGTCCTGCTCACTTAAAAGCCCGACCAGGGGAGTCAGCATAAAAATACCACTTATCATGATAAGTGATATGATTAAGACCTTATCATAAATGGTTAAATAATTCCATAATCGCTTCATCAAATATTATTCCTTCCTGTGCAAATAAGTATACGGAATAGAATTTATTTTACCCATTTTCATGGTCCATTGATTTAATTGTAACACTTCCAATATCTTATGTCTACTTCAATTACGGTGACCCGGGCAAATTCTTGATGTGGAAAAAAACCTCGCTTAACAAATAGTTATTTAGACCTGTTTTTTATAAATTATTAAATATTTCTATTTTTCACTTGATTAAAATGCCATTTCAGTGTATTATAAAAATAGAGATTATTGTTAAATTTTTCCTTTTCAACTTATCCTTCAAAATATAACCCCTAGTTTAAAACTCCTGAGTTAGTTTTCTCGTAAGTCCTTACCGGTACAGGCTTCTTTTTCAGAAAATAATAAAGAACAGCCGGCAGCAACTACCTAAAAAAAACCACCTTAAATTAAGGTGAAATAAATTTTAGGCGGTGGTCCACCATCCTCATTCTACCTGCAATACCTGGAAAGGAGGTGGTAAGTATGCAGATAACTTTAGCCCTATTTTGCATACTGCTTATCTGTTTAAGGGAGTTAATCCAAATATTTAAAAGATAAGCGGACCACTCGCTCAGCCCATATGAGATCCTCCCATCTCGTATGGGCCTTTTAAATTATTATGTACTAATTAGCCAGATAATAACCATATTTTGTATTACTTATGTCCGGATCCAGTTTACCATTTTTGCTGAAATTAGTCAAATAAAAAACTGCAGCCCATTCCGGGCTGCAGGACTTTTAGCTTTAGTCAAGATATTGCACGCTAATTGCACCCTTGACCTTACATGCCTCATAGCAAATTCCACATTTGATACATTTATCCTGCGCGATTACATGGCGTGATTTCAACTCACCGCTAATTGCCGCAACCGGGCAGGCCTTGACACAGCGGGTACATCCTACACACTTATCGGTAATCTCAATCTCGGCAATCTGCCTGCCGTTAAATTCAATTGCTCCGGTCGGACACTTGTCGGCACAGAGCCCACAGTTGATACATTTGCTATAGTCAATCACCGCCAGGTTGTTTTCCATCGTAATAGCATCAACCGGACAGGTTTTCACACATAAACGACAGCCGATACAGCCGACTTCACAAATTTTACGCACAACCTTGCCCGGGTCACAGGAAGAACAGCGAATATGATTCTCCTTGGACTGAGCAACCAGGGTAATTATTTCCCGCGGACAGGCCAGAACACACTTGTTACAAGCAGTGCATTTTTCCGGGTCAATCACCGGTAGTCCGTTATCACTGATCATAATCGCCCCAAAGGGACAGGCCGTAACACAATCCCCCAGCCCCAGACAGCCGTACTGACAGGATTTGGTTCCACCGCTAACCATCATGGCGGCCCGACAGCTCTGGATGCCCCGGTACTCAGCGGGATGGCGGGTCTCTTTCCTCCCGCCCGCACATAAAACCTGCGCGATCTTCTTCTCTCCTACCACCGCGGTCGAGCCCATAATCTCACCGAGCAGTTGGGCTAATTTATCCCCACCAACCGGACAACCATTTATTGGTGCATCACCGGCTACCAGTGCTTCGGCAAAGCTACTACAGCCGGCATATCCACAGGCTCCACAGTTAACCCCGGGCAAAACATCATCCACCTGATTGATCCGTTGATCCCGTTCAACGTAAAAGGTCTTTGCCGCAAAGCCCAGACCGGCCGCCAACAGGGCTCCCAGGCCACCCATGCTGATCAGAGAGTAAATATAGATAGAGTCCATTGCTTTCACCCCCGTCTTATTAAATAGAAATTAATCCTGAGAAGCCCATAAACGCCATCGCCATAATCCCGGCCAGGATCAGCGTAATCGGTACACCCTTTAATACCTCGGGAACATCTCCAAACTCCAGGGTTTCCCGTAAACCGGCCAATAATACAATCGCCAACGTAAACCCTACACCGGCACTAAAACCGAAAACAATGCTTTCAATAAAGTTATATCCGTTCAGGGGAATTAACAGCGCTAACCCCAGAATAGCACAGTTAGTTGTAATTAAAGGCAGATAAATCCCCAGCGCTTTATAAAGAACCGGACTGGTCTTTTTAATGAACATCTCCACAAACTGGACCAGCGAAGCAATTACCATGATAAAAGAGACATACTGTAAAAATGGCAGCTGCAAGGCTTCCAGAATAAAAGTATTAATTAACCAAGTAGCTGCTCCGGTCAGGGTCATCACAAAGGTTGTCGCCAGTCCCATGCTAAAGGCAGTTTCGACCTGTTTTGATATACCCAGGAAGGGGCAGATCCCCAGAAATCTGATCAGGACGAAGTTATTTACCAGTACCGTGCTGACAAATAGCAGGATAATCCGGGTAAATTGCTCCATTATTTACGCACCCCTTTTCTGGCAATATAGTTCATAATACCGACCAGGATTCCCAGTGATATAAAAGCCCCGGCCGGCAAAATCATAATGATCATCGGTTGATACCAGTCCCCCAACACCTGGAAGCCAAAAACAGCCCCCATACCTAATAACTCCCGGACGATACTCAGCAGGACGAGCACCCAGGTAAAACCGAGCCCCATGCCCAGCGCATCAGCGATTGAGCGGTGTACGGGGTTTTTAGAGGCAAAAGCCTCCTGTCTCCCTAAAATCAAGCAATTTACCACAATTAAAGGCACAAAAAGGCTTAATGAGACTGCTACTGCCGGAAAAAAAGCCTTCAGGAAATAGTCAACAAAAGTCACAAAGGTAGCAATAATCAGGATATAGCTGGGAATGCGCACATCGTTCGGGATCAGCTTTTTAATTGTTGAGATTACAATTTCCGATGCGAGCAAAACAAAGCTGGTGGCCAGCCCCATAGCCAGTCCATTAATTGCTGTATTGGTAACAGCCAGGGTTGGACATAATCCGATTACCAGACGGAAAATCGGATTTTCCTGCCACAGTCCATTTTTAAAATCATTCCATAGCTGCATCAGATTTCACCCCCGTATACTTCCCTGATCTCCTTAATCGCCTTTTCCACGATTTCGGCTACTTTTTCGGATGAGATGGTAGCTCCGGCAATTGCTTCTACTTCATGAGCACTTTTTACCGGTCGCTTAACCACCTTATACTCGCCAAATGGTTTATCAACAAAATTACTCTCAAATTTACCACCGGTAATATAGGCACCCAGCCCGGGTGTTTCTTGATGATTCAAAACCTTAATCGAATAGACTTTTCCTGCTGCCGGGTTAAACCCAATCATCACTTCGATCTGGCCCTGGAACCCTCCACCACTGGCGACCATAGCCACTTCTCCGTTTTTATTCCCTTCGTAAAAAGTAAGATCTCCCTTGCGCACTTCCTGATATTGCTCAGACTCAGGTAAGACCGTCAGGATCGCATCCTTCTTCCCGACCTCCTGGTGTTGAAGAATTTTGGGCATAGTCCACTGATAGACGAAGGCCAAGGCAAAAGCAGAAATCAAGCCCAGGACCGTTAAGGTTATAAGCAGTTTTCTCATGACGACACCTCCCCCAAAGAACGCGGTCTTGTATAGCGATCAAGCAATGGTACAGTGGTATTCATCAGTAAAATAGAATAAAGAACCCCCTCCGGATAACCCCCCCAGAGACGGATGATCATCACAATTATTCCGGCACCAATGCCAAAAATCCAGCGTCCTCTTTTAGTAATCGGTGAGGTAACCATATCGGTAGCCATATAGATAGCTCCTAACATTAAACCACCGGCAAATAAGTGGAAAAGTGGGTCCTGCCCAAAAATAAAGCTAAAAATAAACACAGAACCGAGCATGCCCAGCGGAATCCGCCAGTTGATATACCCCTTATAAACCAGGTAAATCCCGCCCAATAATAAAGCCAGGGCTGATGTTTCTCCCAGTGAACCACCGATATGGCCGATAAACAGGCTCCAATAATCGGTCGTGATCCCCTTGGTAATCAGATTAAGGGGGGTAGCGGTTGTGGCCCCATCGAGCATCCAGTTGGTCATCATCACCGGATAGGCCGCCAATAAAAAGGCTCGACCGACCAGAGCAGGATTAAAGGGATTATACCCTAAACCGCCGAAGATCTGTTTACCTAAACCTATTGCCACTGCACTTCCGAGCAACACCAACCATAATGGTATGGTCGGGGGCAGGGTTAAAGCCAATAAAATTCCTGTGATAACTGCACTTCCGTCCGATATAGTTATCTTCTTGCCTCGCGCCTTTTGGAAAATATATTCGGTCAGCACCGAACCGAAAACACTAACCACAATGATCAGGAAAGCCTGAAACTTAAAAAAGTAAAGGGCAGCAATTACAGCCGGAACAAGGGCCAGCACAACCGACCACATAATCTGACTGACGGTAGTTTCATCCCGGACATGAGGAGAAGAGGATACTACTATCTGTTGATTATTCATTTATATATCCCCCTTTGTATTATGCCGTTCTCTTTCTGGCAATAATTTCTGATTTTCCTATTTTGATAAATTGCATCAATGGTCGCTTAGCCGGACAAATATAAGAGCAGGAACCACATTCAATACAATTTAATACCTGATATTTCTCCAGTTCATTATACATCGCAAATTCAGTATAATTGGCCAGATTGACCGGCATTAAAAACTGGGGACAACCATCGACACAGCGGGCACATTTAATACAGGGTTGTGGATCAAAGTCTTCGATCTCGTCACTCTTCATGACCAGGATACCTGATGTACCCTTGACCACAGGTAGATCCAAATCAGGTTGGGCAAAACCGGTCATTGGTCCACCGAGAACTATCTTACCCGGTTGATCAACAAAACCACCGGCCTGTTCAAGCAGTTCCTCAATCGAAGTTCCAATCCGGCAAATTAAATTAACCGGCTCACTAATCCCGTTTCCGCTGATCGTTACCGAACGCTCGACCAGAGGCATCCCGGTTTTAATGGCATCAGCTATTGCCACCGCAGTTGTGACATTATTGACAACAACCCCTACATCCAGGGGTAAACCACCGGCCGGAACTTCACGGTTGAGGATGGCTTTAATCAGCATTTTTTCGCCGCCCTGCGGGTATTTAGTTTCCAGGGTTTTAACTTCAATCCCTGCTTCTCCGGCGACCGCTGCTTCCATCTCTTTGATCGCTTCCGGTTTATTAAACTCAATCCCAATAAACCCTTGCTCCACCCCGATCGCTTTCATCAGTACTTTCAGTCCAAAAACGACATCTTCCGGACGTTCAATCATGATCCGGTGGTCAACAGTCAGATAGGGCTCACACTCAGCCCCATTTAAAATAAAGTATTCCGGCTTTTTCCCTTCGGGGACAGCAAGTTTAACATGGGTCGGAAACATCGCCCCTCCCATCCCGACAATACCTGCTTCCCGAATCATCTTTCTGATTTGATCAGGGGTTAAAGTACTTAGCTCCCCCTGTGGACCGATACTTTCGGCCAGGACATCTTCCTGATCAGCCTCAATTACAATTGCATCAACTTCCCTCCCCATCGGGTTCTTAATCGACTTAATCTCCTTGACTACTCCGGAAACAGATGCATGGACCGGAGCTGAAACAAAACTATCGGTATCGCCAATTTTTTGTCCCAGCAAAACTCGTTCACCCTTTTTGACCAGGGGCTTACAGCTAGCACCAATATGCTGTAGTAAAGGTATTGTCACCACCTCGGGTCGCAGGGCTTTTGTTAAGGGCTTATCCTTACTCATCTCCTTGTTACACTCCGGATGAATCCCTTGTTTAAATGTTAATACACCCACTTTATGTTTTCACCCCTTAAACAAAGACTATCTAATTTAGCAAAACGGCCATTTTGCCGATAAAACAAGAAATTTGCAAGCTACAACTATTATAACTTAAAAAAAGTAGGAACACAACTAAAAAAAATTCCCACTATCTTTAGTGGGTAATAAAGGCGTCATAACCATATGTTTCGATTTCTTGCTCCATCTTTTCAGCTGCTGCTTTCCCGGTCGCAACCAGTTGGACCTTATATGGAATTCCTTCGGTAATCACTGCCTGAAAACCCTTTTTGCTTAATTCATTTTTAAGCGTCAGGGCATTATTTCTGTTCTGAAAGGCCCCGACCTGGACGACATAAACCTCACCGCGCAGCTGGTTCTCAACTAAGTCGTCTGATTCTTGATATACCTCATCTTCCGTTAGTACATATGTTTTAGCGGATTGCTCTGCACTTTCATCTTCGACCACTAACTCTTCTTCGATCACTTTGTTTTCTGAGATCTGTTCTGATACAGGAATTCCGCCGGTTAGTAACTGTATAATCCAATTCCCCAGTAAATAGCCAACAAATAATCCCAATAATGCTAGAAATATTACCATGATCGTTAAAGAAAGGGTACTACCCTTTTGCATATTCGATCACTCCCTTCTTTACTACTATTATGATTATCACTTTTATTTTATACCAGTTCTAATTAGATTCCCAGGTATATTTTAGCCTCAGCAATGTTATAGAGAGAACCGGTCACAATGATCAGGTCATCCCTTCCCGCTTGCTCAATTGATGATTGCAAGGCCGCTTTGAGCGAGGGATAGAGCCGGTTATTGAGTTGATAAGAATCACTAATCGTTTGCAGTATCTCCGGTTCCAGGGCACGTTCCGAACTATTGCGGGTAAGCAACAGTTTTAGATTTTTAATCTCCCTCAACAATTTAATAATCCCATCAGCGTCTTTATCCCCCGCCAGCGATAGGATCAACCAAATCTGTTTTCCGGTGGTAATCTCTCCGGCTAAAGACTCCAAAAGAGCCTCCATTCCCTCCCGGGTATGGGTTCCATCAAGAATAATATGGGGATTTTCCCGGACCAACTCCATCCGCCCCGGCAAATAAGCCTCTTTTAGCCCGGCAGTTATGGCACACAGTTCAGTCGGTAATACCTTGTGCAGACTGTTAACCGTTAGCACTGCCAGCAGGGCATTCCTGATTTGATAAAGACCGGGCAACCGGATAAACAGCTCTTGCTCGAAACCTTCAACTTTGTTTCCGGCCAGGATAAAATCTTTTGCTTGTAAGTAAAACAGCTGTCCTTGAAGTGAACTTTCTTTAACCTTGTATTGATATAGCTCATCAAGATGGAGCAACTGACAATCCCGCTGGGCAGCCACTTCTTCAATCACTTGCCTGGCCTTTTGATCAAGCACAGCAGTTAAAACCGGCCGGCCCTTTTTGATGATCCCGGCCTTTTCCCGGGCAATAGCGGTGGTGGTATCGCCCAGGATTGCCGTATGCTCAAGACTGATACCGGTAATTAAACTGGCTAAAGGAGCAGAAACTATATTGGTAGCATCCAGTCTACCCCCTAGACCGACCTCCAATAAGACCAGATCTAAATCTTGTCGGCTAAAATAGAGGAAGGCAATTGCCGTGACTAACTCAAAATAGCTGGGTTTACCCGGGAAATTATCGCGGCTGAGCTGCTCAATCACCGGGGCAATCAATTCAATCAGTTCGGTCAATTCTTTGGTGCTGATCAATCGCCCATTTACTTCAATTCGCTCATTAAAAGCCAGTAAATGAGGGGAGGTATAAACCCCCACCCGGTATCCGGCCCGACGATAAATGTGTTTTAAAAAAGCGATGGTCGAACCCTTACCATTACTACCGGCAATATGAATGATCGGTAGTTTCTCCTGGGGGTGCCCCAAAAAATCGAGCATGGTTCTTATTCGGTCCAGGCCGGGTTTAAATCCGCCCAGACTGCCAAATTTACTAAAACCGTTAATATAGTCATAGGGGTTCATCCGCGTTCTTTTCCTTTCAAATAAATTATCTAACTATACTTGATTCTGAAAATAACTAGCTATATAATAATTACAGTAAAATAAATCCTGTCATTCAGATCAAAAAGAAAGAGGTGTCATCTTGATCATCCTGGAAATCTCTCTTTTATCCTTATTTATTGCCCAATTTATTAAAATTTTCACCAGCTCACCGCCAAATTTTAGTCGAATCCTGAGTTCAGGCGGAATGCCCAGTTCACATGCTGCCTTTGTTTCAACCCTCTCTACTTCCGTTGCCCTTAAGTACGGTTATAATTCCGATCTCTTTGCCATAGTAGTCGTCTTTTCGTTAATTGTAATCTATGATGCCGGAGGGGTTAGAAGGGCGGTCGGCGAACAGGCCAATGTTCTGAACAATCTGTTGAAAAATATTGACTTTAAAGATTTAACCCCGGACCGGGGTAAGGAAATTAAAAAGGATCTCAAGGAACTGGTCGGTCACACCCCGATCGAAGTACTGCTCGGGGCCTTACTGGGTATTAGCATTGCCCTGCTTAGTTCTAGCTATATTCTGTCCTGACCATTTTTCTGAGGTAATTAATCGCTTCCCTCTTAGTTCTAACCCTGTCCAGGGCTTGTGCCTCCTTTAACTTTTCCAGCAACCGACCTATTTGCGGTCCCTCCTCCAGGAAGAAGATCTCCTGTAATTCTTGCCCGCTCAACAACAGGGATGATCCTCGCTGCCGGATCAGTTGATATTTTTGGGCCAGTTCAATCATATAACGGCGGTAGGCCGGAATCCCTTCCTCCCTTTGGTTGAGTTCCCGCCCGGCACTTTGATCAGCCAGTGACAGTAGTAAAACCACCGGTGTTAAGTCGCCGGCCTCCCGGAAAAAACGATAGAGCCCCCGCTCAGTAAGCTGTTCAGCTAAAGAAAGGTATAAGGGACGCATATGTAAAGAAACAAGGGTCTCAACCGTTTTGATCTCCTTTTTCCCAAAGCGACATCGCTGTAAAAGTTGACGGGCTAACCGGGCTCCACTCTTCTCATGCCCGTAGTAATGCACCTGACCGTCTTTTTCCTGCCTGCTCTCCGTTTTACCGATATCGTGCAAAAAAGCCGCTATTTTAATCAGGTAAAGTAGCTTAAATGGGAATTGCGCACTTATTAAATCACTTAATCTTTCCTGATCAGCTAATAACTGCTGCAATTTTTCCAGGACCAGGATCGTGTGAGTCCAGAGATCTTCATGATGATAGCTGTTCTGTCCGGTCTTTTTCATCACCCTGATCAGTGGTATTAAATTAGAAAACAAGGCAAACCGCTCTTCCCCCAAGCGAATTAGCTCGGCAGTATTGGGCAGAGAAAAAATCTGCACTAATTCCTGGCGGATTCTTTCGGCAGCAGGTCTGCTGCAGAGAGTTGCCTGCTGGATGATTATTTTCGCAGTCGGAAGATCAAAGTCCAGCGTCAGACTACCCTTTAATCTTAACCCCCGCCATAATCGTAACGGATCACGCTTAAATACCCCTGTGGTGACAACTCTCAAAGTCCGTTGTTGCAAGTCCGGCCACCCCGCATACGGATCAATTAAATTTGAACGGTTAATTCCGCTTACCTTAAACATTAGTAAAGTGAGGGGATAAGCCATCGCATTGACGGTAAAATCCCTTTCCCGCAGGTCATCTTCGATCTTTTTCCCTTTCAGCTGGGTAAAATCATAACTCCCTTCCGGTTGAACCACCCGGTAAACTTTGCGTTCTTGATCAAGAATAACCAGATGACCGGAAGTGACATCAGCAAAATAACGGGCTGTCTCTGCTACCCGCCGCTTTAAAACCAGATCAATATCATTAAACTCTTTACCCGCCAAATAATCACGAATCGCCCCACCAACGATAAAAACCTCCTGTTGATCTTGCTGACAAAATTTTAAAATTATTTTTAGGTTTGACAACTGCTCTTCCTGAAACATATCCCCACCATCTCTAAAAGCCGGGTTATCCTAATTATATTTCAATAATGTGGTATTCGTAGGCATTAACCACTTTTGTCTTATTATGCGTAATAATTCTATTTCTCATCGCATAGGAAAGGTGTTGATGTCCATGGATAAAAAAGCGGGGTTGAAAGCGGTCAATTAAATAGAGCAAAGCTTTAGAACCGCGATGGGCATAACCTTTGCCATCATTTAAGCCATAAGCCGGATTATGGGTCAGGATAATATCAATCTTACCAATACGAAACAAACTGGGCCAGAGTTTAACCACCTGCCACCAAAACTGACTCTCTTTATACTGAACCCCTTTCCCGTTATACCAGATCGAACCCTCCAGCCCGAGAATATTCAGCCCATGATAGTTGATAATCCGCCCGTGGATATTCTCACAACCCAGCGGGGGGGTCTGCTCGTAGCGCTGATCATGATTACCCCGGACATAATAAAGCGGGACATTCCGGATCATCGTAACCAGAAAAGAGAGGTACCCTCCCTTCAAATCCCCCGCTGACAGGATTAAATCAATGTCCTGCCATCTTTCCGGCTCAAAATAATCATATAAGGCCGGATGAATTTTGTCAGCAACCAGTAAAATTTTCATTTTTTACTCTCCTAGTTTAATTGGTCAAATAATTACTGCGGAAGGTGATATTAATGTTATCACCATTTTGGACCTCATCATCAATCAGAGAAGGTTTACCGTTAACCGTCAAAATAAAGCGGTTATTAAAGGCCGGAGTCACCTTATAATTGATATAGTCAAAAACATTCCTGATGCTAATCGGCCGTGCCTTAAAAGTAATTTGATCACCCGGTTGAATTTGATCGTCCCCGGCTACTTCTTCCCCATTACGGTAAAGATCATATTCGGCGGGGAGCCAGAGCTTATTCCCGTTAAAGGTCACACTGAGCTTAGTGGCAACTTTATCGCTCAGGAATTCTTGCAGGATTAAGGGACCACTCTTACCCTGAATGATCTCCAGCACCAGCCCGTCAGTTAACGGTAATTGAAGGTCAACCGGTACACCCTCCTTTAAAACCAGCAGAGAGCCGGCCGGATAATAGTAATCTTCTCCGTTGACCTGAAAACTAATCGTCCGGTTATCAACTAGCTCTAACGGGACTTGATATAAATAAGCCACGGCATCCCCGATCGTATTGATTACATCATAGACTATATCAGCGCCATCGAGCAAGGCTGTTGCCGGTTCTACCCGCTGCCCGTTTTGAGCGATCATCGGAGCTATTGCGGTCTCTTCGCCATTAACCGTAAATTGATAAGTCTGAAGGGGAGGGACTACATCAGCAATTACCCCGCGGGCATCTTCACCCCTCTCCCCCGGTTCAAAGTCAATACAATCCCCGGAACTGATCAACGCCTCAATCCCTACCCTTTCCCCATTTAATAAAACTGTCCCCGGTGTACCCATTGTTCCTTTCACAATCTTGAGCTCCCGGTTTACATAGCAGGTAAGGCCCATCCCGGGTAAGCCCTGAATCTTTCGGATATCAATCTCTTCAGCCAGTAGTGCATCGGCTACCGATGGTTTATTCAGGGTAAAGAGTTGGATTTCCCGACCATTAACCTCCACATCAAGGAAATTTGCCTTATTTTTATTGAGAACAGAAGAGACAGCTATGCCAATCGGGGTATTGGCCTGGGCATTACTGATCCCTTCGACCTGACCAAAGACATTTTTAATATCTCTATACTCTTTAATCCCGATCCTGGACCGATCAATTGCTAAGTAATTAGCAATTTCTTCTAGCAGTCCAGGGGTTAGGCTCCCTCCTCCGACACAGATCACTGCCTGGGGTGATTTCTGGTTTAGCTCTAAAATAGCCTCACTGATCTGGGAAGCCAGGCTCTGGACATTAAGCTTAATAACCTCTCTGGCTTCGGCCGGGATAACCGAAATTTCCTGACTGAGAATATTTTTCACCCTGATCGGTAATTCCTGGCCAAGGGAACACTTCAGTTCTTCCCCCGCCTGATAATCCAGCAAATAGTGTTCAGCCAGGGCTTCGGTAATTTCATCCCCGGCTACCGGTACCATGGCATAGCCGACCATGCTTCCGGCCATAGTTACTGCAATATCAGAAGTCCCGGCCCCAATATCAACCAGTGCTACATTAAAATTAAACATATCTTTTGGAATAACTACATTAGCTACGGCAATCGGTTCCAGGGTTAGATACTCTATTTTCAAATCAGCCATCTTCGCTACTTGTAACAAAGAGTCAATGACAATCCTCGGCAGAAAAGTTGCGATCATTTTAACCTGTATTTTCTTGCCGGACTGTCCTTCCAGGTTACCAATAAAAATTCCGTCCAGCCGGTATTCAACCACACTATATCCGACAAAATGATAGCCTTTGGCGCCGCTTTTCGTATCATTAGCAGCCAACTGGGTCTGCGCCCTTTGAACCGCACTGAAGTCAAGGCTTTGCACATCGGCACTGCTGATGATTTTTTTATTCTCAAACTCAATTGTATTTTCCAAAACAACGGTCTTTAGGGCTCGACCGGCTGCCGCGATCGCTACTTTTTTTAAACTAACCTCCAGTTTATTTTCCAGTCGCTCCTTGACAATTTTAACCTGTTCAGCAACCTGATTAACATCATGGATCTGCCCGTCGAGCATTGATCTTTGCTGGTGTTCGATCACAGCGGACGCCAGAATCTGAAAAGCGGAACCGTTATATTCCATGACCAAGCCAATTACTGTTCTGGTTCCAATATCTAAAATAAAGATGAGATCCCCTTGTTCTTTCAAAATAATTCCCTCCTGGAAATAGGTGTTATCTACATAATTCTACTTATCTAATAAATATCCTTCCTGGTCCTTATCTTTGGAAAACCAGGGGCGGTTTTTCGGGAGATATTAGCACAATTTGACAATTAAAACATAAAATATAATAACTCAACAAAAAGGAGGAATTTACGTTGCCAGGTGTAGTAATTCAAGGTGGGCATAAATCCCACAAAAGAATTCCGATCTGTAATTGTTGTGTGATTGGATTAGAAAAACAAATTAGAAAAAACTTTGAACCAGGTGATACGATCGGGGTAACCTTTATTGGTGACCAGGTAGCTTTTATCTTTGTCGGGATCTTTGTTGATGTTTGTAATGCCGTATTAATCGTTGACGACATTTTTGTTGAAGATACAACCAGCTACCTTCCGCTATGTGATATTGCCAGTGTGGAAAAAGGAATTAGTCTTGACCAACATGTTAGCCCGATTACAATTGCTTTAGATGAAGAATAACCGTTCTAAAAAATAAGCAAGGGGGCTGTTGTCAGAATGGTTTTTGCAACCGTCGGGTGACAGCCCCTGATCATTTCTGGTTAATCAAAAAGACTGACCTGTTTGTATTGTGGTGCTTGTTTTGGTGTAAAAGCCTTTTCTTGGAGCAATTGCCCTGCTGATAAATCGGTAATAAAACGGGATGGGGTCCGCGAGGTCAGCAGGATAAGCTCATCCTGCGCCCTGGTCAGTCCGACATAGAAAAGTCTCCTTTCCTCGTCCGGATCAAAGTCAGCCTTGTTACTCTTCAAAGGAATCACCCCTTCGTTGACACCGCAAATAAATACTACCGGAAATTCAAGACCTTTGGCCGCATGGATAGTCATTAAAGAAAGGGCATCTGAAGAATAAACTTTGCTACTGCTGCGGACCAGATCACTCTCCCGACCCAATAAGAGGTTTTGCACAAAGGACGACATCCGCTGATGAAGCACCGCGGTATTTAACAGCAATTCCATACACCTGATCCCGGACAGCTTATTGTCCTTGATCCAGCACTCAATAATTGTGGCTGGTTTTTCTTTTTTGATCATTGCTTGATATTGTTGTAACATTTTAATTAAACCGGCCGCTTGAGCCGAGCCAGTTGACTCCAACTCAGTCTTTTCGATAATCTTGAGCAGTGCTGAGACCTTTTTGGTCCCGGCCAGATAGCTTTCCAGGATTGTCTGGAGCCGGTCCGGTGAAGCGATATTTTCCGCTTTGAACCAAAACATTAAAGCGGCCAGATCAGCAGGATTAAGCAAAAACCTGAAAAAAGCCATTGTTTTTCGGACCAAGTGCTCGGCAAGGAACTCGTCCCGGCCGGCAACAACATACTGAATACCCTCCTGTAAAAAACACTGTTCCAACATAGCAGCCTGACGATTGGTCCGATATAAGACAGCTATGTCGGAAAAACCCCTGAGGTGTTTTGTCGGCGATTTCTTGCGGCCTGGTCCGGACATTCGCTGGGTATCAAGCATATCGATCCCCCCGACCATCCGGTTTATTTCCTTGGTAACAAACAACGCCTCGGCAAATTCACCTTTGGTCTCAATCAGACGAACTCTGGCTCCGTTTTCCCTGGTCGGTTCAAGGCAACTGCTTTTTCCCCCGCCGGCTTTCCTGACGATTAGCTCCCGGGCACAGGTGATGATCTGTGGTGTGGAGCGATAATGCCGGGTTAACTCGATCTTTTTAAGCCCGGGGAAACTTGCTTTAAACCGATCAAAATAACGGTAATCGGAACCCCGGAACCCATAAATCGCCTGGTCCGGATCACCGATAATAAAAATACTCTCACTTTTCCTACCCCATTCTTTGATCAAACGGTATTGGATCTCATTAATATCCTGAAATTCATCAACCAACAGGTATGAGAAAGCGTCTTCCCGTCGCTGGTCAAAGTGAGCTCCCGTCTGTTCGTTCTCGAACTGCGCCAGCACTTCCCGCAGGATATCGTCAAAATCCATTACACCGTACCGTTGAAGTTGAGCACAGTATAAATCATAGATAATCGACGGAAATTCAACGCTTTTCTGCTCTTCCGGCACAGCCGACCCGTTTTTAAGAAGCGAGATCCTGCGGAGCGCATCATGTGGAGAGACCTTCAATTTTAGCTTTTTAATAATATCTTCAATAATTGTCAGGGCATTATACTGATCAATAATCGCTATTTTTTCTTTACCCATCCATTGTGACAATATTTGCAGAGAGATCGAATGAAATGTCCCGATCGTCATCTTCCCTGCTGTCCGTTTGTTCCCGAACTGTTTCTCCAGACGGCTGCGCATCTCTCCGGCCGCTTTATTGGTAAAGGTAACGGCGGCGATCCGGGTGGGAGGGATTCTGCATCTTTCCACCAGGTAAACAATACGGGAGACCAGTGTTTTGGTTTTTCCGGTTCCCGGCCCGGCAATTACGGTAATAACCGGGTCAGAGGAGGAAACAGCTTCCCACTGCTCCCGGTTTAACCCATAGGGGTGGTTGGGGTGAGTCGTTTTACGCGGCTCCGTACCGGCACCCGGCGCCCCAGGACCGGCCACAGTTACTGCCCGAACGTCTTGCGCGGGCGGACTCTCTTTCTCCGCAGTTCTGGAACGACAGTTAATATAATTGCTTTGCTGATTAAAAAAGCATAACTGACCGGAGAGCATATTTATTTCCCGTTTGTCCAGTATTTTTACACTACCATATTCGCCGTCAAACCCCGGTCTAATCTCCAGTTGACCGGAGCGCAGGCGGCGGATTCCTTCAGCTATTGCCGGGCCGGCCACCAATCTAATATCGTCCAACCCGGCCTCACGGAGGATAAACAACTCTGGGCCAAGGTTTAGGAGCAGGTCATCATATTTCTCTTTTACCTTCATACTGGCCGTAGTATAACCCATTGAAGCGGCGATCACCTCATTAAAGGGAACCAGGCTTTCAAAAGGCCGGGCGAACGGAGAGACAAACCCCTCTTCCCGGTCGGCCAGCTCTTCCACCCGGTGCAGTACCCCGACTGTAATCCGGCCCCCGCAGACCGGACAGATCCCGTCGGCTGCTTTTGTCTCGGCCGGCTTCCAGCATACTTTACAGGCCCGGTGGCCGTCATAGTGATATTTGCCCTTCTCCGGAAAAAACTCTATTGTCCCGTAGAACTCCTTGGTCTTACGCTCTTTTAAGGCTTTCAAGATCGCCGGATAAGCAAGTTCGGTAGCAAAGATATTTGCTTCTCGGCCCAGATTGGCCGGAGAATGCGCGTCTGAGTTGGAAACCAGCACAAAGTCATCCAACGCGGAAAGACGCCAGTTCATCGGAGGATCTGAGGAAAGGCCGGTCTCCAGGGCATAGATATGGGAGGTAAGATCTTCAAAACACTCTGTGATCTCGTCAAAACCGGAATAGGCCCCGTACAGGGAGAAATGGGGAGTCCAGATGTGCGCCGGGATAAAGATCGCTTCCGGACAAAGCTCCAGGACTATTTCCAGTAAATCCTTACTGTCCAGTCCCAAGATCGGTCGGCCGTCCGAATGCAAGTTGCCGATCGCCTCAAGCCGGAGTGATACGGACTCAGCCAGTTCAAGACTGGGTAAGAGGATCAGGTTGTGAACCTTTCTCACCTTGCCGTTCTTTTTATAGATTGAGCTAATCTCACTGGAAATAATGAAATGGGGTCGGCGCTCGCTCCCGCTCAAATGATCCTCTTGCCGAAAATCATCCTTTAAACGATAAAGGCCGTCACCGGAAGGGACCAGCTTGGCTTTTAATTCCTCCCGCCAGGCCGGATGAGTAAAATCGCCGGTACCGATCAGATCAAGCCCTTTACGCCGCGCCCAAAAATCAAGGACTTCCGGGACACAATCCTTGCTGGTCGCCCTGGAGTATTTAGAATGAATATGCAAATCAGCTATAAACATCTCCAACACCTGCTTTCGCTCTTTGCCGAACACTCAATTTAGTTGTAATTATGTACAAGCTCTGTTTACATTGATCGAAAAAAAACCATTAGTACAATCTATAACTAATGGTATTATACAACATTTTTTATGCTTTTTTAATCTTTTACCGCTATTTTTTCCATAAAAATTGACTTACTTTTTACTTATTTTTTGTAGATACTCTTTTATTTGAGCGGTATTTTTCAGTTTCAGGGTTTGCTCGGTTATCTTTTTTGCTTCCTCTCTGGTCCATTTAGTTAATTCTGCTTTTATTCTCAAGATTGAGCCGGCATTCATACTAAACTCATCAAGGCCGGCCCCCAATAAAAAGGGGAGTATGAGTTGATCAGCCGATGCTTCTCCACACATTCCCACCCAGATTCCCTGCTGGTGTGCTTGCTCAATAGTCCTTTTGATTAAACGAAGTACGGCCGGATGATAGGCTTGATGCAGATTAGCTATTTTTTCATTGCTTCGATCAACGGCAATAGTATACTGTATTAGATCATTAGTGCCAATACTAAAAAAATCAACCTCTTGGGCCAGGGCATCTGCAATAACGGCGGCGGCCGGAGTCTCAATCATAATTCCTACCTCTAAATTACGCTCAAACTCTTTACCTTCGACCTCCAACTCGGTCCGACACGCTTGCAAAACACGGTTGGCCTCTTTTATTTCTTCAACAGATGAGATCATCGGATACATCAATTTAATGTTTCCATATTGATTAGCCCGTAATATGGCTTTTAGCTGGGATTTAAAAATTTTTGGTTGATCCAGACTCATCCGAATGGCCCGATAGCCTAAAAAAGGATTCATCTCTTCCAGCTGCTCTAAATAAGCCAGTTGTTTATCCCCACCGATATCTAAGGTCCTAATAATCACCTTTTGCTTACCCATTTTTCGGGCAACCTCACTATAAACTACAAATTGTTCATCTTCAGTCGGTAATTCCTCTCTATTCATATAAAGGAATTCGGTTCGGAATAAGCCAATACCTTCACCGCCATTATTTAATATTAATTCCACCTCAGCCGCGGTCCCGATATTACCGGCCACTTCGACTCTTTCTCCGTCGCGGGTGACCGCTTTTTTATTGATAAACTGTTTCAGCCTGCTTTGTTGCTCCTTAAGTTCTGCTAATTTCTGCCGGTAATCTTTAATTAACTGCTGAACAGGATTTAAAAAAACCAGGCCTTTATTACCATCAATAATTACATTACTTCCCTCCAGATCGTCAATAATTAAATCAGTGCCGATCCCCACTACAGCAGGAATTCCCAGCGAACGAGCTATAATTGATGAATGTGAAGTCATTGAACCTTCACCGCTTATAATGCCCAGCACCTGAGTAGAGTCCAATTGTGTCGTATCTGAGGGCGTCAAATTACGAGCCCAAATAATTCCTTTTTGAGCAGGTTTGCGGGCTATCTTTTTTTTGTTCTGTAAAATACTGATAATCCTTGCTCCGACATCCTTAATATCCGCTTCTCGCCCACGCATATATGCACTTGTTAGCTGGGCAAAGAGCCGGACATAATGCTCAACCATCTGTTGTACAGCAAATTCAGCATTAATTTTTTCTTCGCTAATTTGCTGTTCAATCCCGGCGATAAATTCCGGATCGGACAAAAACATTAAATGAGCTTGAAAAATTTCAGCATTTTTTTCTCCCATTTTTTCGGCAGTAGTTTCCTTAAGGGCTGTTAATTCCTGCTCGGCCTGGGCCAAAGCATGATTAAGCCGATCAAGTTCACCGTTTATATCGGCTACTGCTTTTTTTTCGACCAAAGTTTCTGCTTCTTTTTTTACAAAGACCCTTCCGATGGCAATCCCCGGTGCGGCTGCTATACCTTTAATTAATTTGTTCTGCCCGGTCATTCTGTAAGCCCCTTAATAAATGTTTTCAAATCCTGGAAAGCCCTTTCTTGATCGGTGCCTTTTACTCGCAAAGTAATTGTACTCCCTTGCGTTAAACCCAGGCTCATCAGACTGAGAATACTTTTGGCATTAATTTCTTCACCTTTATATTCAATATAAATATCGGATTTATAAGAACTGGCTTTTTCCACAAACTTAGCGGCAGGTCTAGCATGTAATCCTGTACTATTTATGATCATCAATTTTTCTTCCAGCATTTTCTCACCCCATTTGAGCTATATGAAGCCGTGATTATTCTTTCTATCCTGGATTGCTACCTAACTGTTCATATACAATTTTTCCGTCAATCATGGTAAAAACCACCTGAAAATGCTGATCAATAGCGATCAGGTCGGCCTGTTTCCCTCTTTCAATACTGCCTAGCCTCTGATCAAGAGCTAAAGTACGGGCCGGATTAATCGTCGCCATCTTGACAGCCGAGGATAAATCGACCCCAACCTTAATTGTCATGTTTTTAACCGCATCAATTAACCGTAAAGTACTACCGGCCAGCGAGCCATTACTAATTCTTGCCACACCGTCGGCCACCTTTACGGTAAGTTCGCCCAGCAGATAATCTCCGTCTGCCAGACCTGCTGCCATCATCGCATCGGTAACCAAACAGATATCATTGATATTCCGACAACGTAGTAAGACCTGAATGGCGGGGATACTGACGTGAATTAAATCGGCAATTAACTCAGCCTGAATCTTGTCATTATTTAATACGGCCCCCAGCATTCCAGGCTCTCGATGGTGAAAACCCCGCATCCCGTTAAAGGTGTGCACTGCTATTTCCGCCCCCGCGTTAATAGCTCTGCTTGCTTCTTGATAGGTAGCATTAGTGTGGGCTAAGGCGATCTTTATTCCCTGCCCATGTAAAAACTTGATTAAAGGCATACTGTTCTCCAGTTCCGGCGCCAAAGCAACTATTTTTATTTTACCTTGACCACAATCAATAATCTCTTCAATCTCTTCCCGGTTAATTGCTCTAATATTTTTTTCCGGATGGGCACCCTTCTGTTCTGCCGATATATATGGCCCCTCCAAATATGAGCCTAAGATCCGGGCCCCTGCAGTCCCTCGTTCAATCGCTTTTGCCACATTGGCTACAGCTTTTTTAAGCCTGTTTAGGGGGGCTGTTACTGTCGTCGGAAGAAAGGAAGTCACCCCCTGGGCAGCTTTATAACCGGCGATAGCGTTTAAAGCTTCATCGGTAGCATCCATTGTATCATTACCGATTGCTCCGTGAACATGCAGATCGATTAAACCGGGTAAAACAGTATAATCACTAAGATCAATGATATTTTTGACCCCGCTAATCTTTAAGGCTATATCTTTAATCTGATCATCGGCGATTAAAATATAATACCCTTCCCTATAATCCGGCGTATATAGCTTATTGGTTTTAATTAATTTTTCCATCCGAACCACCTGCCAAGCCTTCTTTTGTTAAGGACAAAAATCACCAATATAGGAGTTGCCTCCTATATTGGTCTCTTTTTTACTGTTCTAATTGATAGTTCTCATTACGATTTTTAAATCTAATGCAGAGGAAGACAAAGATCGCCAGAAAGACGAGCAATCCAATCACCGGAAAACCGGTACTAAAGGATAATTTGATTAAACTCAATACCGCTATCCCGTCCGAGACCAGATAAGCCACCCCTTGAACACCGTATTCGGCCAAATTGTAGAGGGGATAAAACAGAGCTACCGGAATTGTCAGGAACAATCCATAGACAAAGCCCGCAATCATCGAACCTCTCCGGCCGCCCAGTGCATTACCAAAGATACCTGCCATACCGCCGGTAAAGAATCCTCCAATAATCGAAGGCAAGGGAATTACTGTCCCAAAAAAGCTGGAAACAAAGAGACCGACCAGCATACCCGGAATGGCAAAGATAAAACCTAACATCAGTGACTTGGGAGCATAAGAGAAGAATACCGGCACATCTAAGGCTGGCCTGGCCCCAGGCACAATTTTCATGCCGATTCCTTTAAATGCCGGGATAATCTCTCCCAAAAATAATCTTACTCCCTGCAGGAGGATCAGGACACCGGCCGCAAAGCCAAGTCCTTTTAAAATACTATAGACAATAAAGTTAGTCTCACCGGCATATTTAGCCATCGTCTCTGCCCCGGTAAATATGGCCGTAATCAAGTAGATAATCAACATTACCAGTGAGACAGAAATAGCCGTATCTTTAAAGAAAGACAATCCTTCCGGCAGTTCCATATCTTCCGCATCTTTCGCGGAGTTACCAAAGATTTTACCGACATAGGCTGAAGCAACTACCCCGATAGTGGTCAGATGCCCATAAGCAATTTTATCATTACCGGTAATTTTCCGAACAATCGGCTGAGCTATTGCCGGTAATAAGAGCAGGACACAGCCCTGAATAAATGAACCATAGATTATGGTGTTTAATTCTGATACACCTAAATCATAAAACGCCCAGGCCAACCCACCAGCCATGATCCACATCATATGCCCGGTTAAAAAGATATACTTAAACGGAGTTATCCTGGCTAAGATAACGTTAACCAGAAAACCAATGGCCAGGATCAGCGAGGTATTTTGAGCAATCATACCAACTTTTTCCGACAAAGCCCCTACTACCGCTTCATCAAATGGGACAACCCCGGTTAAATTAAAGGCATCAGTGAACATTTCACTAAACGGGGCCAGGTTTTCGACGATTAAACCTGCCCCGGCCGACAGGATTAAAAGCCCTAACATAGTTTTAAGCGTACCCTCAACGACTTGCGAAAAACTCTTCTTCTGGACTAATAATCCCAGTAAAGCAATTAATCCTAAAATAACCGCCGGAGTTTTAATAATACCAACAAACGCACTGATAACTTCAGTCATCTTTTTTTCCTCCTTTAAAAATTAGTTTATTTCACAATCTCTAAAAACTTTTTCCTCACTTCCTCTTTGTCGGTCAGGTTTTCAATAAAGATAATCTTTCCTTCAACATCACGCAAATTAGTCTCCATATCTTTCGATACAACATAAAGATCAGCCTGCTTGGCTTTGGCTGAGCCAAGATCCAGATTTTCGACTCTCCCCTTAATCCCCTCTTCTTCTAAAATCTCTTCCACGGTCATTTTCAACATTAAACTGGAACCAACCCCCAAACCACATAAAGTAACAATATTCATTGCTTTATCACTCCTTTCGGGCCGTATTATAAACAACTTATTCTCTGGCGATAATTTTTAATATGTTGATTATTTATGGCATCTCCTTGATCCAGATTAGAGCTCACCCAAATCGGCGGTTCAATCCCTGCTTCCGCTAAGTTGGAAATCACTTGAGCGATTAAGGCCTGTAGGATGGCTGTCCCGATCGCGGTCGAAGTGGGAGCAAATTTGACTTCCATCCCTGCTATCTCCATCACTGCATCCCCCACTTCCCCACAATTATCGATCACAATATCAGCAACTTGATAAAGCTTCTTACCACCGGGATGCCTGGTCGCAACCTGTTTAGAGAAATCAAGTGAGGTCAGGGCAATAACTTTCATTCCTATTTTTTGGGCCTCTTCGGCCATTTCAACCGGAACAGCATTTCGGCCGGAAGTAGACGCAATTAACATTGTATCATGGGTCGAAGTTATCTCATTATCTAAAATGTTTTTAGCAAGTCCGGACTGTCTTTCAGCAAATGTGCTCAACTTTGCTTTGGGGTCGAGAGACAGGGCCGGAGTTAGGATGGCATTAACCGGGACGATACCTCCGGCCCGGTAAAATAGCTCCATCGCATAAATCTGAGAATGACCGCAACCAAAAACATGTAAAATACCGTTGTTTTTGATTGACCTGGCAATCTCTTGAGCAGCCTGATTAATCTGCTCTAATTGCGTCTTTTTTACTCTGGCCAGGATTACCTCAATTTTATTTAGAAATGTCTCAGCTAACATTACTTCTCCTCCTTATTATTCTCATAATTTTCGATTATTTTAACTAACTGTTCGACAGTATCTGCTTTAATCATTTTTTCTTGCAGCGCTTCATTTCTTAATAATCGGGTTAAATCTGAGATTAGTTCAACATGTGAATTATTATCAATCGCCGCCAGGACAAAAACCAGTTTAACCGGGTCTTTTTTACCGGCATTAAAGATTACCCCGTCCTGCGGAGTTATCAAACTAAGACCAATTGAATTAACGCCATCCTCAGGCCGGGCGTGAAACATAGCAATTCCCGGAGCAACTACAATATAAGGACCTTTTTCCATAACCAGCTCAAGCATCGCCTGGATATATTCAGGTTTAATGGTACCTTTTTCAACGAGTAATTTTCCGGCTATCTTTCCTGCTTGCTGCCAGTTTTCTACCTTTACCTTAGCCCGCATGGTTTCTTGATTTAGATAATCACTTAACAGATTGCTCACCTCCCCGACTGCTATTTTCGGTATTGATAGATCTCTACTCCTTTGACGACTCGATTAACATTACCTGACGGTGAAGGGTTATCAGGATTTATCCCTAAATAAATTGACTTATAAAAGGCGTTTAATTGGGCCAATAAGACATAATTAAAAGCCAAAAAAACATCATCTTCTCCTCCTGTTTCGGCGCTGGAAAGTCCGATATAATAATCGGCTAACTGCTTAACATCTTCCTGATAACTATTGGTAACCGCGACAATGCTTTTAACTTTAGCCCCATTGGCAATTTCTCTTAACAGATCCACTTCGTACTGTCTAACATAAGGATCTTCGGAAAAAAAGAACCAAATTAAAGTACGGTCATTAATCACCGATTTGGGCCCATGGCGAAATCCCAGACTGGATTCATAATTGGTAGCTACTTTCCCCCGGGTAAGTTCAAGCATCTTTAGGGCAGCTTCTTCAGCTATCCCCTTCAGGGTAGACGAACCAAGATAAACTGCTCGCTCATAATTTTCTCCGGCAATATTGTGAACTATACTAAGCTCTTCCGTAAAAATATCAGTACCTCTTTCCGCAATCAAAGTTATTTTTTTGCTGAGCTGATCAAGATTTTCCAGATTAAAAATAGCAAGGGCAGATAAAACCATCGTGGTAAAACTACCGGTCATGGCAAAACCTTGATCATGTGCTTGCTCGGGCATTAATATCATAAGAGCATTTTCCTGCCGGTCCATCTTTCGGGCTAACTCACCCTCGGGATTGCAGGTTAAAGCTATTTGATAAAGATTATCTACCATCTGTTCAGCAATATTTACGGTAGCAATACTTTCCGGGCTATTCCCCGATCTGGCACTGGAGATAAGCAAGGTGGGAATCTCTTGCTGTAAGTATTCGGTGGGGTTTGTAACAATATCTGTCGTAGCGATTGCTTCAAACCGGTAAGGAAGTTTCTTGTTGAGATATGGTACTACTGTTTTCCCGACAAAGGCAGAACTACCTGCTCCGGTGAAGATAATCCGTAACTGTTTTTCCTGCTTGATAATCTTATCAAAAAAATTTTTAATTTTGTTTTGCTGTTTTTCAATAATCGCAACTGTCTGCAACCATAGTTCCGGTTGCTGTCTGATCTCCTGTTCGGTATGATACTTAAAGTTGTTTTTAAAAAATTGATGGCAATTAAAAAGCTCCATTGTTAAACCTCCTTATATTATGATAATAGCACATTATGTGGTATCAACCAGTTACATTAAAAAAATAATATTTTATTTTTCTAATGTAACATGGAATTTAAACTTGTCTCCCCTGGCTACACTGACCGTGTATTCAATAATCTTTGCTCCCTCATAAGTATATCTTTCCAGTAATATCCCTGGTGAATCACTCTCTACCTGTAGATAATTTGCTTCACTTTCTCGAACCGATGTTGCCTGAAATGTTTCTTCCGCCTTATTTAAAGTTACCGTATACTTTTCGCGAAAAATATCATACATCGGTTTATTTTCCAATTCTTGTTGTTGCAAAACAGGAAAACGGTTATATGGTAAATAACTTGTCTCTAACATCATCGGTTCATTATCGGCAAGACGCAAGCGAATAACTTTATATGCTTTTTGATCAATAGTTAAATTCATTTTGCGAGCCAGCTTTTTGTTAATATTAATTATTTCAAAGTTCAAGACCCGCGAAGATGGTTCTTTCCCCGCTTTTTTCATTTCTTCGGTAAAACTATAGAATTGTAAGAGATCTTGTTTATACTTTTCTACCGAAACAAAAGTCCCTTTCCCGTGTTCGGTATAGACATAACCCTCTATTTCTAACTCGCGAATAGCCTGTCTAACAGTAGCCCGACTGACCGCAAAGGTTTCCACCAGTGCTCTTTCGGAAGGCAACTGATCATTAGGCTTAAACTCCCTATTTTCGATCTTTTCAATAATAATATCCATTAATTGATAATATAAAGGTATCTTGCTTTTTTTATTTATTTTATTCGCTCGCTCCATATTAGTTTTCCTCCCGCCGGACTTATCATGAGGTACGTACCAGTTTGTAATTTTAATATACCATATTTTGAAGTCTTTTGTCAACCGGTTATTCTTTTCTTTCTTTCCGCAAGATGTCTGAGCAAACGTAAAACTTGCTAACAATGCTAACCCTGCTCAAAGAGAGCAGGGTTGATGCCTTTTACCGCCATATATTAGTTTTAAGTATATTTTCCTTGTCCGGATATTATCTGCTTACATCCATTTTTCTAAAGGTAATAATGGAAAGAAACAGAAATAAAGCAAATACAATCAGGGCACTTGTCACAGGATAGATAAAATCTGTTGTTACCCTTCCGTCGAGAATAAAATATATGTTTGATGGTATTGACCAAGGAAATAAAAAGGCACTATCCTTATATAGTAAGGCAAAGTTCATTACACTACAAACGACGGTTAATACCATGCCATGCAAAAAACTTCTAAAACTGAGCGTAAGAAAAATCATAATTGGTACAAACAGGACGGTAGCAAGATTCGGCAGTAATAGCTTCATCGTTTTAGCAAAAATCACATTTACCGAATTGTCAAATCCCAGTAATAAACCAAATATAACAGCTATGATCCAAACCGCTATATTAATCAAGATAATTATTGAGCAGGAAGATATTATTTTTGCTAATAATATTTGCGTCCTGCTATAAGGCATAGTTAATAGGTTGTGAAGGGTTTTTTCCTGAAATTCATAAAACACAGCAAATACTGCAATAAAGGAGGGAATTATTGCTCCCAGAAAAAGTGAATAAAATAACTGAAGGCTATTAATCAACCTATCCCAATGGTACATGTTACTAGTAGTAAAGCTATCTCTTCTAAGATACCAAATAATTATTGATAGAACTAACGGTAATAGCATAGCAAAAAAAGACAAGTAGTATATATATGAATTACTAAATTTAACAAATTCATTTTTTAATAGCTTATACATATTTATAACACACTCTCCTTTGCTTTGCCTACTGCATACAAGAATTTATCTTCCAGACTCTTTTTAATTGAACTCATATTATATATGGTAATTCCGTTATGAACGAGTTCTCTACTGATCTGCCCATTTTGATCTTTTGCACAAAAGATTTTAAAGAGATTATCTACCTGTTGATAATCTAACTCCATTTTTGTTAATATTTCTTTAGCCTGACTATTTTGATCAACCTCTAACAACACATAGTCCTGTTTATTGAATCCTGAATCACTAATTTTAAATTGTTCGATTAGTGTCCCCTTGTGGATAATGCCAATATAGTCAGCTATTTGTTCCACTTCACTTAAGATATGACTTGACAAAATCACAGTAATCTTTAGTTTTTTTGCCAAAGATTGAATAAAATCCCTTAATTGATTGATTCCTTCGGGATCTAATCCATTTGTTGGTTCATCCAGGATAAGTACTTTAGGGGAGTGAATAAGCGCATTGGCGATACCGAGTCTCTGTTTCATACCGGTAGAATAATTTTTTACTTTTTTTGACGCTTCAGCGGTTAATCCAACGATTTCAAGAACCTGATCAACCCGACTCATATCTATATCGCGCAGGTCGGCAGTTATCGCTAAATTTTTTTGGGCAGTCAAATTCCCGTAGAACCCGGGGGTTTCAACAATTGCTCCAATATTTTTCAGTGCCCACATTCGCTCTTTTTCAGTGTTTTTGCCAAATACAGATATTATCCCCAAATCAGGTTTGGTCAGCCCCATGATCATTCGTATTGTAGTAGTTTTTCCTGCACCGTTTTTACCAAGCAAACCATAAATAATTCCTTCAGGAACCTGCATATTAAGGTCATTAACTGCTACATTTTTTTTGTATTTCTTGGTAAGGTTTTGGGTTTCAACAGCATACATAAAATTCCCTCCTTAGCAAATCGGAGTACTTAAAAGCTTAATTAGATCAACGAGAAGATAAAAAAATAACAAGCCAGTTAAGCCCTCCTATTAAATACTATTGTATAGTTTGCTTTGCAAATTGTCAAGTTTTTTTTATGTTTAATATATTTTTATCCAAATACTAAATTGATCAGAGCAACTTATTCTTCAATCCGGATCTTTTCGATCATAACTCCTTGGTTAATCCGTTTTAAAGGGATATATCCGGAAAATAGTGCGAGCAAGATAGCTCCCAGCACCGCAGTTAAGATCTGCGACCAGGGTATACCCCATGTATATTCGATTCCAGCCTGGGTGATGATTTTGGACAATAAATAGGTAAAAGCCGAACCGATAATCCCACCATAGATAGCCGCAATCAGCCCATAAAGGGTACTTTCCAGACAAACTAACTTATTTATTCCCGCTTGAGTCATCCCGATCGCTTTTAACATCGCAAACTCTCTGCTTCGCAAAATTAAGTTGGTGCTAATCGTATTAATAATATTCAAACTGCCGATTAAAGCAACAACTGCAATAAATCCATAAAAGAAGATCTTGGTAGTCAGAGCTGCATTTCTGAGTTTTTCCACATAATTGGAAATATCCAGATACTCATAGCTAGGATTTTGTACAGTTAAATTTTTTAAATATTTTACTACCGCCTCAGGATCAGCGTTTTCCTCCAGCCTGATCGCCATCTGACGGTAGTCCTGGTTGCCGGTCAATTTTTGATAAACATAATCGGTTGTGAATAAATAGACCTGACCATCTTCAGTATATCCATCGTCCAGAAAGGTATTCTCGGATATACCCATTACTTTGACTGTCATCAATTGAGGATTACCTTTTTCCAGTTCGTCAGAACGCTGGATTGAAAGCTGGATTTCATCGCCAACTTGATAGTCAAATGCTTCAACGATCACCCGCTTTTTACCTACAGAATCATACAACATATTGGTGCTAATTAAAATAATCCCATTTTGCTGATTCATCGCAGCCAAATCGTATCCTTGAAGTGTCTCCTCGATCTTTGGTAAGAGCGCTTCTCCATAGGAGAGCAATTTGCCCGCCGGATAAAGGATTATACCTGCTTCTTTCTTTTCCAGCAATTCCCCCTTCAACTCAGCAAAACGAGGGTTGACTTTTTTCTCTGATACTCTCAGTGCAACATCTGTACTCTTATTTTTATAAACATATTCCACCCCAGGTAGATTTTTGATCTCTACATACTGTTCTGCCGAAAAGCTGGTTTGCTCACCTTTCTTTATTGATAGCAGAAAATCTGCGTCCACTCCCCCTTCTACCGCTCCAATGCGGAAAAGAGAATTAAAAAAGTAGCTAAAAACGATATATAAGACGATACTGATAATCATCGAAAAAACAGTAATTTGAAAGCGTTTCTTTTTTCGGCGAAGATTTTTGCCGGCAATCTGTCCCTCAATCCCGAAAATCCATTGTAAAAGTCTAGCTTGCTTAACTTTTTTAAAAGCCTCTTTTTGATCGCTTCCGGTATTACGAATCGCTTCCAGGGGAGAGATCTTGGCTGCTTGCTTTGCCGGCCCCATCGCTGACAAATAGACCGTCACCAAACCCAGTAAGGAACTGAGAAGCAACACCGGAAGTGATACCTCCACCTGCAAATCCTTTAAAAAGACCAGCGCGTTAGCGCCCAGGGAATTGATTAGATAGATAACTAGTTTCATTGCCAATACACCAAACACTAACCCGAGCGGGATACCTGAAAGGCTTAAAATACCGGCTTCTTTCAAGACAATCCGGTGAATCTGTCCTGGTGTAGCCCCCACACAGCGTAATAATCCGAATTGCGAGACACGTTCCACAACTGAGATATGAAAAGCATTGTAGATCACAGCTACCGCGCAAACGATCACCAGGAGCGTAAAAAAGATCGCGACCATCGTCAAGGCTTGGTTAAGAGAACTATCCTGGTCTTGCGCTGACAATCTCAACAGTTGGTTGTTATACTTAATCGGGTGATTTAAACCGAAAGCTTGAGCAATTGCTTCTGCTCTCTCCTGCACTCCTCTGGCCGAAGTTAATCGAACATAAACATTGTAGGTTTCCTTTGAAGTCAATTGCTGATGACCGAGAAAGGTAATTCCATTAGCAAAATAGTTGTGGGAACTCTCAAAGCGAGGAGTAATCAACCCGACAATGGTAAACTCTTTCTCTGTTTCTTGCTGAAAAGTTTCTTCGCTGCTTAATTTATACTCTTCCATCGGTCGATCACTATTACCGGCATAACGAACACCTGAGGCCAATTTGATTTGATCACCTAATTTCAAAGCTCCAGGCAGATAATCCAAAACCCAATAATCTAAAACTAACTCGCCTGGCTTTTGCGGTAACCGCCCTTCTTTAAGAAAGACGGAAAACATCTTTAAAGAATTTCGGTCATAGCTTTTCAGCTTCAAATACCGATATGGTGGTATTTCCCCGCTCGCGGACCGTTCCAAAGCACTGACTTTGGAAATGACCAAATCTTTCTCATTTATAATTACACCCACCCGGGAAACACCTACCGAATTTTTTATTTTGGGAATCAGCGCCCCTGGCACCTCCGGATAAAGGACATGATAATCCCCAGTATCAGTGATCGCCTTATTGATTTCATATTCTCTAAAACTCACGACCATTGTTCCGATCCCGGTTATTAAAGCTACTGACAGAATGATACCGATTACGGTCAGGAAGGCTCTTTTCCACTGTCCTTTCAGATAACGAGAAGTAAGCTGGCCATAACTGTTCATGCTCCCATCACCTCATCCTGAACGATCATCCCATCTTCAATGGTGATAACTCGATCAGCCTGTGAGGCAATGGCGAGATCATGAGTGATAATAATTAGAGTCTGGTGATATTTTTTTACCGACAACTTGAGCAGGTCGATAATCTCTTTACTATTCTTACTATCCAGGTTACCGGTAGGTTCATCGGCCAAAATAATCGCCGGTTTATAGGCCAGGGCCCGACCAATCGAAACTCTTTGTTGTTGTCCTCCGGACAATTCAGCAGGGAGATGATGGCGTCGCTGTTGTAGACCAAGAATATCTAATAATTCTTTGATATAGTTAGTATTAATTTTTTTCCGATCGAGGAGAATCGGTAAAGTAATATTTTCTTCAGCCGTCAGTACCGGGATCAAATTATAAAATTGAAAGACAAAACCAACTTTTCTTCTCCGAAAGATGGCCAGTTCTTTTTCGTTTAATTGATAGATATCCATACCATCGATCACAACTTTACCCGCACTTGGTCGGTCAACACCCCCCAGGAGATGTAACAACGTACTCTTCCCGGAACCACTGGGACCGACAACCGCCACAAACTCGCCTTGTTTAATCGAGAGGTTGACCTCTTTTAAGGCATCTATTTTGATTGCCCCAGTGCCATAACTCTTACATAAATCAATTGTCCTTACTACTTCCATCTTAGTACCTCCTGTTTTCCTTAGTCACGATCAGTTTACAGGATCAACCTTACAGGAAGATTACTCTTTCTCTTACAGATCAGTAAGATTAACTTTTCAGATAATCCCTTTAAAGAACGTGACCAGAAAACGGGTTCCTTTTCCCTTCACACTGGATACAGTGATATCTCCATTCTGGCTCTCGATGATTAATTTAGTCAAGGCCAGTCCAATCCCGATGCTCTCAGCTTTTACGGAATTACTACCTTTATAAAACCGTTTAAAAATATGGGGCAGATCTCGTCGCTCGATCCCTTCACCATTATCGGAGATGCTAATTCTACTGAAAAGAGGTGTTTCGGAGAGCTCTATCTGGATTTTTCCACCTTCTCCGGTATGCTCGCTACAATTCTTGATGATATTTGTTAAGGCTTCTGCCGTCCAATCCTGGTCTCCCCGAAAAGAAACCTCATCCACTTTCCCCTTAACCTGAATTTGCTGCTGTTTTCGCTCCAGATTAACCTGCAAGGGACTCAGGGCTTTTTCGATTACCCCAGCCAGGAGCAAGCGCTGGAATTTGAAGGCAATATTACCGGCTTCTAACCTGGCCATCTTCAACAAATTGGTAACAAGCCATTCCATCCTAACCAGTTGGGAATGACTCTTCTCAAAAAAATCTCTCTGATCAGCCGGGGCAACTTTACCGGCCAATAATAATTCGGTCATTGTCAGCAAAGATGACAAAGGAGTTTTTAATTGATGAGAGATATCAGAAAGCATCGTCTGCAAAAAGTCTTTATCTTGATTAAGCTTTTCCAGGCTTAGTTTTAGTCGGTTAGCCATCATGTTAAAATTATGACTTAAAATTCCAAACTCACCTTCTCGCTCGTGGGGAAAGACGGTCTTAAAATCACCATCCACCACCCTCTCTGCTGCTAAAGAAACCTGGTTAATCTGTTGATACATCTTCTGATAATTGAAAAAAACTAATAAGGCTATCGGAAAAATAAAAATTAAGATTAAAATTGCTACTTTAATCGGGAAAGAAAAGGCCAAGTTTTGAAGAATTGGTTGGGCTGAAATCAATAGATCTTCTTGATAACCATATTTCTTAAGTATCTGTTTTCCTTTAAAGATTTGGGCCTGATCAGCTTCTTGAGTTATAAACCGGACTAACTCATCCTCCAACTCAGGATGTCGGGAAAGAATCTGCCCGGTCAGGGCGATATTTTGCGCAATAATTGCCCTATTCATTACAGCCAACTCATACTTAACCACCAAAAAAATCAAACTGGCCAAGATGATCTGGACAAGGACCAGTTTTAGTAAAATCGTTTTTAACTCCGGATTTTTTATTAAATAATACATTTTACCACTCACTTTCGCTCAACCTTCCACCGGATAATTCCATTTATACCCTAACCCTCTTACCGTCACAATATATTGTGGATTAGCCGGGTCATCTTCTATTTTCTTCCTCAACCTACGAATATAGACGGACAGACTGTTATCATCAATAAATTCTCCATCAATATCCCAGAGGTTTTCTAAGATTAAGTTTCTACTTAAAACCTGCTTGGCATTGCTAATTAAAGTTAATAATAGCCTGTATTCCAGAGCAGTCAATATTATTTCCTGGCCGTTCTTTTTAATCTTCCCTTCCAATATATATACCTGAAGCTCTCCCGTAGTCATCACTTCGCTCTTGTGAAAATTTTTAGCAGAACGGCGAAGAACGGCCTTGATCCTCGAGACCAGCTCACGAATTCTAAAAGGTTTGGTGATATAATCATCAGCACCCTGATCTAGCCCCTGCACAATATTGACCTCTTGATCACAAGCCGTCAAAAAGATGACCGATAGTTGAGAAGTCTGGTGAATCTCCTTACAGAGTTCATAACCGTCGCCGTCTGGTAGTTTGACATCTAAAAGTACTAAATCAAACTGGAGTTGTTGCAAAAATTTCCGGGCCGCAGCCAGATTGTCTGCAATGCAGATTTGAAATCCTTCCTCTTTTAAAGTATACTCGATACTAAAAGCCAAAATACGATCATCTTCTACTAACAATATTCGTTTCATTATCTTCTTCTCCTAATCATGTTCTAACTCAAACTAGTGCTTAAAACCG
>JAKSCG010000028.1 GCA_022360715.1 Halanaerobiales bacterium
ATTAACAATGGCTGAATCCAGGTCTTCCATTATAAATTTAGCAACATCATACCTTGAATCCCTTGTTTTATACAATTTTTCACTATCCACATTTAATGCCTCCTTAATTATTGGGACATCTCCGTAATCAACAAGCATATGATAATACCTCCTTGCCCGCCAGAAATAGCCTTCTCCGGTATAATGTCTGGCAGCAGCATCCATCGGGCTAACCTTATAGGCATTCTCAAGGAAGTAGTTAAATTGCCTGATCCAATCCCAATGTCTGTTCCAGTTTTTGTTAACATCTTCAAAATCAGCCGCCTGACCACTTGCCCCTTGTTGCATAAGGTTTTCAGCCGGGTTTTGTTGTATAACCATATCTGTATTATGATCCAATCCTTTGTTATTTTCCCAGTGCTCATAGAGAGGAAGTTGCTTGTAAAACCCAGCAGTAAATGCTTTCAGGTCATTTGCTGAAGTGAAAAATGTTGCATCACTCATTGAATCCAAAGGGTACCTTTCAAGAAAATCATCGTTACATGCTATCAACATGCAGAGTATTAAAACTCCAAAAAACCATTTATATTGAATATTTTTTTTCATGTTTTTTTCAATTAATTAGTTAAATCCCAATGTTTATTCCAAATGAAATAACCCGTTGAGGGGGATATCCTTGCCCTCCCTTGTTGTCCAGTATTTCAGGATCATATTTAATAAACGATTTGTAATAGATAAACCCCAGGTTTTCAATGGATGAATACATGTACAATTTGTTCAGCCTAAGTTTATTCAAGAACCTTTGTGGAAAATTATAGCCAACACGCAGGTTCTTTATCCTTAAATGTGCCAGGTTTTGAAGATACTGCTCGTTTGCCCTGTCGGTATTTTTTCTTTTCAGGTAAAATCTTGGATAAAAAGCATCCGGGTTATCAGGTGTCCATGTCCCCAGCTTTTCATGATCATCGTACCATGTTGTATGCCAGATGGAGTGCCCAGATCCAAATACATATTGTTGCTTTTCATAAATTTTCCAGTGCCCAACCCCATCAAGCAGGACAGACAAGTCAAAACCATTCCAGTCTAATCCAATATTTGCCCCATAACGATATCTTGGGTAATCATAACCTGCTTCAACCCGGTCGCCTTGCGCGTACCAAAAACCACCTTCCCCTTCATTTACCTGACCATCACCATTTTTATCAACTAACATTAAATCACCAGGGTAATACCAGTCATTTCCTTGAGGGACATTGTTTTTTACATCGTCAATATTTTGAGCGATACCATTGGATTCATAGACATATAATTTCCCAAATACTTCACCCGGCGTCCAGGAACCTCTTGCCCCATTTACATTTTGCTCATATTCAACCACATACCCAACATAGTCTGATACCCTGGCGTGAATGGTATAATTCACTGGTTTTCCCAATAAATTGAATCCACGATCTCTCCACTTGGCTGAAAATTCCCATCCTCTTGTTTCGGTCACCGAATTATTTTCTTTGGGGGGATTTGTACCCAATGTTTCTGGTAAAGGTTCTGCCGGGCCAGCCAAATCATGTGTGGTCCTTTGGTACCAGTCATAAGTAAGCTCAAGTCGGTTTTTAAATGCACTTGCGTCTACACCAAACCCTAAAGTCCGTGGTTTTGCCCATGTTAAGTTCGAGCTGACTAATCCCGGCATAGTAACTATCGGGGCTTTGTTGCCTCCAAGAATTATTTCCTCATCTCCACCAATTTCTGTGCCTAAAGTTGGAAGGTACACATAGTTACCTAACCCATGATCACCCAGACTAGCGTATGAACCACGAAGTTTAAAATAGCTAATTTGGCTGACAGGCCAAAAATTCTCTTTCGCAATATTCCAACCCGCGGAAACAGAAGGGAAGAATGCCCATCTGATATCTTTTGGAAACTTGGAATGTGCATCGTACCGACCATTAAACTCAATAAGGTACTTTCCTTCATAATCATAAGAAAAG
>JAKSCG010000025.1 GCA_022360715.1 Halanaerobiales bacterium
GCCCTGATTACTCCGGTAATGGAGGATTTATTTCGTCTGGTCAAGGGTTCCGGTTTTATCATCATCCTGACTGATCCGGAAGGATATATTATTAAATCAGTCGGTGATCCGGAATTTGCTCCTACTGCCCAAAAAATCGAGCTGGTCGATGGAGCTAATTGGCAAGAAAGGGTTCAGGGAACAAATGCGATCGGAACGGTGCTTGAGGAAAGATATCCCTTAACTATCTATGCCCGGGAACATTTACTTAAAAAGAATCATATTTTAACCTGTTCGGCCACCCCGCTCTTTGATCAGCAGAAAAGATTGTTAGGGGTACTGGATATCTCGGGTGACTATCGCGCTTTTCATCCCCATACCCTGGCTTTAATTAAACAGGCCGGTCAGCAGTTGAGCAGGAATTTTGTTTTTCCCGCGGCCAGCCGGGGTGCTCCAGCGGACCGGGCTGAATATACCTTTGCCGATATTATCGGCAATAGTCAGAATATTAAAGAAAGTATTGGAATTGCTAAAAAGATTGCCCGGCACGATTCTACCGTTTTGATTTATGGTGAAACCGGGACAGGTAAAGAACTCTTTGCCCATGCGGTTCATAATTACAGTTCCCGTTGCAATCAGCCTTTTGTTCCGATCAATTGCAGTGCCATTCCTGAACAATTACTGGAGAGTGAGCTCTTTGGTTATGAAGCAGGGGCCTTTACCGGCAGTATCAGGGACGGGAAGAGAGGCAAACTGGAATTAGCTGATCGCGGAACGGTTTTCCTGGATGAAATCAGTGAACTGTCCCTCGCCAATCAATCGCGTTTATTAAGGGTATTGGAAGAGAAAAAAATTACTCCGTTGGGTAGTAATCAAAGCAAAAAGTTGGATTTAAGGTTTATCGTCGCGACCAATAAATCACTGTTCAATTTAATCAGTAAGGGGGAATTTAGGTCAGACCTCTATTATCGTTTAAATGTAGTAAATTTGCAGCTTCCGACTTTGCGAGAACGCAAAATTGATATCATTCCGCTCAGCCAGTTTTTTTTGCAGGAGCTCGGCTTGTTAATGAATAAAGCCAGTCTTCGCTTTGACCATAAAGTTCAACAGGCGCTGCTTAATTATCATTGGCCGGGGAATGTGCGGGAATTAAAAAATGTAATTGAAGGGGCATTAAATCTAATCACCGGTTCAGTTCTTAAACTTCAGCATCTGCCGGCAGCTATAATTGAGCAGATAAGCAGTATCGACCCAGGCTCATTGCCCAGTCTGGCTGAATATGAAGCAAAAATTATCAGGGAGACATTAGAGCTTTACAATGGGAATATCAGCCAGGCAGCCGAACAACTGGCCATTACGCGCAATACCCTTTATCGAAAAATGAAGAAATACAATTTATAGTTTTTTAAAAAAGAACATCAACTATTTAGCTTAATCCCGCTTGATGGCGGGATTACCTGTTTAAAAATATAGCAAAATTTAATAACTTGTACTGCAATGCACAAAGTGATTAATTAACCAGACCGACAGTCAGGCCGTATTTTTCAGCCATAAAACAGTTAACTGGCATATTTATTGCAAATAGAGTTAAGTAGATCTCTTTCCGACCTGTCAATTGCCTGGTTGAAAACCAGGGTTTTCAGGCGATAGGGTATAGGGAGTAATTCCTATGCCTGCCATTGTGCAAAGGAAGGGTGATTCAAATCAAGAGGGAGGAGATTAAATTGAAGAGAATAGTCGTAGAACCCGAAAAATGCACAGGGTGTAGGGATTGTGAACTGGTTTGTTCAATCAAACAGACCGGGGAGTTTAATCCGGCCCGGGCCCAGATCAAGGCGGTATATTTTCCGGAAGAGATGGTCAATGTACCACTGACCTGTTTGCACTGTCAGGTGCCTTTATGTATGGAGGCTTGTCCAACGGAGGCATTTTCCAGAGATCAAGCAACTGATGCTGTTGTCGTTGCCCAAGACAAATGTATTGGCTGTTATATGTGTATTACTGCCTGTCCGGTGGGGGCAATTCGGACGGTTCCCGATCAGGGCGTAATTAGTAAATGTGAGCTCTGCCAGGGGGAACCGGCCTGTGTTGAAATTTGCTCAGCAGGTGTATTAAGCTATCAGGAGATTGAAGAATTGAGTATAGCCCGTAGTCGTAACGCCGCGGCCGAATTAAAAAAGGTGATCAAGGGGGTTGATTTCCGGTGAGAGGATGGACCAAAAAATACTTAAGAATAGATTTAACCAATAAAAAAGTAAACGAAGAGAGACTAGAGCAGGACTTAGCCAGAAAATATATCGGGGCCCGGGGACTGGCTACAAAATTTATATATGATGAAGTCCGGGCTGATCTTGATCCCTTTAGTCCGGCCAATAAATTAATTTTAGCGACCGGACCATTGACCGGAACCCTGGCTAATGCCAGCGGTCGCTTTAATGTAGTAACCAAAGGACCGCTAACCGGTACGATTGCTGCTTCTAATTCAGGGGGCTACTGGGGACCGGAGTTGAAGTTTGCCGGGTATGATCTGATTATTCTGGAAGGTAAGGCGGAGCAACCGGTTTATATCTGGATTAATAATAATCAGATTGAGATCAGGGATGCCACCCACCTCTGGGGAAAAACTACCGATCAGACGGATTCGATTTTAAGGGCAGAGACAGATCAGGAGGCCCGGGTGCTCTGTATTGGACCGGCCGGAGAAAATCAGGTGCTTTTTGCCGCTGTGATGAATGACCGCGAACGAGCAGCCGGGAGAACCGGTGTTGGCGCGGTAATGGGGGCCAAGAACCTGAAGGCAGTGGTTGTCCGGGGTAATCAGGGGATTAAGATTGCCGAGACGGAAAAGTTTATGGAGACTGCACGGGAAGTTAAGGATAAAATCAAGGAAAATCCCCTGACTGGTACGGGTCTGGCCGCACTCGGTACCGCCTGTTTGATCAATGTGATTAATGAACACGGCAACCTACCGACCAGAAACTTCCGGGAATGTGTTTTTGAGGGGGCAGATAAAATTAGTGGGGAGACCCTGGCTGAGACCCTGTTGGTTAAAAATAAGGCCTGTTATGCCTGTTCGATCGCCTGTGGCCGGGTAACGGCGATCACCGGTGAAGAGCAACTTTATGGGGAAGGGCCTGAATTTGAAACACTCTGGGCCTTTGGGGCAGATTGTGGGGTTGATGATCTGGAAGCGATTATTAAAGCTAATCTGCTCTGTAATCAGTACGGCTTAGATACAATTTCAATGGGGGCAACAATTGCCTGTGCGATTGAGATGCAGGAAGACGGTATTTTATCGAAAGAGGAGACCGGGCTTGAGCTGGAGTTCGGTAATGCCGAGGTTATTGTTGAAGCGACAAGATTAACCGCCAAACAAGAGGGTTTTGGGGCCAAACTGGCCCAGGGTTCTTATCGTCTGGCCGAGTCTTATGGTCATCCCGAATATTCAATGAGTACCAAAAAACAGGAATATCCGGCTTATGACCCCCGGGGCAGTCAGGGAATGGGTTTGGAGTATGCCACCTCTAATCGTGGGGGTTGTCATGTCAGGGGTTATATGACTTCACCGGAGGTAGTCGGCATTCCCGAAAAGCTCGATCCGGAGACTACGGAAAATAAAGCCTTCTGGACCAAGGCTTTTCAGGACTTGACTGCTGCTTTTGATTCCAGCGGACTTTGTTTATTTAACACTTTTGCCCTTGGTTCTGATGAACTATTCCGCCTACTGAAATATGCCACCGGTTTTGATTATACGGAAGAAGAGGTCTTACAAGCCGGGGAAAGGATCTGGAATCTGGAACGGTTATTTAATTATCAAGCCGGTATTACCAAAGAAGAGGATACCTTAAATCCCCGTTTGTTAAAGAATCCGGTACCGAACGGGCCCCATGCCGGCCAGGTCGTGAAACTGGCCGAGATGCTGAATGAATATTATCAATTGCGCGGTTGGAATGAGCAGGGAATCCCGGACGAGGAAAAAAAGGCCGGGTTAGGTTTATAAAGGAGTTAATGAATGATGAAAGTAACGGTTAATCTTTATGCCGGTTTAGAAAAGCACTTAGCTTCCGGGAAGCGGAAGGGCAATATAATTGAGCTGAAGGAGCCGGCCCGGGTGCTTGATTTACTGGAAAAGATCGGGATCCCCCCGGAAAAGGTGGCAATAATCATGGTGAATGGCCGCCATAGTCATTTTGAAGATAGGTTGGAGGAAAATGAGGTGGTAGCCTTTTTTCCTCCACTGGGTGGAGGTTAATCAACAGCGGGTCTTTCTACTGAAAGACCCGCTTAATTAATGCTACCTTTATTTGTTAGTGGCTGAAGTTATCATCATAGGCGGCAACTGTATTGGCATGGTTGGTACTGGGGTTGCGGTAGTTTTCTACACTGAGATAGGGGTGATAGGCTACCGGACGTCCTCCTTCCCATTGGTAGTATTTATTGGCATCAATCGAAACAGTGACCAGATAGTCCTGATGTAATAAGGATTTAACTACATCAATGTCTTCTCTGCTGTCAATAATAATGAAGTATACGGCAGAACCATGGTCCTGATAGAAGCCGCTGCTCCGGTATAGGGGAGCTTCCCGCCAGGCTGCTTCTTCCGGCCATTTAGTGTAATTAATATCACTATAGTCCATCGTCGCCAGGCTGGGAGCACCGATATGTTGACCGATCTGCATGACATCAAGGTAGATCGAGCCGCCGTCTTCCCCGTTATTGACCATATGGTAGGTAAATTCCGGACTGATCAATTGAGATTTTTCAGCCGTTTCATAGCTTTGGCCGGTATAATCCCAGCCGCGTTGTCGGGCCTGATAAAAACTCATCGTATAGTAGGTTGTTGCCCAGGCGACACAGGAACCCTCAGCCATCTGGTCGCCAATCGGGGGGAAGTAGGGTAGCTCGGTTAGATCGAGTCTTGCCGGTAACGCCCCCGCTAACGGAGAATCGATCAGCCGACCATATCCTCTGGTTAGTACATCATCCCACTGTTGTTCAGTAAAAGCCCGTAATCCGGTACCATGTTTTCTGCCATCCAGGCCGGTAATAATGACATTCCCTTCATAGTTTTGGTTGGTCTGCCCAATTTTGGCGATATCATCAAAAGTGAGCGCAGTAGAGTAGAGATCTAAAGCGGCAAAGCTGGCTGTCCTCATTGGGACAATAATATTGGTCAGCTCAACATCAGCAATCTTAAATTCCCTCGCAGCTTCGGGCCCGTCAGAGTCGATTGGACCGGGAGTTTCCGGACACTCATAGGTAGCAGTTGCATGAGCGGGATTGGTTGAATAGCCGGCTGTATATAGTTCTACTTGAAAGGAGTTAAGAGTTAAATTGAGGTAAGAATCTTTATTTACCACGCTGAAAATCAGGTCAACTGATGTAGCCCCCTCATTTTTGGCCTCCTGTAAGACCTCGGTAATATCAAGGGCGATCGGATTATCCGGGAAGGGCACCCACCCACCCCGTAAGAAGGTAAAGGGATAGAAATCTTTTTTGGCTAGTTCTTCTCTTGTCCCGGGTCGATATGCCGAAATATGAATATCGACATTTGTTCGTCCGGCCATTCCGTCCAGGTCAAAGACAGCCAAAGCCTGTGGTTGATAATGTTCGCGCGGTTCAGTCACAAAACACCACACATTATTATCAATGGCCGCAGCATAAGTCATCTCGATTTTACCATCTCTCTTTGGTCCCCAATTAGCCCCCCAGGAGTTGACCAGGGTAAGGGCTCCCTTAATTTCACTGAAGTTAGCGGTAATATTACCGGGGATATTTTTTAAAACAACCCATTTCGATTTTAGCGGGTCAAACGGATTGGAACAATCTTCAATATCTGATTCGCTAAAGCCCTCCCACCCATCAAAAACACCTGTATTCATGGCCAGGGCGGTCAATTCCAGTGCTGCTTGATTAAAGGTAGAAGTTGCCCTGATTACTTCTACATCACCCGGGCCATTGACCGTTACCAGTTCCTGGTTTAACTTGAAGACAGCGGTAACCGTTTTCTCCATATCAATCGTAATACTGGCCGGATTGACGTTGCCGGTTAAATCCCCTTCCCAGCGTTCAAAGACATAGCCGGCATTTAAAGGGGTGGCGGTTAACTGTACCGTTGTTTCATATTCATATTCATCCGAACCGGACGCTGCGATAGTTATTACCTCTTCTTCCACTACCCCGGCCAGGTGGTGCGGTTTGATCTTAATTGTTAACGGATAGTCTTTTTTAACGAAGTTAGCAATTAAAGTCATGTTACTATCGATCACAATTAGCATTGACTTTTCGGTCCCGGTGAGTGAACCTTCCCATTTATCGAATTGATAGCCATCAGCCGCAATTGCTTCAATCTGAACCTTTTCCCCTTTATTGTAGTTAGTTTTTTCCGGGGTTACTTCGATAGTTCCTTGACCGGAACCGATCTCGACGGTTAATTTAAATTGATCTTGAAACCTGTTTCTTGAACAGCCTACCGTGATACTGGCCAAAAGTGCCAGGATCAGGACTAAAAGCAGAGTTTTTTTGTAGCCCATGATTACCCCCTTTTTTTCTTTTACTTAGATAAATCCCTTTGGTACCCATAATTTGTCTGCCCGCAATCACCTCCTTTGACCAGGGCTTGTTTATATAATAGATATGCGAGGATTACCGGGTTAATTCCTGTCCAAAAGTTTTTTCTTGGGCGGCAGGAATTTTCAAGCAGAGCCAGAATATAATAACTGTAATACAAAAACCCCTGGATCTATTCCGGACTGGGAGGTGAATATTGATGAAACTAACGACCAGAAAGATTGTAATTACCGGTATGCTGGGAGCTGTATCAATTATTCTGGGAACTAGCGGAATGGGGCTAATCCCCGTGCCTACTCCGGCGGGGAATGCGACCATTATGCATGTGCCCGCTATCCTGGGAGGGGTACTGGAAGGACCGGTAGTGGGGCTTTTAATCGGCCTGATTTTCGGGATTTTTAGTTTTTTAAGAACCCCTAATCCCATTTTTGCCGATCCTCTGGTGGCCATTCTACCCCGGCTTTTGATCGGTGTTTTTTCTTATTATGTTTATCTGTTGTTCAAAAGGAAAAACACTAATCTGGCCCTTATTGTTGCAGGAGTTATCGGTACGGCAACCAATACGATTTTGGTACTGGGGATGGCCGTTCTGCGGGGATATCTGCCCTTGACGGCAGCAGCCTCGGTGGCTGTCCTGCACGGTATTCCGGAGATGGTGGTGGCGGCTATTCTAGTCGGCCTGATCGGCAAAGCACTATTACACTATCTGAACAATCAGTAAAGAGTAAGGAAAAAAAGCCTTATTCGGCCCGGCCGAATAAGGCAATATTTTTCTATTATGGTAAAATTGGAATAGATTATTAAAAGGAGGGTGGTGGAGGGTAATGTTTCTTTCCAGTCATCAACTCAAAGAAGTACTATTGGCCGAATTGTCTCATTATTTGTTATTCCTTTTTGGTTCTAAGGCCAAGGGAACTTTTAGAGAAGATAGTGATCTTGATCTTGCTTATCTGAGCGACCAGGATATTACTGAATATGATCAATACATGCTCGCCCAAAAATTAGCTAAACTGTCCGGGCATGAGGTTGATCTTATAATTTACTTTGACTTTCTTTGACTTATTTTATATAATAGGGGTGGGAGTGATGTTAAATGAGAATGGATCAATTAACCAGAAAAGCTCAGGAAAGCCTGGTCGAGGCCCAGCAACTGGCTGAAGACAACCAGAATCAGGAGGTTTATCCGGCCCATCTCTTACTTAGTTTAATCCAACAGGATGATGGTGTGGTCCGGCCGATCCTGCAGAAATTGGGACTGAATTTAAATAATTTACAGGGTGAGGTTATTGCCATAATCAATAAGTTGCCACAGGTATACAGTCCTGCTCAGCAAATGTATATGTCCCGACAAATCAATGACCTCCTCCAGCAAGCCGGCCGAGAAGCCAAGAAGCTTAATGATCAATATATTTCGACCGAACACTTTTTACTGGCAATGCTGGCCGATGGTAAAAGTGAAATTACCCGGGTGCTGGCTAATAAAAATATTGAACGGGAGAAGGTACTGGAAGTAATTAAAGGGATCAGGGGTGGTGAACGGGTAAGCAGTGAAAATGCGGAAGATGAGTATCAGGCTCTGGAGAGATATACGATTGATCTGACTGCCCTGGCCCGGAAGGGGAAACTGGACCCGGTTATTGGCCGGGATGACCGGATCAGACGGCTCATGCAGGTCCTCTCCCGCCGCCGGAAGAATAACCCGGTATTGATCGGTGAACCAGGTGTCGGCAAGACTGCGGTGGTGGAAGGATTGGCCCAGCGGATCGTTAACGGGGATGTCCCGGAAACCTTAAAGAATAAGCGGGTTATTTCTCTGGATATGGGAAGCTTGATTGCCGGAACCAAGTACCGGGGGGAATTTGAAGACCGGCTGAAAGCTGTCTTAAAAGAGATCAAAAAGGCCGGGGGGCAGATTATCCTCTTTATTGATGAAATGCACACCCTGGTAGGGGCAGGGGCCAGTGAAGGGGCGATCGATGCCGCTAATTTATTGAAACCGACCCTGGCCCGGGGAGAACTCCATTGTGTCGGGGCTACTACCCTTAAGGAATATAGGAAACATATTGAAAAAGATGCTGCGCTGGAACGGAGGTTTCAACCGGTTAAAGTTGATCAGCCCTCAATTGAGGATACCATTTCTATTTTACGAGGATTGAAGGAAAAGTACGAGATCCACCATGGAGTTAGAATCCAGGATGGGGCACTGGTAGCTGCGGCTAACTTATCGAACCGCTATCTAACGGAACGGTTTCTGCCGGATAAGGCGATTGACCTGGTCGATGAAGCAGCTTCTAAATTGAGAATTGATATTGATTCGATGCCGCTGGAGATCGATCAGCTTAACCGGAAGTTGCGGCGGCTGGAGATTGAGAAAGAGGTGTTGAAAAAAGAAGATGATCGGGAAGCGGCGGAAAGGCTCACCGAGATTGAAAGTCGGATCAGTGAATTAAAGGAGAAAAGAGATCCGATCCTACTACGCTGGGAGCATGAAAAGGAACTAATTCAACAACGACAGGATTTAAAGGAGGAAATAGAAAAAACCAGTCTGGCTGCTGAAAAAGCAGAAAGAGAGGCTAACTACGAAGAGGCAGCCCGCTTGAAATACGGTCAACTAAATGAACTGCAAAAAAAATTGGCCGATGCCGGTAAAGAACTGGACGGATTAGACCGTGATCAACTGCTCTTAAAGGAAGAGGTGACCGAGGAAGATATTGCGGAGATCGTATCGGCCTGGACCGATATTCCCCTTCAACAGCTGATGGAAGAAGAGAAAAGCCGGCTGCTTTATCTGGAAGATAAATTGGCGGAAAGGGTGGTCGGTCAACAAGAAGCAATTAAAGCGGTCAGTAACGCGATCCGCCGGTCACGCACCGGGTTGCAGGATGAAGAAAGACCGTTGGGCTCCTTTATCTTTATGGGCCCGACCGGAGTCGGAAAGACCGAGCTGGCTAAAACCCTGGCCGCTTATCTTTTTGATGATCAAAGAGCGATTGTCCGTCTTGATATGTCGGAATATATGGAACGTCATGCCGTTGCCAAGTTGATCGGCTCCCCACCGGGATATGTGGGTTATGAAGAGGGGGGGCAGCTGACCGAAAAGATCCGGCGGAAGCCCTATTCGGTAATTCTGCTGGATGAGATTGAAAAAGCCCATCCCGATGTCTTTAATATATTGTTGCAGATTCTTGATGACGGTATTTTGACCGATAGTCAGGGCAAGGAAGTGGATTTCCGCAATACGGTGATTATTATGACTTCCAATATCGGTTCGGAGTTTATGCAGGACCTGGCAGATGAAGCAGAAATGGTATTAAAGGTAAATGAAGCCTTAAAGAATCATTTCCGGCCGGAGTTTATCAACCGTATTGATGAAAAAATTATCTTCCATGCCCTCAGTAAAGAAGATATTCTCCAGATCGTTGATCTTAAGCTGGGTCAACTGGCCCGCCTGATCGCCGCTAAAAATATACACCTGAAAATAAGCGATGAGGCCAGATTAGCCTTAAAGGAGATCGGTTTTGATCGGACATATGGAGCCCGGCCTTTAGAGCGGGCTATTCAGCACTATATTAAGGATGAACTGGCCATGCGGTTGTTAGATGGTACGATTAAGGAAGGGGATCAAGTTACTATTGATTATCTTGATCAGCAATTTACTTTTAGTCCAGGGTAATAAAAAAAGCCTGATCCGGATTATCAGATCAGGCTTTTTAACTACTTCAGGACCAAAGCAGTTTCCCGAATCCCTTTATACCTGATCAAGCGGGATACGGGATTCGAAGACAAATTTTTCGACATGTTCTTCTTGATGTGGTTTAGTGAGCATACTAACTATGACCAAGACAATTATATTGACCAGCAGTCCCCAAATTCCGGCATGGATTTCCAACGGGGTAGTAGTGAGCACCGAGAAATAGAAGTTGACCAATACACCGACCAGCAACCCGGCAATAGCCCCCTGTTTGGTCGCCCTGCTCCAGAAAAAGGTTGCCGTAACCAGCGGTAAAAATTGGACGATAGAACCATAAGCCCCAAGAAGGAGGGCTACTAAGGATTGGGCACCAAAGACGGCAATATAGTAGGCAATACTGCAAAAGATAAAAACAGCGATCCGGGTCACCAAAACAGATCGTTGATCCGAGAGATGCGGATTAAATACTTTTTTATGGAAGTCCATTGTGTAAACTGATGCCGCCCCATGAGTGATTGTATCAGAGGAAGACATTGCCGCGGCCAGAGTTGCGGCGGCTACTAATCCCAGTATAACCGGTGGTAAGCCGAGCTGGGTTAGCATATAAGGTAAGATTTGATCAGCAGAAGCTAACGTCCCTTCGGCGACTACCCCGATCCCGGCGAAACCGATAAAAAGGACCGGAATCATAAATATGGCAAAAGTCGGATATAAAGTAATCGTTTTTTTCAGTGTTTTTTCAGACTTAGTTGTATAAGCCTTCATGAATAAATGGGGCCACATCGTAAAACCAAGGACAGAGATCCATACTGCTGAACTAAAAGCAGCCCAGGACATCTGAGTTTGTCCGATGATTAAATGGGTTGGATCGACTTCGGCAATTTTTTGGAACATCGGCAAGATCCCCCCGTGAAACCTAAAGGGGAGCCATAACCCCAGAATCCAGGCCATCAGCATCATAAAAAGTCCTTGCAAGACATTAGTCCAGGCTACTCCCCGAACTCCACTGGTTAAGACATAAATCAGAACAACACTATAGGCAATTAAGGCTCCGAGCCAGAAGGGAATCACCCCATCAGTCGTAACATTAAGGACATAAGCCATTCCTTTTAGCTGGAGGGCGATATACTGGATGAAAGCGAGAATACTTACAATTGCCATTAAGGCGGAAAGGGTTTTTGATTCAAACCGGTCGGAGATTAATTCAGCCTGAGTGACATAATTGTACCGGCGTCCCATCCGGTAAGCCCTTGGTCCCCAGATCAACCAGGGAAGCAAGCCCATTGCACAATAAGCCAGGATATAAAAAGAGGCTGCTCCCCTGGAATAAGCCCAGCCTGGCCCGCCCAGAAAAGCGAAGGCACTATAAATAGCACCGCCCATTAAAAAATACATGACAAAGCTATTTAAACTCCTGCTGGCTGCTACATATTCTTCGATACTTTTATCTTTATTTAATCCAGCCCTGATACCCATGAAGAGAACAAGCAAAAGATAGAGAAAGACAATAAATAGTACCATTTAATTTCACCTCCGGTATTCTTGATTATATTTAATAACCAGACCAATAAAGATGATTACAATCCAAAGGCCGATCCAGAACATACTAAAAGGCATTCCTAAAAGGTAGGGTGTAATTCGATTACCAATTAAATAAACCGGCCATACCTGAGCCAGCAAGCAAACTAAAAAATAGCAAAACCAGAAGACCCCGTTTTTTTCACCGACAGTTGCCGGTCGACTTGGTAAAGATATCTGCCCGTAATTAGTGTCTTTCTCTGGATGCATCCTGTTTTCACCCCCTCGATTGAATTTTTACTATTTAAACTATTCGCAAAGATCATATCAGAATTGTCCTTTATTGTCAAATTAAATACTATTTTATGGAAACTAGTAAGACCGAATACTTTTAATTAAGACTTTTTGCCTATTGCGCATGGTCTATGTTATAATGATAAAGGTTAGTCCAAACCCAGGAAATATAACGAGCGAGGGGTGTGTTCAGGTGATTGGCAAAAGGTTTTATTTGATTTTAACAGGAGTACTATTGTTCGGGATCTTTTTATCACCACTGATTGCGGCTACGGAATTTGCGGTCGGATCAAAGCTTAGTATTACTAAAGAGTTTGCGAATCAATTCTTTGACGGGGTCCTCACCGGTCAACTAGCAGGCGATCAGGCCCAACTGGCTCAGCTTTATTTGCGGGCACCAATACCCTGGGGGGTAATTACGGTTGGGAGGCAGTATTTAAAATCTGGTCCCGGGTATTTTTCCAATCTGGTTTTATCTGACCAGATTCCATTGAATGCAGTTTATCACCAAATAGAATATGAACAATTTATAGGGACACAGTTGGTGGCCTATCTGGGTGAAGGGGTTAATAAACAGCTTTTTTTCCACCGGCTGGAGACTGAGCAGATCTATCCCGGTTTACAGGTCGGGGTTTTTGAGTCAATGATCGCCAGTGAATATATCCATCCCGCTTATTACATACCTTTTCCCTACTGGCCATATTATTTAACCGCCAAATTATTAGGGTTATCAAGTAACTATAACGACTATGAGGATAAATATTTGGGTCTTGATTTTATTTATGAATTGAAAAATAACGGCCAAATCTATGGGGAACTGTTGGTCGATGAGTTCCCGCAGCGTTCCCGCCATAATAATCCGGATAAACGGGCCCATTTGCTCGGCTTTTTTTACCCTTTGAGTGAACAAGATCAACTGCGGATTGAGTATAGTAATGTTTTTAATTATGTTTATCAACACCGCTATCGGCAAAATAATTATAGCTACCGGGGGGAGATGCTCGGACACTGGCTGGGGCCTGACGGTGATGTGATTGATCTGGAGCTGGAGCGAGTTCTTGGTCCAAAAAACAGCCTGAAAATGGGTCTCCAGCAGGTCAGAAAGGGGAGCGGGAAGATGGGAGAGGATTATGGTAGCGACCATGCCGAGAAGAAGTTTCTGGCCGAATTAATCCGCCGCGAATTAAATCTTAAGAGCGAGTTTCAGCACCGGCTCAATGCCGATATTAATTTAAAAGCAGGACTGGCTTATGGAATGATCGAAGAATACCGTCCCCACCGGAATTATGATATAATTAATCTATTCTTTGGACTTGAGATTAAGATCTAATTGATGCAGGAGGGACTTATGGATAAGCTTAAGGTTATGACTATTTTTGGGACCAGACCGGAAGCAATTAAAATGGCTCCGCTGGTTAAAAAATTAGCGGAGGAGGAACGGATCAGGTCAATAGTTGCAGTTACTGCCCAGCACCGGGAGATGCTGGATCAGGTCCTGCGGCTTTTTTCGATTAAAGCTGATTATGACCTCGATATCATGAAAGAAGGACAGTCTTTGTCCGATATTACCGTAAAAGCTTTACAAGGGCTGGAGGGGATAATTAAAGGGGAGAAACCGGATCTGGTAATGGTTCACGGGGATACATCGACTACCTTTGTCGGGGCTCTGGCCGCTTTTTACCAACAAGTTAAGGTCGCCCATGTTGAAGCCGGGTTAAGGACCTATCATAAATACTCGCCCTATCCCGAGGAGATGAACCGTCATCTGACCGGTGTACTGGCTGATCTCCATTTTGCCCCAACCTCAACCGCCCGGGCTCACCTCTTGGCTGAGAATATTCCGGCCGAGCGGATCGCCGTTACCGGGAATACGGTAATTGATGCCTTGCTGGCTACTGTTGATCCCAATTATTGCTTTACGGAGAGAGAACTTAATCAGCTTGATTATCAGCAGAAAAAGGTGATCTTACTAACGGCACACCGCCGGGAGAATCTGGGCCAGCCCCTGGACAATATTTTTAAGGCAGTAAAAGAGCTGTTGGCAAGTGACCGGAGAATTGAAGTTATCTTTCCGGTCCACTTAAATCCCGGGGTACGCAAGACGGTCAACCGTGTCTTAGCAGGGACTGAGCGGATTCACTTGATTGAACCCCTCGATTATCAACCTTTTGCCAATCTGATGGCCCGGGTCACTCTGATCTTGACTGATTCCGGAGGAATTCAAGAGGAGGCCCCGGCACTGGGCAAACCGGTTCTGGTCTTGCGGAATACTACCGAACGGCCGGAAGCGGTGGAAGCCGGTACCGTTAAACTGGTCGGGACCGATCCGGCCAAGATTTTGATCACCGCCCAAAAACTGCTTCAGGACCAGGTAGCCTACCAAAAAATGGCTAATGCTGTTAACCCATACGGAGACGGCCGGGCCAGTCAGCGGATTGTGAACAGACTGCTAACCGAGTACGGCCGGGGTAAGGAGTAGGGGAGATTAGATTAAATCTCAGTAAGCTTATAAATTTCCAAAAAGCTACGGGAGAGGACCGGTTTTCAGCCAACCTTGACCCTGGGCTTTTTTTCTTTTATACTTAAAGTAAGGTCTAGATGATATTTGGGAGGGATAAGATGAAACTGATCGATATCGTAGAAATACTGGGACTGGAAGCAATCATAGCCGGGAATGATCAGCTGGAAATCATGACGGCCTGTGGGGCTGATCTGATGAGCGATGTCCTGGCCTTTACGCAGGAAAAATCCCTCTTGTTAACCGGATTGACCAATCCCCAGGTGGTTCGGACAGCTGAGATGATCGATATTAAGGTGATTATCTTTGTCCGGGGAAAAAGACCGCTGGTCGCGACGGTTGAACTGGCCCGGGAAAAGGGTATTTATCTCTATCTATCTGCCCGCTCCATGTTTGAATGTTGTGGCATCCTCTATCAAAATGGTTTGCAGCCGGAAGAGATCAACGGATGTTTTAGCCCGGGTGAAGAAGAGTGAAAGAAAAGTATATTCTGGAAAAAAGGATTGAAAAGGGTGACTTTAATAAGGGGGGAGAGGCTTCAAGCAAACTAAAGGATTTGCTAAGAAAGCTGGGGGTTGATTCCGCGGTGATCCGGAAGACAGCCATTGTTACCTATGAACTGGAGATGAATATTATCATCCATTCCGAAGGGGGATGGATTCGGGCGGCGATCAGCCGGGAAGGGATTCAGATTTTTGCTGCTGATGACGGCCCGGGGATCGCCGACCTGGAAAAGGCCTTTCAACCGGGCTATTCAACTGCCAGTGATCAGGTCCGGGAGATGGGTTTTGGGGCCGGCTTGGGTTTGGTTAATATCAAAAATTATTCCGATGAGTTAAAGGTAGATACTAAAACTGGCGTGGGAACAAAAATTAGGGCAATAATTCATTTGGTCTAAAGAGAAATTAGGAAGAGAGTGATTGGCAGATGGTAAAAAAACACTCGGTCTTATTAAAAGAAGAAAAGTGTGTGGGCTGTACCAACTGTGTTAAAAATTGTCCGACCAAAGCGATCAGAGTCCATCAGGGCAAAGCCATGATCAAGGGAGAATTATGTATTGATTGTGCCGAATGTATCCGTACCTGTGCTTATCATGCCAAATATACCGAGACAGCAGGCCTGGAGGACCTGGCGGCTTATCCCTATCCGGTAGCCCTGGTTCCACCCAGTTTCTACGGACAGTTTGAGCAGACTGATCCGGACAGGGTCGTTGCTGCCTTATATCAACTGGGATTTAAAGGAGTTTATGATGTAGCCCGGGCGGCTGAGGCTGTTTCCCTGCAAACAATCGAATTTTTAAACGAGCATGAGGGGATGTACATCTCTTCTTCTTGTCCGGGAGTTGTACGTTTAATTAAGATTATATATCCGGAACTGCTCGCTGACCTGATTCCCTTTAAGTCACCGGTCGAGTTAATGGCCGAGCGGGTCCGGCAAGAGCTGGAGCAACAGGGGGTACCCCCTGGCGATATGGGTCTTTTTTTCTTTACTCCCTGTCCGGCTAAATTAACTACAATTACTAATCCGCTAGGGATGGAGCGGAGTTATTTAGATCAGGCAATTGCTGTTGAGAAGGTCTACCCGGCAATTATTAAACAGCTCAATCAGGAGCAACTGACCGGCGTTGCCGGGGATGGCCCCGTTCCCTTCCTGGGGATTAGCTGGGGTCAGAGTGGGGGCGAAACAACGATTCTGAAAAGAAAAAAAACAAACGGGATCTTATCTGTTTCCGGAATCCATAATGTCAAAAGGGTGCTGGATGAAATAGACCGGAATAATATCAAGGGGATTAAATACCTGGAACTATCAGCCTGTAGCCAGGGATGTGTAGGGGGGATTCTTAATGTCTTAAACCCCTTCCAGGCTAAATATAATTTGCAGAGGTTAAGTTCCGGTGATCAGCAGTTGGTGGAAAGGAATACGGGGGAATATAACTTTCGGTTATCCCGTAAATTTAAGGCCGGGGATGTCGGTAAACTGGCCGATGACTTTGACCTTGCCCTGGAGAAGCTGGCCCAACTGGAAGAGGAGATCAAGGTTTTGCCCGGTCTGGATTGTGCGGCCTGTGGAGCCCCTGATTGTGAAACCCTGGCTGAAGATATAGTCAGCGGTCGGGCCCAACGGACAGACTGTATTTTTGTGTTAAGGGAACAGGTTGGTAAGCTGGCGGACCGGATGTCCGAACTGGCTCATGCCCTACCGCCGGTGATGAAAAAGAAAAAGGGTGATTAAAAATGAAGGTAAGAGAGGTTATTGAAAAACTGGAATTAGAAGTAATTACGGCTACTCATCCCGGCAAAGAAGTACGGGGTGGTTATAGCGGGGATTTACTCAGTAATGTTATGGCAAAGGCCGGTAAAGGTGATCTCTGGCTGACCATCCAGGGCCATCAAAATGTGGTTGCGGTAGCCCTCCTGACCGGGGTAGCGGCCGTGATCATTGTGGAGAATCTGGAGGTAGAAAAAGAGGCGATCCAGAAGGCGGAAGAAAAAGGGGTCAACCTGCTGCGCAGCAAATTATCTGCTTATCAACTGGGTGGTCGATTATATCAAATGGGGATCAGATAATGAACTGTTATCAGGCCGACCTCCATATCCATACCGTTTTATCACCCTGTGCCCATCTTTTAATGACTCCCGGCAATATCATCAAAAAAGCCCGGGAGCAGGGGCTGGATATTATCGCGATTACCGACCATAATTCCGGTCAGAATGTTCGGGTTACCCTGGAATTGGCCAGCAATACACCACTCCATGTTTTCCCCGGGATGGAGGTTGAAAGCGCTGAGGAAGTCCACCTCCTTTGCCTTTTTGACCGGCTTGATGATCTCCTGGAGTGGCAGGAGATCGTATTTGCTGCCCTGCCCGACCAGCCCAATGATGAAGAATACTTTGGCGAGCAGCTAATCACCGATCTCGATGATCAATATGTGGCCCGGGAAGAACGCTTGTTGGCTACTGCAACCAAATTGACCGTCAAAAAAATTGTGAAAATGATCGCAAAGATCGGCGGTCTGGTCATACCGGCCCACATTGACCGTCCCTATAACAGTATTCTGGCTAATCTGGGGATTATTCCGGAAGACTTAGAGCTGACTTTCCTGGAATTATCAGCCCGGCAGCGGGTCAGTCAATTTTTGACGATGCACCCTTATTTAAAAAAATATGCCTTTATCCAGAACTCCGATAGCCATTTCCTGACTGATATTAAACCAATGACTAAACTATGTCTGGAGGAGATCAATTTGACCGAGCTTAGAATGGCTGCGGCCAACCGGGCCGGTCGAAAAATTATGATTCAATGAAATAATTCCCTTGTTTTATATATTGACAATTGTCAGGCAGCGTCATATAATAAAGCTGCCAGGAAAAATGTGAAAAAAATAACTAGTAATTGCTGTAAAATTGAGGGATTGAATAACATTTAACAACAATAGATATAATAGTCCAAAAAACTATAAGGGGGTATTAAGCAATGGCATGTAATTGCGGTAAGGAGCAAACAAATCTGGAAAAGTATCTGGCTCCTTTAAAAGGGATCATGAAAAAATATAAAAAGGAAGAAAAATACCTGATTCCAATCCTGCAAGAAAGTCAAGACCAATACGGGTATTTGCCGGAAGAAGTCTTAAAGGAGATTGCTTCTTCGCTGGACTTATCGCTCAGTCAGGTCTATGGGGTAGTTACCTTTTATACTCAGTTCCATATGGAACCCCGTGGAAAGAATATTATCAGGGTCTGTATGGGGACAGCCTGTCATGTTCGGGGTGGGACTAATGTTTTACAGGTGATTCAGGACGAACTGGGGATTGAAAGCGGGGAGACTTCTCCCGATCTCAAATTTACGCTGGAAACAGTGGCCTGTATTGGAGCCTGTGGATTGGCTCCGGTAATTATGATTAATGATGATACCCACGGCCGCTTGACTCCGGAAAAAATACCGGCTGTTCTCGGCCAGTATCTTGAATAATCTGTAGGCGTAGGGAGAAAATCCAAGATGAGAGAACTTTCACTGCATATCCTTGATATTATTCAGAATTCAATTGCGGCTGAAGCCAGTCTGGTCGAGGTCGTGATTGAAGAGGATTTGAAAAAAAATCTTTTTTCGATCCAGGTCAAGGATAATGGTCAGGGGATGGCGGCAGACCAATTAAAAACAATAACTGATCCATTTGTGACCACCCGTCAGACCAGGGAAGTAGGCTTAGGAATCCCTTTACTACAGAAAGCGGCGGAGCAGTGTGCCGGGGAATTAAAAATCAATTCTATTCCGGGGGAGGGAACGGTTTTAACGGTCTATTTTCAATATGATCATATTGATCGGGCACCGCTGGGCCGGTTGGTTGAAACAATAATTGGCCTGATTGCGGTAAATCCGGCGATCGATTTTATTTATAGTTATCTTTACAATGGTCGGGTGTTTAAATTAGACACCCGAGAAATTAAACAGGAACTGGGTCAACTGGCAATAAACCAGACTGAAATTTTAAACTGGCTTAGAGATTATCTGAAAGAGGGTTTAAAAGACTTGCGGAGGTGAAAGATCAATGAAATCACTGGAAGAATTAAAGGAACTGCGGGAAAAGCTGCAAAAGGATATTGCGATGAGAGACGACAGTGAAAAACCCAAAATAATTATCGGGATGGGTACTTGTGGAATTGCTGCCGGCGCCCGCAATATTTTACAGGCTGTACTGGAAGAGATAGATAAAAGGAATTTGGATATTGTCGTAACCCAGACCGGATGTATTGGGATGTGTGAAAAAGAACCACTACTGGACGTCCAACTCCCCGGGAAAAAGCGGGTTACTTATGGTAACCTGGAAGTTAATGATGTAAAACGGATTATCGTAGAATATGTGATTAACGGTAAGATCGTAGAAGATTTAGCGATTGCACATTTTGAGGAGTAATTGAAAGGGGGTAGCTTAGATGGATCATTCAATCTATCGTTCACATGTTTTAATCTGTACAGGAACTGGTTGTGTTTCATCAGGTGCGAAAAACATTAAGGTTAAACTGGAGGATGAACTGGCCAGATTTAGCTTGAATAAAGAGATCAAGATTATTGAGACGGGTTGTCATGGTTTTTGTGAAAAAGGCCCGATCATGATCGTCTATCCGGAAGGGGTTTTCTACTGTCAACTGGAAGAAGAAGATGTAGTCACGATTGTGGAAGAACACCTCTTAAAGGGTAGGATTGTTGATGGTTTATTATATAAAGAACCACTGACTGAAGAAAGTATTCCGGCTTATCAGGATATAGATTTTTATAAAAAACAGGAGAGAATTGTTCTGGAAAACTGTGGAAAAGTCAATCCGGAGAGTATTGGCGAATATATTGGCCTGGGGGGTTATGAGGCCGCAGGAAAGGCCTTAACCACAATGACCCCGCTCGAAGTAATTGAAACAGTCAAGCAATCCGGGCTGCGAGGGCGGGGAGGAGGAGGCTTCCTTACCGGCTTAAAATGGCAGTTTACCCACACTGCTAAAGGTGATAAAAAATACGTGATCTGTAATGCCGATGAAGGTGACCCCGGAGCATTTATGGACCGCAGTATCCTGGAGGGAGACCCCCACCGGGTAATTGAAGGAATGATCATAGCCGCCTATGCGATCGGGGCGGATGAAGGTTATGTTTATGTTCGAGCCGAGTATCCCCTGGCGATCAGCCGGCTGGAAAAGGCGATTGAAGATGCTGAAGAGTTGGAGCTGTTGGGTCAAGACCTGTTTGGTAGTGGCTTTAACTTCAAGCTAAACATTAAAAAAGGGGCGGGGGCCTTTGTCTGTGGTGAAGAAACAGCTTTGATGGCTTCGATTGAAGGTAAGAGGGGTATGCCCAGACCTCGTCCCCCCTATCCGTCGGTCAAAGGCCTCTGGGGTAAACCGACTAATATTAATAATGTCGAAACTTACGCTAATGTCCCTTTTGTGATTAAAGAGGGAGCAGCGGCCTTTGCGGCAATCGGGACTGCGGACAGTAAAGGGACCAAGGTCTTTGCCCTGACCGGTAAGATCAATAATACAGGTCTGGTCGAAGTGCCGATGGGGATTACCCTGCGGGAGATTATCTTTGATATCGGCGGCGGACTGACTGATGGTAAAGAGTTTAAAGCGGTTCAGATCGGCGGCCCGTCTGGTGGCTGTATTACCGAAGAAAATCTGGACCTACCGATCGACTATGATTCCTTGAAAAGCATTGGGGCGATGATGGGCTCCGGCGGGATGGTGGTGATGGATGAGAAGACCTGTATGGTCGATGTGGCCAGGTTTTTCCTCAATTTCACCCAGAACGAATCCTGTGGCAAATGTACTCCCTGTCGGGAAGGGACCAAACGGATGCTGGAGATCCTCAACCGGATCTGTGAAGGTGAAGCCCGGGAGGGAGACCTGGAACTACTGGAAGCACTTGCCCATCATATCAAGGACACGGCTTTATGTGGCCTCGGTCAAACCGCCCCCAATCCGGTATTAAGTACGCTCGAATACTTCCGCGAAGAATACGAAGCCCATATTAATGAGCAAAAGTGTCCGGCCGGAGTATGTAACGCCCTGGCCAGTTCCTACCAGATCGATCAGGCGGTCTGTGTTGGCTGTGGTATGTGTGTCAAGGTTTGTCCGGTTGATGCGATCAGCGGGAAACCCAAAGAAAGCTACGATATTGATGCTGAGCTGTGTATTTCCTGTGGGGCCTGTGCTGATAAGTGTCCGGTCGATGCTATTTCCCAGGGTTAACAAAGCTAAAATAAGGAGGTTTGATGATGAGTAAAATCACTTTAACAATAGATGAACAGAAGATACAGGTAGAAGAAGGCATGACAGTCCTGGAAGCTGCTCGGGAAGTAGGTATTGAAATACCGACTTTATGTTATCACCCGGATTTAGCCCTACACGGTGCTTGTCGGGTCTGTGTGGTCGAAAATTTGGCCAACAATGGTTTGATTGCCTCCTGTGTAGCTCCGGTTGAAGAAGGAATGGAAATAAGCACCCGTAGTTCCAGAGCCAGACGGGCCAGGAGCCGGAATGTAATCCTGTTACTGGCCAATCACCCCAATGACTGCCTGGGCTGTGACCGTAACGGCACCTGTGAATTGCAGAATATCGCTTATAGCCTGGGAATCCGTCATGAAACAGTAGAAGAGTTGGCCGGAGAAAAGAGGGATCTCCCCCTCGATAACACCGGCCCTGCTCTTAAACGAGACCCGAATAAGTGTATTTTATGTGGCCGTTGTGTTCGGGTCTGTGAGGAGGTACAGGGGGTATCAGCCTTGCAGTTTAGCAAGCGGGGCTTTGATTCAATTGTTACTACCGCCTTTGACCTACCCCAGAGTGAGATTAATTGTGCTAACTGCGGCCAGTGTGCTACGGTCTGTCCGGTTGGTGCCATTACTGAAATCAGTGATATTGAGCAAGTCTGGACTGCTTTAGAAGATGAAGAAAAACATGTGGTAGTCCAAACGGCACCGGCTATTCAGGCTACGATTGGAGAAGAATTTGGCCTGGAGCCGGGTACAATTGTTACCGGTAAACTGGTAGCTGCCTTGCGCAAACTGGGTTTTGACCGGGTTTTTTCAACCGAGTTTAGTGCTGACCTGACCATCATGGAGGAAGGTTATGAATTTCTGGATAAAATCCAACAGGGGAAAAGACTGCCTCATATTACCTCCTGTTGTCCGGGCTGGGTTAAATTTGCTGAGCATAATTATGCTGATTTACTGGAACTGGTTTCAACGGCTAAATCACCCCAGCAGATGTTTTCTACTTTAAGTAAAACCTACTATGCGGAAAAATCCAAGCTGGACCCGAAGAATATCTTTACCGTAGCGATTATGCCCTGTACAGCCAAAAAGTTTGAAAAAGAGCGGGAGGAACTGAGAGACAGCGGTTATCAAGATACCGATGCTGTTTTAACAACACGGGAACTGGCCAGAATGATCAAGGAAATCGGTCTCAATTTTAATGATTTAGCGGATGAAGAATTTGATGAACTAATGGGGAAATCATCCGGGGCCGCTACGATCTTCGGTACCACCGGCGGGGTTACTGAAGCAGCTTTACGAACCGTGAAGGAAAAACTGACCGGTGAACCATTAGAAAGGCTCAACCTCGGACTCCGGGGGATTAAAGAAACAGTGATCGAGATCGGTGACTTGACGATCAATGTAGCGGTAGCCAGTGGACTGGCTAATGCCGCTAAATTACTGGAAGAAGTCAGAGCAGGTAAATCTAAATATCACTTTATTGAGGTAATGGCCTGTCCGCACGGTTGTGTGGGCGGGGGCGGTCAACCTTTACCGGTTGATAATGAAAAGAAAGATATGCGGGCCGAGGGACTGGGTAGTATTGATCAGCGGAAATATGTCCGAAAATCACATGAAAATCCGATGATTGAGAAACTATACAAAGAATACCTGGGTGACCCTCTTGGTGGGAAGTCCCACCACCTGTTGCATACCAGTTATCAAAAACGGGATAAGAATTAACACTGGAGAAAAGTCTAAAACACCCCCCTCTGACCCGAAGGCAGAGGGGGCTTTTCAACTTTTCCGGCCCGGGGAAGCAATTGACAGCAAGGGTGATTTATGGTAAAATCTAACTAAGGTATATTTTTTTGAATAGTTGTGATATATCACATATCAGAATTTTGAATAATCGCAAGTTTAAGGGGGAACTAAAATCAGCCTAAATGAGATCGGGGTAGTTGGGCTAGCGGTGATGGGACAGAATCTGGTCTTGAATCTGGTCGCGAAAGGATACGGGGTATCAGTCTATAATATTGAAGACTTAATTACTAAAAAATTTATTAAGGAGCGAGCTACCGGGAAAAAGGTTAAAGATACCTATAGTTATCAAGAACTGGTGGCTTCATTAAGTCAGCCCAGAAAGGTGCTTTTACTGGTCAAAGCCGGAGAAGCGGTCGATCTGGTAATTGGGTCATTATTACCTTATTTAGAGGAAGGCGATATCATTATTGATGGGGGTAATTCCCATTATGCCGATACTGACCGCCGATATAAAGAATTAAAAAAAAGGGGCATCCAGTTTTTGGGTACAGGGGTAAGCGGCGGAGAATTTGGGGCACTACATGGCCCGGCAATTATGCCTGGTGGTGACCGAAATACTTATCATCGGGTGGAAGAGATTTTAAGAGCAATTGCTGCCCGGACGGCCGAGGGACCGTGTGTGGCCTATCTTGGGACGGGTTCAGCCGGACATTTTGTTAAAATGGTTCATAATGGAATTGAGTATGCGGTGATGCAGCTTATCTCCGAAGTATATGACCTGATCAGAAAGGCTTTAAGAATAAGTCCGGACCGGATCAGTGTAATCTTTAAAAATTGGAACCAGCTGCAACAATCGTATTTGCTGGAGATAACCCACCATATTCTGGCCCAAAAGGATGAAGAAACTGGTCAAGCATTGATTGACCTGATCTTGGACCGTGCTCAACAAAAAGGTACCGGTAAGTGGAGCGCTCAAGAGGCATTAGAACTGGGAGTCCCCCTACCGACGATCACTGCTGCCGTAACTGCCCGGAATTTATCGGCTTTAAAGCAAGAACGCCTGGTAGTAAACAGTATTTGGGGCGGATTGAGGGAGAAAGTCCTAAAAGAGCAGGAGGTTTTAGGGTTATTGGAAGACGCTCTTTATCTGTCAATATTAATTGCTTATGCCGAAGGAATGAGTCTGCTGCGGACCGCTTCAGAAAGATATAATTATCGGTTACCTTTAGAACAAATAGCCTTAATCTGGCAAGGTGGTTGTATCATCAGAGCCGCTTTCCTGCAACCAATTTATCAGGCTTATTTTACCGAACCGGACTTAACTAATTTAATCTTAGCAGCCGGTTTTAAAAAAGACTTCCGGGATAAATCACCCCGGCTTCGAAAAGTGGTCATGCTGGCGAAGGAAATCGGTCTTTTTATTCCTGCACTCTCAGCAGCCCTTGATTATTATGACGGATTGCGCTCGGCTGAGCTGCCGGCAAATCTAATCCAGGCCCAGCGGGACTACTTTGGTGCCCATACCTATCAACGCAAAGATAAAAAAGGATCTTATCATACGGATTGGCCGAGGTGATTTGATGAGGGCATATGGAGGTTTGGATATTGGAACAGATGGGGTTAGATTGGTAGTCGTTGATCAAGCTCTGGAATTACTATTTGCGGAAGGTTTATCCTATCAGACAAATTCTCCCCGGCCAGGGTGGGCTGAACAAAACCCCGCCGAGATCTATAGCGCCTGTATCAACTTACTGCGAAAAATGGTCGAACGGTTTCCTGCTCATCAGCTCTATCTTACTTTTAGCTCGGTTATGCACAGTTTGCTCGGAGTAGATCAAGCCGGCCAAGAGTTAACCCCATTAATCATCTGGGCCGATACGCGTTCGCGGGGTAAAAGGGATGATCTGGAAAAAAAGTATGGCAAAGAGCTATTTTATCAACATACGGCCTGTCCGTTACATTCAGCCTATTGGCCGGCCCGGCTAATCTGGTTGAAAGAATATTTTCAGCAAGATTTTTTCCGTTATATTTCAATTAAAGAGTACCTTATTTTTAAATTGACCGGTCAGTGGATGACCGATTATTCGCTTGCTTCTTCTTCCGGAATATTTAATCTGGAGCAAGTTGAATATGACCGGGAGATCCTCCGGATCGCCGGGGTTGATCCGGAACAGCTTTCTCCGGTTTTTTCTCCGACCGAGTCTTTTTCTTTCCAAATTAATGGTAAATTAATAACCGGATTGATCGGGGCGGCTGACGGTGTTCTTGCTAACCTGGGAGTTGGGGCGGTTGCCAGTAATCAATCGGTCTTAACGGTTGGTTCAAGTTCAGCGGTACGGTTTATTTCGGAAAGACCGGTCTTGGATGCTGAGAACAGGGTCTGGTGTTACATGCTCGAGCAAGATTTTTATGTAATTGGCGAAGCAACCAATGGTGCCGGGGTTCTGTTGAAGTGGCTGGCCGATATCTTTGGTTACCAGAGGGTTAGTGAACTGCTTGCTGACAATCTCCGGGCCATCCCTTATCAAGAGAACGGCCTTATTTGTATTCCGACCATGATTGCCGAAAGAGGACCGAATTATAATGAGGATTTAAAGGGACTTTTTTATGGACTCTCACTTAATCACTCCCGTCAGGATATTGTGACTGCCGTTTATGAGAGTATCGCCTTTTTTTTAAAAATGGTCTATGATGATGTAAAAAGGGTTAATGGTCAGGAGCCAGGTTCAATTACAATGACCGGGCGGTTGGGCCTTTCCGAAAAATTTATGGAATTTACTGAGTATTTGATTGGTCAGGTCAGTTATATACCAGGTTATCAGCAAAATACGGCAGTTGGTGCGGCAATGCTCGGGGTCAAAATGGTTGAGGGTTTAACCTATCAAGCCATGCTTAAAAACCTGCCATCCCGTCAAACCGGGGATTTTGTCCTCAACCAATCCTTTCAGGAACAACTTGCGAACAAGTATCGTCGCTTTAAGCGAGTCTATCACCGAATTTCGCTCGACAGTCATTTCTATCGATAAGAGCTTTGATTTAGCAAAAAATGTAAGGGTGAATCAAGATGACAATCAATAAGGAAAGTATTAATCAGCAAGTATATAACCTGCTCCGTGACCAAATAATTAAACAGGAGTTAGGATTAGGTGAACAGATTAATCTTCGTAAAATAGCTTCTGATTATGGGATTAGTATTATGCCGGTTAGGGATGCCCTTTTAAGGCTGACTAATCAGGGTCTGGTTGTTAATAAACCCCGGGTTGGTTTTTTTGTCCGAACCTTTAATGTGGACGAGGTCAGGGAGATCATGGAAGTCAGGAAACTCTACGAACTGTACTGTCTATCCGAGTACTTTGAGCAGATTAATCCAACCGAACTGCAACGGTTATTACATCAACACGAAATAAATGAAGTAGACTCACTACCCCGGCAGGTATTTGATCGACTGGATACCGGACTCCATGACTGTATTATCAAGGCTACTGCTAATAGTTTTCTAATTAGTCAATACAACCAACTCTTTGATATTTTTTATTTATTTCGTTATTTGAACCTTAACCGCTATCAACAGGCTTATCACGAGCATAAGAAATTAATTAAAGCAATAATTGCTAAGCAACGGCAACTGGCGATTGATATTTTGACCGAGCATATCACCGGGGCTAGCGCCGTGATCATCGAGAATTTACAAAAATCTTCGGCCGGGATTGTCGAGCAAGGGGATTGTTTTTAATTTGGTCTGATTGGATGATTTGAGCACTGTTAAGGGGGCAGTTAAGCGGGGAAGGGAATTAAGGCTAACCAAAAAGATAAAAATAGGGGGATTTTAAATGAAAAGGAAGATGGTTGTTAGTGTGCTGGTATTAATAATGGTCGTAAGTTTTAGTTTGACTACACGGGCTGCTGATTACACGATCAGTGCCGGGATTGGTTTGAATGATAAGTCGGTCCAGTATCAGTCACTGCAATTTTTCAAAGAATTGGTCGAGACAAACAGTAAGGGAAGAATTGAGGTAGAGCTATACCACTCCAGTCAGTTGGGTGATGACCGTGAAATGATGGAGGCTTTACAAATGGGGTTGCAGGAAATGACCTGTCCCTCAACGGCTCCGATTGCCCCATTTGTTAATGGATTTAAGGTATTTGATCTGCCGTTCCTGTTCCCGAGCAATCAGTCGGCTGATTATGTCCTGGACGGACCGGTTGGCCAGCAATTATTGAATCAATTAGAAGATATCGGTATTATCGGGCTGGCTTACTGGGAAAACGGCTACCGCCAGCTGACTAATAGTGTCCGGGTCGTCCGGTCTCCCCAAGATGTAAAAGGTCTGAAAGTAAGAACGATGGAAAACCCGATTCATCTTGCCGCCTGGCGAACATTGGGGGCTAACCCGACCCCAATGGCTTTTGGAGAACTTTTTTCAGCAATGCAGCAGGGGGTAGTCGATGGTCAGGAAAACCCCTGGGGGACTATTTACCTGCAGAATTTCTTTGAGGTGCAGAATAATACAACTGATACCGGCCATGTCTATTCCCCCTTTGTGCTGATGATCTCCAAAAAATTCTGGGATAAGCTCCCGGCCGACCTCCAGACGGTAATTTATGATGCCGCCCAAAAAGCAAAGCTCCATAACCGTAAATTTAACCGGGCGATGAATGCGGAATACCTGGAAAAGCTAAAAGGAAAAATGAATGTTACCATCCTGACTCCCGAACAAAGGGTAGCCTTCCAGCAAGCAGTCCAACCGGTTTATCAACAGTTTGCCGATGAAATTGGTCCGGATTTGCTCAAAAAGGTCCAGCAAGAAATAGCTGTCTACCGGCAATGGTTTGAGTAATGGTAGTGATTTAAATCCTTAGATGGAGGGAGAAATCCCTCCATCTGACTACTATAATTAATCAAGGGGAGGGCAAGGATGAACGGGAAAAGGATCGCCGGTTTGTTGTTGGTTATTTATAAATATATATTAATCATCATGACAGTTTTAATGTTTATTATTGTCGGGACTAATGTTTTTAGTAGATATATCCTCAATAGTTCACTGGGATGGGCCGATGAATTAGCCCGGTTTATCTTTATCTGGATTTCTTTTCTGGGAGCTGTGCTGGCTTATCAGGCCAATGAACATATTGGCTTAAATTATGTTGTCGAGAAATTACCGTCCGGTCGAATCAAAGAATTGGTCTTGTTAAGTGCTGATTTATTAGTATTAATCGTGATTTTTTTTCTGGTCAAATATGGTTGGATAGTGGCTAATTCAGCCACCAATGTTTCACCGGCTCTTTATATCCCAATGAAAACAGTCTATATGATTGTGCCGGTCAGCGCAGCACTGATGCTCTTAATTAATGTAAATAAAATAATCTCTCGTCTTAGGGCTCTGGTCGTTAAGAACAGCCTTCCAGCCGATGAAAGGGGTGTGGAATAAGGTGTTATGGCTTTTTTTAGGGACATTATTTGCTTTTATTGTCCTGGGAATACCGGTAGTTTTTAGTTTGGGTCTGGCTAATATCACTATTTTGACTGCAATGGATATTCCATATATGGTCCTTGCTTCCAAGATTATTTCCGGGATGAATAGTTTTCCTTTGCTGGCGATCCCTTTTTTTATGTTTGTTGGGGAAGTGATGAATCGGGGAGGGATTGCCAAAAGATTGGTTGATCTGGCCGATTCCCTGGTCGGATTTGTTACCGGTGGTCTCGGCCATGTCAATATTTTAGCCAGTATGTTTTTTGGCGGTATTTCCGGTTCAGCAATTGCCGATACGGCAGCAATTGGCGGTTTGCTGGTCCCCCCGATGATTAAACAAAAATACCCGGCTGATTATTCGGCAGCAGTAACCGCTTCATCAGCGGTGATTGGGATAATTATTCCGCCCAGCATCCCCTTTATTCTTTATGGGATTATTACCAATACTTCGATTACCCGGATGTTCCTGGGGGGGATTATTCCTGGGGTGATTGTTGGACTGGCTTTGATGGTTACCACGTATTTTACCGCTAAAAAATATGGGTACGGTAAAGTTGGAGAGGGTCGACGGTTTGAATTGAAAAGGCTCTGGTCAGCCTTGCAACGGGCCTGGCTGGCCTTGATTATCCCCGTTATTGTAGTCGGTGGAATCCTCGGCGGTATCTTTACCGCAACTGAGGCCGGGGTGGTCGCAGCTTTTGTGGCCCTAGTCTTGGGGCTGTTTATATATAAGGAGATAACGCTAAAAGACCTGCCGGAGATCATCATCAACACGGCTAAAACAACGGCGATAGTCCTTTTCCTCTGCGGGATGGCGATGGTAACTGCCTGGCTATTAACCAGGGCGAGGGTCCCTTTTGCGCTCGCCGAATTATTAACATCATATACTACTTCACCGCTTGGGATCTTATTAATTGCCAATCTCTTATTATTTCTGGTCGGTTTTGTGATCGATCTAACCCCGGCGATGCTGATCCTGGCCCCGATCTTATTGCCGGTGATGGAGAGAGTAGGTATTGATCCGGTTTATTTTGGGGTAATTATGTCGATTAACCTGGGAATCGGTTTGATTACTCCGCCCGTAGGAACGGTATTATATGTTGCCTGCGGAGTAGCAGATATTAAACTGGAGGAGCTGGTCCGGGCGATCATTCCCTTTTTGATTACTTTATTAATTGTATTATTTTTGTTAGTTTTATTTCCACCTTTAGTGATGTTTATTCCCGATCTATTTAGCTAATTACTGTATTTCTCCAGTTTGCGATATTTGGAAGGTGATAAACCGGTGTTATTTTTAAAGATCCGGCCAAAATGGGTTAAGCTATTATAGCCGGACTTATTGGATATTTCGGTGATATTTAAATTTGTTTTCCGTAATAATCTTTGGGCTTCTTTAATCCTGACGTTATTAAGAAATTCTACAAAATTAAAACCGGTGGTTTTTTTAAAAGTTCTACTTAAATGATAAGAGCTAATCGAAAACCGTTCGGCCAGTGAATTAAGGGTAATATCTTCATGAAAATTTTTGTTTAGATAACGGGCAATATCAGAGATGGTCGAATGAATTTTATCCAGATAGGTGATTTCTTGATTTAACTGTTCGTTATAACGATTCAAAGAGATTAATAACTGGAGTAATAACAGCTTAATTGCCGTATTATAACCTAATTTCTGCTTTTTATTTTCTTTGATTATGTTGAATAAAAGGCTCTCGATCCAGGCCTGTTCCTCAATATTCAGTTTGATTAAATTATTTTTTTGTTTAAAACAGGAAAAGGGATTTAAGTCATCAATATTTGCTAAATAATTAGCCAGAAACTCCCGGTTAAATTCAATCAGAATCCTTTCATGGTCTTCTTGCCCGACTGAGGATGTTTTATGTAAATCATTTGCATTAATTAAGACGACATCTCCTTTTTGAATATGGTAAATTCGGTCTTTAATAAAATAGACAATTTCCCCAGCTAGTAAATAGTAAATTTCATAGCGGTTATGGTAATGGAGTGCAGGCATTTCGAATACTTTATTCCTTTTTAAACGGTCAATTTTAATATTGGTATTTTTTTTATGCATCTTCAAATCCCCTTTTTTATCATAACAGTATCCGGCAAAAAAAGCAAGAAATGTTGAAAAAAAAGCAATTGCGCAATAATAGTGGGGTATTTTTTTGTTTATTTTGTTATAATAAATTTACTATCAGCAGGGGGATTGGTTATGGTCAATCATTATCAAAAAGCCTTAAAAATAACGGAAGAATGGACAGCTTATCTGTGGGAAAACCAGATTAAAGAGTCCGCCACAATTCATAACGGTGCTTTCACCGGTAATTATCTCGACCAGCTGGCTCGTCCGAAAGAATCGATTTATACCCTCAATGTTTTAGTTTCCGTTTATTATTGTCCGGACTCCAAGTATTATTGCAATGAGGAATTAGCTAACCGAATCGAATTGTTGTTAGCTTATATTGAAAGGGTCCAGCGCCTTGACGGTAACTTTGACCTACCCAGTGTTAATTACTACTCAGCCCCGGATACGGCTTTTATGACCCAGCGTTTAAATACGGCTTACCGCGTTATTGATCAGTACGGTCAGGATGAAAGGAGCACCGGGCTGAAGAACCGATTATACCAAATCATAAAAAAAGCCGGGACCGGGATTTGTCAAGGTGGTTTTCATACACCCAATCATCGCTGGGTAATTGCTGCTGCTTTAATGATGTCCTATAACCTGGTCGGAGTAGAGTTATTTAAAGGTATAGCTGAAAAATATCTGGCCGAAGGGATAGATTGTAATCAAGATGGCGAGTTTTCCGAACGGTCGACCGGCATCTATAATGCTGTTAATGATAATGCCTTAATCTTGCTGTCCGAAGCGACCGGACGCGGGGAGTTTTTAGAATATGTCAGGAAAAATCTGGAGATGATTATCCTCTTTCTTGAGCCGGACGGTTCTCTTTATACCGGTAATTCAACCCGTCAGGATCAAGCCAGCAAATTTTATCCGGATAATTACTATCATCTGTATCTCGAGATGGCAGTTCGTTTTAACAACGGAAGATTTGCCGAAATGGCCAGGAAAATTATTGAGGACCAGCGCTATCAGCTTAGTTTGAAAAATATAGCCGACTCCTTCCATATCTTTATGCTAAGACCGGCCTTACAGGATTTTACAGTCAAGCGGGAATTACTGCCGGTAAATTTTAAAAAACACTATCGGGACTCCGGTGTGGTTAGAGTAAGGCGGGGAAAAATGAGTATTACAATTACCGAAAACAGTAGCGAATTTCTCGTTTTTAAGGTCGGTCAACTCCGCTTATATTTAAAAATATGTGCCTCCTTTTTTTCTATTGGACAATTTAACGCCGATCAAAGTGATCAAAGGTGGCGAAGGGCCAGTAAGACCGGACGAATTAAACCGACACCGGACGGGTACCAAATGGATTTTGCGGCCAGCGGCTGCTACTATCTGCCCTTTGAGGATTTAACAGCTGAACTGGAATGGGGAGATATGCGTTATGCTGACCGGGAAACATCAGGAGAGATCAAGCTATCGCTGCAAATAATAATTAAAGAAATAGAGCAAGGGCTGGAGCTTTCGATTAAATCAGCAGGCTGTGACCGGGTGCCGATTAAATTAGAATTTGGGATTACACCTGGGTGTATCGTTGAAGGAGAGAGCTATCTGCTGGACGGTATAGCCGGGCAGTCGATGGTGGCCAAATCAGGTCAACTTAGGCTGCAAAAAGATGAAGATATAATCCAACTGGGGCCGGCATTTGGCCGACATCGGTATACTGATTACATGCGCGGGAGTGAACCACCCAGTAAAAATGATTTTATCGTCTACTTTACCGACTTTACTAATATTGACCATAAAATAACCATTGTCAAACGATAGACTAATATTAGGGGGATGGCGTTGATGAGATATGCTATTATTGGAACCGGAATCAGAGCACAAATGTTTTATCAAGCCCTGGTTAATGACCAGGCGATCAATGAACAACATCAATTGGTGGCTTTACTGGACTGGAATCGGACCAGAATGGATCTGGTTAATCGCGAACTTGACCTTGATCTGCCGACTTACCGACCCCACCAATTTGAGCAAATGATCAAAAAAGAGCAAGTAACAGGACTGGTGATTACTACCAAAGATTCCTTCCACCATGAATATATTATTAAAGGATTAAAAAGGGGCTTAAAGGTTATTACCGAAAAACCGATGACCACTACCAGCGATAAGTGTCAGAAAATACTTGATGTGATCAAGGAAACCGGTAATGATTTAATCGTTACTTTTAATTACCGTTACTCACCATATCGGGCCAAGGTTAAAGAGTTAATCCAGCAGGGCACGATCGGGGATATTACCCTGGTTGAATTCCACTGGTTTTTAGATACAACCCACGGGGCCGACTACTACCGGCGCTGGCACCGTAAAAAAAGTGAATCCGGCTCATTACTTGTCCACAAATCAACCCACCATTTTGATCTGGTTAATTGGTGGTTGGATAGTGTTCCGGAACAGGTATTTGCCCTGGGAGAAAAACGCTTTTATCAACCAGCTACCTTTCAGTACCGCTTGCGTTGTACTAACTGTGAGGTGGCTGAACAATGTGCTTTTTATCTGGATTTAAGTTCCTCACCTAATCTTACGGCCAGGTACCAAGAGGCCGAAGGGGAGGATGGCTATTTCCGGGATCAATGTGTCTTTTCCCCGGAGATCGACATCTGGGATACAAGGGCCGTGCTCGTCGGCTACCAAAATTCGGCGATGCTTAGTTACTCTTTATATAACTATGCCCCTTATGAGGGATATAAAGTGGCCTTGGTCGGTACTAAAGGGAGAATAGAACAAGATGTGGTGGAAGCATCTTACATTAACGGCCATGACGGCAAGCTAGTCCGACGGACCACTGAGAACAATGTACGGTTGGAAGTATTTCCGCTGTTCGGGGAATCATATCAGGTGGCGGTAGAGAGTTCAGCCGGCGGACATGGTGGTGGAGATAATAGATTGTTAAGGGACGTTTTCCTGGATCAAGGAGATGACCCATTGGGACGCAAGGCAGGAGGACTGGACGGAGCCGTCTCAATATTAACCGGTATTGCCGCGCGCCGTTCGATTGAACAGGGAAAGAAAATAAATATTGCCGATCTGGTCGATTTTCCATAAAATGAAGTGATGGAAAGGGGGTAAATATTTTGAAAATTGGAGCAGTTACTGATGAAATATTTGCGGCCGATCTGGAAAAATCGCTGGCGGTAGCCACTGAATTGGGGATTGAAAATTTTGAATTGCGCCGACTTTGGAACAAACGGGTACCGCTGTTAACTGAAAAAGAAATCAGCCGCCTGGAAGGTCTAATCAGCAAGTATCAAGTTAAGATTACCGCACTCTCTCCCGGTATTTTTAAAATACCCCTCTCCTCACCGGAGCTGGCTTTTCACAAAGGGGAACTACTGGCCCGGACGATTGAACTGGGTAAACGTCTGGCGGTAAAAAGAATAATTATTTTTGGCATTAAGCGGGAAAAAAGGGATCAACCCAAATTGCTTACTGAGGTTATTCAACAGATTAGAGATATTACCGAACAGGCTCGGGAAGAGGGGTTTGAAATCTTATTGGAGAATGAACCGGGTTGGTGGGCCGATACGGCTGAGCACACCCGCCAGATTATAACCGGGGTTAATTTGTCTAATTTTAGACTGAACTGGGACCCGGGTAATCTGGTCTGTACCGGGCAGTCTCCTTACCCGGAAGGCTATCAAATTGTCAAAGACTATGTCGGGAATGTCCATTTTAAAGACGCCTTATTCTGTCCGGATAACTGTGAGTGGAAACCGGCCGGCCAGGGCGAAGTAAACTGGTCGGGCCAGATTAGGGCTTTAAAAGATATCGGTTATCAAGGGATGATTACGATCGAAACACACTGTCCGCCACTGCTGGACAACTTCCGTCTCAACTATCTTTTCTTAAAAAATTTGTTAAATAGTGTCTCGGATTGAAAAAAGGGGGAAGAGAATATGCTGAATTATATTATCAAACGTTTTATCTATATGATCCCGACCCTGCTATTAATCTCACTGGTAGTTTTTATTGTGATTCAACTCCCGCCCGGTGATTGGCTAACCGCTTATGTGGCCAGCTTAAGGGAAAGCGGTGATGAAATCGATCCGATTACAGTTGAGCTTTTGCGTGAGCGATACGGCTTTAATCAACCGTTTTTTACCAAGTATTTAAATTGGATTAGCGGGGTGTTACAGGGGGATTTCGGTTATTCCTTCGGCTGGCGGAAACCGGTTGGTGAGCTGATCTGGGACAGATTGGGATTAACCCTGGTTGTCTCTGTATCCACTTTACTATTTACCTGGATTGTTTCCTTTGCGATTGGCCTATATTCAGCTACCCATCAATATTCTTTCGGGGACTATCTGGCGACCTTTCTTGGTTTTATTGGGCTGGCTACCCCTAATTTTATGTTGGCCTTGATTCTGATGTATTTAGCTTACAAATATTTTGGGCTTAGTGTATCGGGTTTGTTTTCGATTCAGTATGCAATGGCTCCCTGGAGTTGGGCTAAATTTGTTGATTTACTGAAACACCTCTGGATTCCGATCATTGTAATCGGAACTGCCGGGACAGCCAGTTTGATTCGAGTATTAAGGGCTAACCTGCTGGATGAGTTGGGAAAACCATATGTAGTTACGGCCCGGGCCAAAGGGCTTTCCTATCTGCGATTACTCTTTAAATATCCGGTTAGGATTGCCTTAATCCCGTTTGTCAGTACTGTTGGCTGGACATTTGCCGGTTTGATCAGTGGGTCGGTTATCACCGGAATAGTCCTTAATCTGCCGACAACCGGACCGATGTTATTACAGGCCTTGAAAACACAGGATATGTATCTGGCCGGTAGCTTTCTCCTGTTTTTAAGTATCATCACGGTGATCGGAACACTTGTTTCTGATCTGCTCCTGGCGATAATTGATCCTAGAATAAGGTATGAGTAGGGGGATAGTAAAATGGAAACTAATCCAGAAATAGTCTTTCCGGAAAAACAAAACCCGCTTGAAAGCGAGATCTACCTTGCCTCACAATGGGAGTTGATCTGGCGGAGGTTTAAACGACATAAGTTAGCTATTGCCGGCCTGGTAATTTTAATTATAATTTATACTATGGCCATCTTCTGTGGCTTCTTTTCTCCTTATAGCCCATATTTATATAATGCCGATTATATCAATGCCCCACCCCAGACCCTGCAATTCTTTGATCAGGACGGTTTTCATTTTCGCCCCTTTGTTTACGGATATGAAGTGAGCCGAGATCCGGAAACTTTTCGGATGGAGTATCAAATTGACCACAGCAAGAAATACCCGGTTTATTTTCTGGTTCGGGGAGATCGTTATAAATTGTTAGGGATCTGGGAAACGGATCTCCATTTATTTGGGGTCAAAGAAGGACATATCTTCCTTCTAGGGGCAGATCCGATGGGCCGGGATCTGCTGTCAAGGGTCTTATATGGGGCCAGGATCTCTACTTCAATTGGTTTTATCGGAGTATTTTTAAGTTTTGTGCTGGGAATCGGTTTTGGAGGGATCTCCGGTTTATATGGGGGGGCCATTGATAACTTGATTCAGCGGATGATTGAATTTATTAAAAGCATCCCGTCAATACCCCTCTGGATGGGTCTGGCCGCGGCCCTGCCCCAGGACTGGACGGTAATCCAGGTATATTTTGCAATTACGATTATTTTGTCTTTAAAGGGATGGACCGGTTTGGCCCGCGAGGTCAGGAGTAAATTTATGTCACTGCGGGAGGAAGATTTTATTTTATCGGCCCGGCTGATCGGGGCCAGTAAAACCAGGATTATCACCCAGCATATGATCCCTTCCTTTTTAAGTCATATTATTGCTCAGGTAACATTAGCCATACCGGGGATGATCCTCGGTGAAACCTCTTTAAGTTTTCTTGGATTGGGGATCCGCCCACCGGCGATTAGCTGGGGTTCGTTATTACAGGCAGCCCAGAATGTCAGGACAGTTGCCCTGACCCCCTGGCTATTGTTACCCGGAGTTTTTGTTATTATCACTGTTTTAGCCTTTAATTTCCTCGGTGATGGCTTGCGCGATGCGGCTGATCCTTATGGGAAATAGTGTGAGCAAGGAAGGAAGGTGACACCAGTTTAGTGAAAAATTTACTGGAGATCAAAGATTTAAAAATAAATTTTAATACGGAAGAGGGGATAGTCAGGGCCGTTAGAGGGGCCAGTATCCGGATCGATAAAAATATTATCCACGGTTTAGTCGGGGAGAGCGGCTGTGGTAAAAGCGTTACCGCCCGGTCGGTTTTAAATATTTTAGCCGCTAATGCCGAGATTATCGGGGGAGAGACCTTATATCACCACCAGGGGGAAATAGTTGATCTCTCTAAACTGCACCCTGACGGTAAGGAAGTACGAAAGTTCAGGTGGCGTGATATCTCAATGATCTTTCAGGAACCGATGACTTCCTTTAGTCCGGTTCATACCATTGGTAATCAGATCATGGAAGCTATTTTGCTCCATTCCGATTTGAGTCAGGTTGCAGCGAGAACCCATGCGATCAACATGTTGGAGCGAGTCGGTATTCCCGACCCGGCGAAACGGATCGATGAGTATCCCCATCAGCTGAGTGGTGGGATGCGCCAGCGGGCCATGATCGCGATGGCACTCTCCGGCAACCCCAAACTGCTGATTGCCGATGAACCGACAACAGCCCTTGATGTAACGATCCAGGCCCAGATTATTGACTTGATGAAACAGATGAAAGATGAGCTGGGGATGTCGATTATGATTATCACCCATGATATGGGTGTAATAGCGGAGATGGCTGATTATGTTTCGGTGATGTATCTGGGGAAAGTGGTTGAAAGTGCACCGGTAGTGGAGTTATTTTATAATCCCCTCCACCCTTATACTAAAGCCTTGTTAAAATCAATCCCGACGATCAATAGTAAAAGAGAAGAGAAATTAACGGCAATCGCCGGTACAGTACCCGATGCTTATTGTATTCCCGATGGATGTGCTTTTTACCCGCGTTGTTCCCAATACAAGCCGGGCGTATGTGACCGGAGCGAGCCTAATTTGACGGAGATAGCAACCGACCATCAAGTTGCTTGCATTATGTATCATGGTGAGGTGGAAACTGATGGAGGAAAATAAGCTGTTAGAGGTCAGAAATTTAAAAAAGTTCTTTCCGATTAACCGGGGCTTTTTTAACCGAAAAGTAGGTGAGGTTAAAGCGGTCAACGGGGTCGATTTCAGTATTTATCAAGGAGAAACCTTAGGCTTGGTCGGGGAAAGCGGTTGTGGCAAAACTACTTTAGGTCGGGCAATTCTTCGGGCGGTTGAACCGACTTCCGGGCAGGTATTATTCCGGACCGGGGAGGGTAAGGTGGTAGATGTAACCAAAGCTGAGGACCGACAATTGAAAAAAATCAGGAAAGACATGCAATTAATTTTCCAGGATCCCTATTCCTCCCTAAATCCGCGGATGACGGTTAAAGATCTGGTCGGTGAACCTTTGCTGGTTAATAAAATAGCCAGGGGGAAAGGGTTGCAACAAAAAATTATTGAACTGATTGAACAGGTTGATCTTCGGCCGGAATATATGGACCGCTACCCCCATGCCTTTAGTGGAGGTCAGCGCCAACGAATTGGAATTGCCCGGGTTTTGTCTTTGAATCCGCGGTTTATTGTTTGTGATGAAGCGGTTTCGGCGCTTGATGTTTCAATTCAAGCCCAGATTATTAATCTCTTACAGGAACTACAACAAAAATACAAGTTAACTTATCTCTTTATCGCCCATGATCTCAGTTTAGTAAAATATCTCTGTGATCGAATTATCGTGATGTATCTGGGTAAAATAGTGGAAATTGCCGATAGTGAGCAGCTTTTTACTCAGACCAGACATCCCTATACTGAGGCCCTTCTTTCCGCCGTTCCCCGGGTCGATCCCAAACGTAAATCTAGTAAAATAATTCTTAAAGGAGAAGTTCCCAGCCCGATTAATCCACCGGCCGGTTGTTATTTTCATCCTCGTTGTAATTATGTACAAGAAAAATGTCGCCGGGAAGAACCGCTCTTTAGAAATGTCGGACAAGAGGGTGAGGAACATTATGTTTCCTGCCATTGGGCTGAACAATTAGGGCCTAAAGAGGTGATGTAAAAAGGAGGGGGTTTATGGCAACAAACTTGTTCACAATCAGTCTATAATAAAATTAGGAGGGAAGCTACTAATGAAGAAAAGTATTTTATTGTTAGTATTCTTGATTTTGTTTGTGGGCAATAGCGGAGTTGAGGGCGCGGAATGGCAAGGTACAGATATTTATTCCGAAACAGCAATTCAGTACAGTACTGCGGAACAGTTTGAAGCAAAAACCGGGAAAACGATTGACCAATATAACGAGGCCCCGGAATTTGCAGAGATGGTCAAACAGGGAGAATTACCCCCAATCGAACAGCGTCTGCCCGACAACCCGGTGGTAATTGAACCGGCCGAAAATATCGGGCTCTATGGTGGAACCTTAAAAAGGGTCTGGAAGGGTCCCTCAGATCGATGGGGAGTACGAAAACTATTTGGGGAAAGATTTGTAACCGGTGCTCCCGATAGACGGGTCCACCCTAATGTCGCCGAAAGTTGGGAGATTGTTGATCAGGGAAAGACTTATATTTTCCATCTGAGGAAAGGTCTAAAATGGTCGGATGGACATCCGGTGACAGCTGATGATGCCATGTTCTGGTGGGAGGTTCGAAATGACAAGGAACTAGACGGAATTTTTGGTCCTCCTAAATCTGATTTTTATATCAATGATCAACTTTGTGAATGGAAAAAGATTGATGACTATACCTTCAGTGTGTCCTTTGTTGCTCCGCATGCTACTTTTCTGGAATTTATTGCCAGCGAAGGTAAGGCCCGGATGATTATGCCTAAACATTATATGGAGAAATTCTATCCCCGCTACACACCGTTAAAAGAAGTAAATAAAATTGTGCAAAAAGAGGGTCATGATGACTGGAAAAAATTGATGGAAGCCAAGTGGAGTTGGCCGGATATGAATCCTAATCGTCCGACGATAACCGCCTGGATTCCGGCCAATGAGCCAAGTGAAAGCTTTTTCATAATGAAGAGGAATCCCTATTACTGGAAGATTGACTCAGCGGGTAATCAACTCCCCTATATCGAAAAAATAGCTCATGAACAGGTCACCGATAAAGAAATTATGACGATGCGGGTAATTAGCGGTGAGGTGGATTTCCAAAACAGGCACATGTCTTTTGATAACTATCCTTTGTATATGGAGAACAGGGAAAAAGGCAACTATCGGGTGATGAATATTCCTGATATTAAGCTGGGTGAGAGTAAAACGGTGATCTTTATTAATTTGAATATTCAAGATCAAGTAAAAGCAGAGATCTTCAATAACGATCAATTCCGGAAGGCCCTTTCATTGGGGATCAACCGAGAAGTAATTATCGGCATGTTTTTCTTTGGCCAGGCAATCCCCTTCCAGGCTGCTTTTCCAGCTGAAACCCCCTTCTATGATCAGGAATGGGCTCAGGCTTATATTGATTACGACCCGGAGAGGGCTAATCAGATGTTGGATCAGATTGGCTTAAAGTGGGGAGATAATAAATATCGACAGTACCCGGATGGTAGTACCTTGACTGTGTCGATCGAGCTTACTGATGGCAAAGATGTTAATATCTATGAGTTGGTCAAAGATAATTGGAAAGATATTGGCGTTAATTTGCAGATTAATACACCGGAACGTTCCCTGCGTGAGGAAAGGACTGAACACGGTAATTTTGAGTTAGCTGCCTGGAGTTTTGATACAAGTGACCGGCCGGACTTACTCGGCAAACACTGGTCTGTTTCTAAAAACGAATCAGGTGTGCATTGGGGCCCGTTATACAATAAATGGTACCGGACCGGGGGAAAAGATGGGGTAGAACCACCGGCTGAGATTGCCAGACTTAATCAAATATACATGCAATTAAAATCAACACCTGATTTTGACCAGCGGAAGGAATTAATGCAGGAAGTAATTGATTTCCATAAAGAGCATATTTTTATGATCGGTATGGCTGGGATTCCTTCTGATTCTACGAATAGTCCAGGAAGCATTGTTATTGTCGATGAGCGGCTTAGAAATGTTAAACCATGGCCGATCGTTGGTGTCTTATCACGCGGTGCGGGCATTTCAATGATTCAACAATTCTATTTTGAACCATAAGCTAATCATGCTGTTTGAAGATTGATTTAAAAAATGCCTCTTATCAATCTACATGGTGAGGGGCAGCTTTTTTATTCTTTTAATTAATGGGAGGAAGGATGCTAATGGGAGCTAGAATTAAAGCAATTTTGTTCGACCTTGGTGATGTAATTATGAAGGAAGCAACTGAAGTCAAGGATCATAATGATGTAACCCTGACTGCCGAGTTGGTTCCCGGAGCGAAAGAGACTTTAGTTGAATTAAGGGAGAGAGGCTACCGGCTGGCTCTGGTTGCTGACACTAAGGTTGGTACTTATCAAAATGTCTTAAAACAACACGGCCTGTTTGACCTGTTTGAGACTTTTGCTATTTCCGAAGAGGTCGGTTGTTTAAAACCGGACCCCCGGATCTTCAAAACAGCCCTGACCAGTCTAAATATTTCCGAAAAAAACTATAACGCGGTAATTATGGTCGGGAATAATCTGGAACGTGATATTAACGGCGCCAACCGCCTGGGGCTTATTTCTGTCTGGAGCAACTGGAATCGTCAGGCTCGTTATCGAAGCAAACCGGCCGAAGCTGATCAGTTTCCGGATTATACGATCGGTACCTTGCCCGGTTTACTGGAGATAATTGAGCCGATTGAAAGGGGCTTAATTAATTGAAGTCAAATAATTGTTATCTGGTTACAGATTATGGGGCAGTCGGTGATCAGCAAACACTTAATACTAAATTTATCCAGCAAACAATCGATCTGGTTGCCCAAAAGGGGGGAGGAGTAGTTGTTATTCCCCCGGGCCAGTACCTGACCGGGACAATTTTCCTGCCCAGTAAGACCGTCCTGGAGATTCAAAGCGGGGCGGTGCTGATTGCTTCCCCTGATTTAAAGGATTATCCCCCGCTGGAGCATGGTCATAATAAAGACCGTCAGCCTTACCACCTGATTGTGCTTGATCAAGTAGAGGATGTCTGGATCAGGGGTGGGGGTAGGATCGAAGGGTCTGGTCAGGAATTCTGGTATCCCCGGGTTGGTCCCGGGGCCAGACCCGGGAATTATCACTGGTATCGGGAACGGGAAAAAAGGGTTAGTCCCTTGATCGAAGTTGTCCGCTCCCGTAAGATCAAGCTACAGGATATTACAATTACAAATTCTCCCGGTTGGACCTGTCATTTCCATTGTTGTCAGTCCGTCCAGATCAATCGAATCCGGATTTACAATCATAAATTTGGTCCCAATACCGACGGCCTGGACATTAACGGTTGTCGCGATGTATTGATCAGTGATTGTCAGATCGAAACCGGTGATGATGCCATTGTCCTGAAAACAACTCCGGATAGTCATAGTTGTGAAAGGGTTACGATCAGCAATTGTATTTTACAGAGCAACTGTGTGGCTTTAAAACTGGGGGCCAAAGAATCTTATCATGATATCCGGGAGATTACGATCAGCAATTGTATTGTCCATCACAGCAACCGGGTTCTGGGCTTATATTCCTTAAACGGAGGGAATTTTGAAGGGATTACCGTTAATAATATTGTCGGTAATACTGATAATGGGATGTTCCTCACCCTCCCGATCCATTTTGATTTACGCCGGAATAATCATGGTGCCGGGAAAATCAGCCATGTTCAGATCAGCAATTTTATAGCCAGGGGCCAGGGCCGGGTCTTGTTGACAGCGGAAGCCGGGACTCAACTCAGTAATATCTTTCTGCGCGATATCCATCTTAGCTATCCCGGACTGGAAGATGCGGCGGAACTAATCGACATATTGCCCAGTGGGAGCGGGACATATTCTAATAACAATCCGGCGGCCCGGCAAACCAGGGCAGCATTTATTGCTGAAAATGTCTCCAATCTCTTTCTCGACAATTTAACGGTCGACTGGCCGGAAAAATCTTATCGCTTTGATTATTATGCCTTTTGGGGCAGGAATCTGCGCGGGGGATTTTTGAATCTACCGTTGCTCAGGGGTTTTAAAGGCGGGGATATATGTTGCTTCGATAACTGTCAGCTTGATTATAAACAAGACGTGGGAAGGAGAGTGTGATGAAAACTGGTAAGCAGGCGCAGCTCGCTCAGGAATCTGTCCCGTTGCTTTGTTTTGATAACCGTGAACCCTTTTTACCGGTTCTGGTCGGGTATACGGTTGCATTCAGCAGGCAGGCTTCTCCCTCATTTAAACGGGAATTAACTCCCCGACCCGGGGGGATGATCATTGAGTATGCAATTTACTGGGACTGGGAAATAGGGCATCATTATGACTTAGAACACCTCTGGGTCTATCGTTCGGCGGCCGGTCAGATTGAGCTGGTGGAAGGGAGTGCCCACGGGATCTATCTATCACTCTGGCCGGCAGCACCGGAGCTGGAGCAGGTCGAATATACGATCAGGAATAAAGATCAGGCGGGACGGGCCTGTCTGGTTGAGGATAATGATCCGACTTTCCGGCAAGTTCAGCAAGCCGGGCCAATAACTGTTTATGCTGAACCGGGTAAACATGCCTTTGCCCCCCGCCCGGACTGGTTTATCGCCAGAAAAGAGGAAGTGATGAGCAGTTGTACCAGCCGGGCCGGTCAGGGTGGGCTAAGCCGGGGGGTTTTTGGCGACCGTCTCCGGGCCGGGGAGCAGGACCGGGATGTGCTGGCGCAAAAGTATTTAAAAGAATATTCCTTTATTCCATCATTTCAATTTGGATTATCTATTTGGCCGGGGAGAGATCTCCCCTTGCTTCCCTGGGAAGAATTATATAAAATAATTCCGAAGAGAGTGGATTGCTGGATGGCAGCTCTGGCGAAGGGGCAACGGCAACCGGATAATCTGCCTAATAGTAGTTGAGAAAAAATTAAGGAGTGATTCAGGTGAAATTACCTGTTAAATGGGGGCCGGGCAGCATTTTTGCTTTCTCCGGCCTGGATGGAGAAAACACCTATCAACATAGTTTGGTCGGAACCCTGACGGCTGATCAACCGGGGATTATTTTTCATACTGCTGTCCGCCGGGAGTTAAAATTTATGCTGAGCGGCGTTGCGGATCTGAATTATACGATTGTTGCTTCAGATGTGATCAAAGCTGAACTCACCACCAGGACCGGAGAGTCAGTCCCGTTAGTCCTTATTTTTTATACCCAGGACACGGTGATCGGTTTAACCTCCAGTTATGCCAAGCCGGTACTGCTTTGTTATGACCAGAGTAAGCCGGAGCGGCCGGGGGCCGGTAAGATCGTTTATAGTACCGGTGCAGAGCATACTGCTTTGCTGGAAGTAGAGGATAAGCACTTATTAAAATTTGCCTTTTCCCTGAGCCATGATTCGGCTAATGATGCGCTCAACAAGGCTGAACAAGGGCTACAGACTGAGCTTGCTCAGCAACTGGATCAAAAAATAGGGTTTTTTGAGCGACTACCGCGCCCGGCTGAACAACTGCCCGCACGGATTGAAAAAACCCTGGCCAAATGTTATTCGGTGATGAAGTCTCAGGTATACTCGGCTGAGGGGATTTTCCCGGGGAAATGGACTACTCCCGACCGTCTTCCCCACAAAAAGTTATGGCTCTGGGATTCTGTTTTCCATGCCCTGGGGAATCGTTTTATTTCGCCGGAACTGGCCCGGGATAGTATTAAAGCAGTTCTGAGCACACAAGTAGCAAGCGGTTTTATTCCCCACCTGGCCTTTCCACCGTCCGAACGCTCGGCTATTACCCAACCCCCTGTGCTGGCCTGGGGAATTGCTCAATTATATGCCAGTGATAAAAATAGAGAGTTCCTGGCGGCCGGTTACCGGGCAGTTCATCAATACCTGCACTGGATTATGGCCAATCGGGACAGCAACCGGAATTATTTATACGAGTGGCAAGTTGCGGCAGATAGTGTGCACTGCCGTTGCGATGAATCAGGGATGGACAATTCTCCCCGTTTTGATCAAGTAGTTTTAATGGATTGTATTGATTTTTCCTGTTTTATGGCTAATGAGGCCAGACATATGGCCAAAATTGCTGAAATTCTTGATTTAACCGATGATTGGATCTATTGGAAGGAGCTCTATCGTCAAATTAAGGAAGCAATTAACACAAACTTATGGGATCAAGAAGATGGTTTTTACTATGACCGTATTCTCGCCTCAGGCCAATTAAAGAAAGTCCGGGCTATTTCGTCTTTTTTACCTTTATTTGCAGGAGTAGCTACTGATTACCAGGCTGCAGAGCTGGTTAAACACCTGACTGATCCAAATTCCTTTAATACCGTTTTGGCTATTCCCAGTATTGCCGTTGCTGATCCGACATTTGGGACTGATATGTGGAGAGGGCCGGTCTGGATTAACTATAACTATATGATTGCGGAGGGACTCAAGGAATATGGTTATCAGCAACTGGCCGCTGAGATTATCGGAAAAACAATTGAGGCAATTTCTTTCTGGTATGGTCATGATGGGACCATATATGAATTTTATGATTGTCAGGACCGGGTATCCCCGGCCCGGTTGAACCGAAAGGGTAGTCCGGTCGAGCCCTATGATTTCCGAATTAAAATGCAAAATATCAGGGACTATGGCTGGTCATCCGCCTTATTTGTCGCGATGGTAATGGAATTTTATTAAAGATTTAATAATAAACCGGGTAGACTTTCTTCAGCCGCTACTCGGTTTTTGCCGGATAAAATTATTTTTATTTTCTGCATTTTTATGATATTCTTAATTAAAAGCTTAATTTTTAACTATCGCAGGGGGGGAGAGATTTGATGTCCTGGATTGAAATGATTTCGGAAAAAGAAGCTAGCGGAAAGTTGAAAAGGATTTATCAAAAACTGATCGGACCTGAAGGGGAAAAGGTTGCCAATATTTTGAAGGTACATAGTTTAAACCCGGCGGTATTGGAAGCCCATCTAGGGCTATACCGACAAATCATGTATGGACAATCCCCTTTAACAAGGGTTCAACGGGAAATGATCGCCGTAGTTGTTTCGGCAGCAAATCAATGCCATTACTGAATTGCCCACCACGGAGCGGCGCTCCGTAAGTTAGGGAAGGATGCAAAAATCGTTGACGACATAGCTTCCGACTATCATCAAGCCGAGATAGCGGCCAATGATCAACTCCTTTTAAAGTATGCGGAAAAGTTGACCAGAGCCCCCGCTTCGGTCCAAGCGGGAGATGTAGCGCTTTTGAAGGAAGCCGGTTTTTCCGATCGGGCAATTTTTGATGCCAATCAGGTCATCGCTTATTTTAATTATGTCAACCGGATTGCCGATGGCTTAGGAGTAGAACTGGAGTAGTATTAGAAAGGGGAGATATGCTTTGAACACCATCAATATCAATAAAAAAGCATTTGTTTCCTCAGTCTTAGTTCTATTAGTTCTGATGATCTTAGCAGGAGTTTTAACAAATATTATCCCTGCCGGGAGATATGAAAGGCAACTGGTAAATGGAAGATTAATTATTGATCCGGATTCTTTTCAATATACCGATAAACCATCATTCCCGATTTGGAGGTGGTTTGTTGCCCCAATTGAAGTTCTCTGGAGTAATGATGCTCCAATTGTTATCGCAATTATTATTTTCCTGCTAGTGATCGGGGGGGCTTTTGCCGTACTAAATAGAAGTAATCTATTAACTTATCTGATCAGCAAAATAGTAAGGGCATTTGGTCAGCAGAAATATTTACTACTGGCCAGTATTGTATTTGCATTTATGATGCTCGGTTCTGTAGTAGGAATTTTTGAAGAAATAATCCCACTTATACCGATTATAGTTGCTTTATCTTATTCACTGGGTTGGGATTCATTAACCGGACTTGGCATGAGTTTTTTAGCCACCGGGTTTGGCTTTGCTTCCGGGATAGCTAACCCATTTACCATCGGTGTAGCCCAAAAAATTGCGGGCTTACCTTTATTCTCCGGAATTTTCTTAAGAGTAATTGTTTTTGTAGTAATGTATACTGTACTTAGTTTATTTCTGATTAAATACGCCAAAAGGATAGAAAAAAACCCGGAAAAGTCTTTAGTATATCATGCAGATACTGATGAAAAGAAAACAATTCGAGATGACAAGCTGGATTTAACTACACTAAATATTACTAAGTTAAACAGGGCAAGCGGGTGGTTTGTGTTCATTGTATTATGTATTTTTCTACTAATATTTAGTGCTTCTATAATAGAAGGATTAGCTGATTATTCTTTATTGATAATAGGTCTTCTTTTCTTAATTGGGGGTTTAGGTTCGGGATTGTTTGCCGGTTTAAAATTTAAAACGGTTATCAGTACATTTTTCAAAGGGACTCTGGGTATATCACCAGGGATTTTAATGATATTAATGGCCACTAGCGTTAAGCATATAATAACCAGGGCTGGAATTATGGATTCAATCTTACATTATGCCGCTGAATTTATTATAAACACAACTTCAATAGTTTCTATACTATTAATCTATTTACTTGTTTTAATTATGAATTTCTTTATTGGCTCTGGCTCAGCGAAAGCCTTTTTAATTATGCCTATTGTTATACCATTAGTAGATTTAATTGGAATAAATAGGCAAATTGCTGTGCTGGCCTTTGCATTTGGTGATGGATTTAGTAATGTTATTTATCCTACTAATGCCGTATTATTAATTAGTATGGGACTTACTACAGTAAGTTATCCTAATTGGTTTAAATGGATTATTAAATTACAACTTTTGATTCTTGTAATTACCAGTATCCTTTTGCTGTTTGCTTTAGTAACAAACTATGGTCCATTTTAGGGGTGGTATTGTTGAATATAAAAGATTTATTTAGTTATACATATGAGGAATCCAGAGAGAAATTTAGGGATAAAGTTAAATATGTCAAAAGTCTCTGGCCTGAAACTAAGATAGAAAGCCATAAAGTACTAGAGGCTGAAGACTTATCAATAGACATAATTATAGCAAGTGCTAAGAAAAACTATGATAAGCTTTTAATTGTAACAACCGGACTTCATGGAATTGAAGGATATATTGGGGCTGCTATGTTAAATCTATTGATTGATAAATATCTAAATAAACTCGATTATGATTCCATAGGAATTGTTTTAGTTCATGCTATAAACCCCTGGGGAATGAAACATATGAGAAGAACAAATGAAAATAACATCGATCTTAATCGGAATTTTATCTGGCAGTGGTCTTCACTGGAAGAGACGCTAAATAAAGACTATCAAAAAATCGAATCATTTCTTAATCCCCAACAGCCTTATTGCAATAAATTGTGGAATAATGTTAGTTTTAATTTTGGCTTATTAAAAGCCCTATTTAAAATAGGATTTAATAGTTTTAAAAATGCCCCTATACTTGGACAATATCAGTTTCCAGCCGGAATTTATTATGGGGGACAGGGGTATGAAGATTCTACCAGATATATGATAGATCTGTATCGAAGGTGTATTAGAGATTATCGAAGAATTGTACTTTTGGATATCCATACAGGCTATGGACCTGGTAATCTAATGAGTATTGTAAATTCTGTTTTTGAAAAAAGAAGTTCTGCCGAATTAAAAAAGGCCTTTGTATATCCATTGGTTCAAAAGACCGATACTAAAGAATTTTATAAAATCAAAGGTGATATGATAGATTTTTTATACATGCTTATAGCAAGAGAGTTTAAAGATAAACAGTTTTATTCAACAACCCTTGAATTTGGAACCTATGGTGATTCAATTATATCAGCATTGAAATCACTACAGGTTATAATTGAAGAAAACAGGCTGTACAGGTATGGAGTTAAATACGACAAAGACAAAAAAAATATAAGAAAAAATTTTCTTAATCTTTTTGCTCCGACATCGGAAGAATGGAGAAGCAAAGCAATAAAGGATTTTAGGCAGGGATTGAACGGGATCTTAACTTCAGAAGGATTTATCTAAAAAGAAGACAAAAAAGTCCCGCCAAGCCTTTAATATAGGCATGTTGCGGGAATTTTTTTTGCCAAAACTTGTAGTACTTAAGCTTTATATGAAAAAATATTGACAGTAAGGTGGTGGTCATATACAATATAATTGATATTGAAAACCTTTATCATTTACTTAAAAGCAATACTGGAAAGAGATTTTGGCGGCTGGTCTTTTTTATTTAATGTTAAAAAAAATAATAATTAGAGGTGAAGAGGGCATGAAATTTGTTAAATTAGTATTTAGTATAATATTTTCTTTTATTCTTCTGTTCAGCAATTCTTCTCTTGAAGCAGCTGTAGAAGAGCAGATAAACTTATATATCTCTGGCCCCAAAGAGATGGCTAAGTTGCTGGAAGCTGAATTTGAGAAGGAATATGGAGATGTACTCAATGTCTATCATAGCGGTTCTGGTCCTTTAAGACAGAAGGTCTGGACTGAGATGTTAGCCGGGAGCATTCAGGCAGATATCGTCTGGGGTGCAGAACCAATGATGTATCAAGCGCTTAAAGAAAAAGGGGTACTTTTAAGATATCGGCCACCTATGATCCAAGATCTTAAAAAAGAATATATTTATGGGGACGGCTATTTTACAGCAGTTAATGCTCGTTATGGAGTCATCGTCTATAATAAAGAAAGGGTTTTGACTGATGAAATCCCCACAGGCTGGGCTGATTTGCTGGATAGAAGATGGCATCAGCGCCTCGGGATAGCAGATGCTTCTCAATCATCTACGGCTTTAGCTATCACATCCGGTCTTTATCAGCTCTTTGATTACAGTTGGATTCTTTATCGAGCGCTGGGTGAAAATGAGGTGATGTTGACAAAGCAAAATATTGATGTTGTCTCCAAGATCGAGACTGCTGAGTTGGATCTTGGTATTGCTCCCCATGATGGGGTATTGCGCCTAATCAATAAAGCCAAAAAACGGGGCATTGAAAGCCCACTGGGAATTATCTGGCCTGTTGAAGGTATTATTAGTATCCAGCGACCGATAGCGATTATCAAAAAGGAACGTTCTTTAGAGGCTGATAACTTAGTGAAAAAATTTGTTGATTTTTCTCTCAGTGAGACTGGGCAGAATATAGCTACCCGTTTTGGATTTATCACTGTCCGAAATGGTCTTAAATTACCTGAAGGAGTTCCTCAGACCATAGAAGTCAGCTCACTAGACTGGAAGTATGCAAGTAAACATCAGGAGGAGATACGTGCAACTTTTAAAGAGATCATGTTTACCGATTAGACTTGTTCTGAGAAAGCATTTAAAATCCGAAACAGTTAGCGGACTTTTTCTTTTAATAACGCTAACTGTTTTGGTTATATATCCTTTAATCATGCTAGTTTTGAATAGTGTAGGGATCTCTGTCAATAATTTTTCTTTTAATCTAAAAGATTATCTTAATCTTTTTTTTGATCGACAGTTTCTAGGAGCTCTGGTCAATACCCTTTATCTTGCTTTGACGGTTTCGATTCTGAGTAGTCTTATTGGGGGAGGACTGGCTTGGCTGGTAACCCGTACGGATCTTTCCGGCAAAGGATTAATCGATCTGTTGGTTTTTCTGACATTTATTATTCCATCTTTTATTATGGCAGTGTCTTTTATCGAGCTTTTTGGAAAAAATGGGATCATAACAAATCTTTTTTTAGAGACCTGCAAAGTTAATACTTCTCCCTTGGAGATCTACTCCTTGGGAGGCGTTATCTTAGTGATGACTATAAATCTCTATCCGCTGGTCTATATGACCTTATCTAACGCTTTGAAAAATAGTGATCATTCGATCGAAGAAGCGGCATATTTAGATGGTGCCGGTCGGTTACGGGTTTTATTTTCCATAACTTTACCGATGATTATGCCTAATATTTTGGCAGTGGGCTTACTGGTTTTTGCCCGTACAGTTGCCTGTTTTGGAGTAGCCGCCCTGTTAGCATTACCTGCACGGAAATATATCTTGACTACCTATATCTATACTGCTCTAAGCAGTCTCAATCTTAGCCAAGCCACAACTGTTTCCATAATTCTGATCTTACTGACAGGTGCAATCTTTTTAATTCAAAGTAAATTTTTAAAAAATAGAGATTATATTACCTTATCCGCTAATAGTTCTCGTCCAAAGGAGCTCTCTTTGGGGAGAGCTAAAAAGACGGTCATGGGTATCATCCTTTTCTTCTTTTTTCTTACAACAATATTACCTTTGATCGTTATCTTACTGACATCATTTCTCAAGGCTTTTGGATTAGATTATCAACTAAGTAATTTTACTCTAGCCAATTATCGAAATATATTATTTGAACAAAGCTTGACGATCCGGGCATTTCGCAATAGTATCCTTTATGGCATTTTGTCAGCGAGTATTGCTCTATTATTGGGTTCTTTAGCTACCTATCTTGCTAATCGATCCAGTTTCCGAGGCAGAAAGATGATCGAATTCTTTGCTTCTTGGCCGATGGCGATACCAGGGATAGTAATTGCGGTAGCTGCTATCCTGGCTTGGATAAATCCACCTTTGAAGTTGTATAATACTCCATGGATAATTATCGTTAGCTATGTTACTGCTTCATTACCGTTGGTAGTTAAAAATGTGAGTGGTCTGCTCCAGAATATTGATCAGGAACTAGAAGAGATGGCTTGGATTTTAGGAGCCTCTTATCTGAAAACATTCCGCTGGATAATTATTCCTTTAATTAAGCCGGGTTTGAGAACGGGCTGGATTTTGGCTTTTCTCTTTGTCTTAAGGGAGATACCGATTTCTTTGATGCTATATACCAGTGGTACTGAAACCATTGGGGTTTTACTATTTAATCTGCGTTCAGATTCTGGGGGTTTGGAAACTCTTTCGGCTTTTGCAGTAATTTTGCTTCTCTTGACGATTACTGGGCATCTGTTAATCAAGGGCTTTCGAAGGTGGGAAAAGGTTAATTAAGAACCTGAACATGATTTTATATAGTTGACAAATATTATAAACAAATATATAATATGTTTATAAAAATATCTTTTTTAGGAATGAGGATTTTTAAAAATGGACTATGGTAAACTTTCCTTAGATGAAATCAAAAAAGGATACCGGTTTAATAAAGAAGCGAATGCTTACATTTGTAATTACTGCGAAAAGGCGTTTCAAGTAGGTCAAGTATTTTCTATTGGTGGCAATTTTTTTGTTCCTGAACACGCTGCCGTTAAACATATTGAAAGGGAACACGGTGGAAACTTCATGCAAATGCTCCATTCAGCTACAAAATATAATACATTAACTGACACCCAAAAGGAATTGTTATTCCTTTTTTATTCAGGCATGTCGGATAGTGAAATTGCAAAAAAGCTTGGTGTATCAGCCTCTACGGTGCGGCACCAAAAATTCACATTCCGGGAGAAAGCGAAACAGGCCAAATTTTATTTGGCTATATTTGAGTGTGTGTTTGATCACAAAGTTACAAATAAAGATACTCTTATTCCAATTCATAACCATGCTATATATTTGGATGACCGTTATGTGATAACAGAACAGGAAAAGCAACATATTTTGGAAACATCATTTGTAAGTTTAAAGCCATTAAAATTAAAGGCTTTCTCTCCAAAAGAGAAGAAAAAGGTTGTTATTTTGGCGAAAATTGCGGAACAGTTTGAACTTGGCAAAAAATATCCAGAAAAAGAAGTCAATGAAATGATCAAACCGATCTATGAAGATTATATGACGATCAGAAGATACCTTATTATGTACGGTTTTATGGAAAGAACAAAAGACGGGTCAAGTTATTGGCTGACATAGAACAAAGGGACGAAAGCAATAACAAAAATCATTAGGGAGGTGTAAAATATGCAACCAAATATTGATCACGTTCAAATAACAGTAAAGGACATGAAGGTTGCTGAGCCATTCTATGATAGACTTATGCCCATTTTAGGCTTTGACATCAACAATAAAGTAAGGGCTATAATAGAAGAACATGATTTGTATGTTGTGGAATATTTACATTCATCATGGGATTTTGCTATTTGCTCTCCGCGAACAGCTTTCAAGGATGGAATAATCCACCGAAGAAAGCCGGGAGCATTACATCATCTTGCTTTTAAAGCAAACTCCCGTGCCGAAGTGGATAGGCTTTATTCGGAAATAAAAGCGATTGGGGCAAATATTGTCCATGAACCTCGAATATTTCCTGAACACGGTCCAAATTACTACGCTCTTTTCTTTAAGGATTTAGAGGGAATTAAATTTGAAATTGTTTGTAATCAGTAATATAGGGAGGCAACACAACTTTTTCAGTATCATGATATTGTTCTTAAAAAAGCCATTTGATGTAATCTACCCAGTCCATCAAAAATAGGAAATCCAACCAGAACGATATAATAAATATCATAAAATGTAAATACCCTTGATTATTAGAAATATTAGTGGTATAATTTGTTTATAAAGAAATATAATAGTAGTAGATCGCACCCTGGAGTCTTCGGACCCAGGGTCTTATTATTTGACTTTGAATTTTACAAGTGCTATAGAAATATATGCCTTATATAAGTTTGACAGAAATATAAGATACATATTTTTAAAAAGAGTACTTGAAATAGAAAATAATATTAAATCTTCTATTGCTGATGTTCTCTCTAAAGAATATGGGTATGACAATTATTTAAAAATCTCTAATTTTGAATTAAAACAGAATCATAATCTACGAAATATTAGTAAGTTAATTGCCCATATCCAAAATGACATTGCCAGACAAATAAATAAAAGTAGCTCTATAACTCATTATATGGAGAATTATGGTTATGTTCCTATATGGGTTTTAGCTAATATTCTTACCCTTGGTGCCATAAGTAGGTTCTTCAATTTAATGAAATTAAAGGAACGACAGAATGTAGGACTTATGTGCCCATGACGAACGACTTTACAATTTTAAAACCAGGGTAAATATTGCTGATAACAAGATACATTCTATTCTAGCAATACCTAAGCAAAACAATAGATATATGTATGGTAAAAATGATATTTTTGCTCTATTGATTTGTTTAAATATCTTACAAAAGAATTAAATACCATCACTATAGATGATGTTTATCTGGAAATGGGTTTCTGCCAAAATTGGGAGGATATTAAAGATATTTAAAGTTTGTTCCACTTCGTCAGCCAATTAAATAAAATACTCAAAATTCCGTACTTATTTAGTATTGACATAATAGTATTTTGGAATATAATAATTATCGGAATTGATCAATTACTAAATAAGGTAGAGAAAAGGGGTATAAAATGGTTCAGACGATAGTTTTATACTTAATCATACTTGTGGGCAAGATGATTGAAGTCACCATGGCTACGACCAGAATTGTGCTGATTACCAAAGGTGAAAAACTGAAAGGGGCAATTATCGGATTTTTTGAAGTAATAATCTGGGCGATTTTGATCGCCAATGTACTTAAAGACATCACGGCCGACCCGATTAAACTGGTTATTTATTCAATCGGATTTTCCCTCGGTAATTATTTAGGGACAACCTTTGAACAAAAGCTCGGTTTTGGTACGGTTCGGATTGAATCGATTGTAAAAGAAGAGCATGGGGTAACCCTGGCCCGGGAGCTTAGAAATAAAGGCTTTGCCGTCACCGTAATTGAAGGCCAGGGGAAGGACTTTAAACGACATGTTTTAATTATGCATATTAAAAGAAAAAGGACTGAAGAAGCCGTATCGCTGATTAAAAACATACAAGGTAATGTTGTAATTACCGTTAATGAGATCAAACCGGTTTATGGTGGATACGGCATTTTGAAGAAATAACTGTTGAACAAGTTTTACTAAAAATTTAGGGTCAACCAACCGGTTTTAACCTGGCGGTAAAATGTCGCAGGATTGCCGGTTCATAGGTGAATACCAGCCCTTTTAAACTGGAAGCCTGGTCTTTGAGTGCGATTAAACCGGCTGCTACAACGTCGAGATGGTTATTGGTATAAACCCGGCGGGGAATGGTCAGACGCAATAATTCCAGTGGTGATTCCAACTGTTGGCCGGTATCGGGATCCCGCCCCAGGAGGAAAGAACCGATCTCTACCCCCCGGACGCCAGCTTCCAGGTAAAGGGCATTACCTAAAGACTGGGCCGGGAATTGCTCAAAGGGGATCTGAGGTAGCAGCTTTTTGGCATCAACAAAAACGGCGTGTCCCCCGGTAGGATACTGGATTGGTACGGCCGCTTCTCGCAGTTGATCACCGAGGTATTTAACCTGTTCTATCCGGTAGTCCAGATAAGCAAACTCGATCCCTTCTTTTAAACCCCGGGCCATCGCCTCAATATCCCGACCGGAAAGTCCCCCGTAAGTTGGGAATCCTTCCAGCGGAACAACCCTGGACCGTGCTTGTGTATAGAGCTCCTGATTGTCTTTAATCCCGATTAATCCGCCCATGTTGACAATAGCATCTTTTTTGGCACTCATCGTAAAAGCTTCGGCATAACTGAAAGTCTCTCGGATGATCTCTTTAATTGATTTATCTTGATAACCGGCTTCCCTGGTTTTAATAAAATAGGCATTTTCAGCATAACGGGCGGCATCAAGCAAGACCCTGATTCCGTATTTTTGGGCTAACTGACTAACTTCTCTCATATTTTTCATGGAGACAGGCTGACCACCGGCGCTATTACAAGTGATTGTAATGATGATCATGGCGATATTTTCACGACCCTCTTTTCGGATGAAGGCTTCCATTTTCTCTAAATCAAAATTACCTTTAAAGGGATGGTATGCTGTAGTATTAAGTGACTCTTCAATTACAAAATTTTCAGCTCTTCCCCCGGCTATTTCTACATGGGCTTTGGTGGTATCAAAATGCATATTGCTCAAAACATATTGACCGGGACTTTCGATCAAGAGCGGAAAAAGAACCTGCTCGGCTCCCCGGCCCTGATGGGTAGGGATCGAGTATTGGTAGTTAAAGATATCCTGAACCGTCTCCTGGAGGTGATAAAAGTTCCGGCTACCGGCATAAGCCTCATCACCGAGCATTAATCCTGCCCATTGCTGATCACTCATTGCACCGGTTCCGCTATCAGTTAACAGGTCGATATAAACCTCTTCCGATTTGAGGGCAAAGAGATTATAACCGGCTCGTTCTAAAGCAGCTTCCCTTTGCGGACGAGGGATTAATTGGATTGGTTCGACCATCTTGATTTTAAATGGTTCGGCCTTAATTCTCTTTTTCAATTTGTTTCCTCCTTATTAAGCATCATAATATAACTCAAATTCTTTCGGAATCGGGTATTGATTAATTTCCCGGCTTTCTTTTCGCTTTATTTCCAGCCAGTTTTTGATTAAATTGCCGGAAAAGATATCTTCTTTCCGCAAGAATTGTTGGTCACTCTCCAGTGCTTGCAGGGCTTCTTCCAGACTGGACGGGAGGAAGTTCAGTTGCTGTTCTTCGGCCGGGGTCAGGTGATAGACGTTTTTATCAATCGGTCCATAGCCCTCTTTGATCGGATCTATTTGTTTTTCAATTCCGTCCAGTCCGGCCAACAGGATTGCCGCAAAGGTCAAATAGGGATTCCCGGTGGCATCGCCGGGACGAAACTCAAAGCGTTTATCCTCCGGGCTGGTTGCATAACCAGGGATTCTGATCACCGCCGAGCGGTTGGAGGCGGCAAAACAGATCGCTACCGGAGCTTCATATCCTTTAACCAGCCGTTTATAAGAGTTGGTGGTGGGAGCAGCCAGGGCCATTAGTGCCGGAGTGTGGACCAGGATTCCTCCCATAAAATTTAGGGCTAACCGGGAAAGTCCGCTACAGTTAGCTGATGACCCATTGAAAAGGGATTTCCCCTTCCGAGCTAGTTGCAGATGAATATGAAAACCACTGCCGGCCTCGGCATAGATCGGTTTAGGCATAAAGGTAGCGGTTTTACCGCGGGCATAGGCCATATTTTTGACAAAATACTTAATTAACATGGAGGCATCGGCCAGGGAAAAAGCTTCACCCCGTTCGACTTCAATTTCGTGTTGTCCCGGTCCCCCGACCTCATGGTGGTGGTATTTGATTTTGATCCCCAGTTGAGCAAGGGCCAGTGTAATCTCGGAACGTAAATCCCGGTAGAGGTCATAGGGGGCATCTTTATGGTAGCCGTCTTTGCAGCCAATCTGATAACCCTGACCGCCACTTTCTTGATCGGAATTCCAGCCGGCTTGCCTGGAGTCAAGGGAGTAGCCTGAGGCCTGCGGGTAGTTCCAGTAGTTAATCCTGTCCAGAAGATAGTATTCAAACTCCGGTCCGACAATAAATTGATCGGCAACCCCGGTCTTTTGCAAATAATTGAGGGCTTTTTTTAAAATATTCCGGGATTCGTCTCCAAATAAGACCTGCTCTCCGTCCTTGATTTCGTAAATATTGACCATAAAGCTGAGCGTAGGTTGTTCCCAGAAAGGGTCGAGAAAAGCGGTCTGGAGATCCGGGATAAAGATCATATCACTGGCTTCCACCCTTTTATAGCCATAGTTGGAACCGTCAAAACCAAATCCTTCGGTAAAAACAGTTTCGGTTAGCCCGTTGGCCGGTATGGTCAGGTGCCGCCAGTTACCCGTCAATTCCGGGATCTTAAAATCAAGCATTTTAATTCCATTTTCTCGGACATAAGTATTAAGTTCTTGAAAATTACTAAACATGTGGTTGAGACCCCCCTTGAAAAAGATCGTATTTATTATCTTTTACATAATCAGGTCAAGATATGATCTTGCTATTTTATAGATTTTCTTTTTATGGAAAAAATCCTGCTTCAATATTTTGTGCTTTTCTAGATTATTTTTTCAGTTCTGTTGCTAAGTTAACTATTCGCGCGAAAAAGAGGTTAGCTGCCTGATGCTTACCCATTGCCATACAAAGATGGGCAATGTTTTTGGCGGTAACCGGGGGTAAATCTGTGCTTTTTTCTGCTTGGGTGATCAGGTTTTGGAGAGTTTTTTTTGCTTGGCGATGCCGATCGGTGGCCAGATAAATTTTAGTCAAGATAACGAGTGCCTCAAGCAGGCTGTTTTTACTTAGCGGTTCAGTCCGGCTAAGCCCGGTCAGTAATTTATGGGCTTGGTCGCCATATTCTTCGGCCAGTTGATAATTATTTTCGGCAAAATAGACAAGGCTTAAAAGGAGAAGGGCTTCAGCCTGGGGGAGTTCCAGCTCCAATATGCGATTAAGCTGCAATCCTTTTTCCAGATACTCTTTGGCTTGCTCTAAATTCTCCTTTTTGAAGTGACAATAGCCTAAGCGGATAAAGACATCCAGGACGGTTTCCATGATTTGATGGTGGCGAGCATAAGCCAGTGTTTGATTATATTCGATGATCGCTGTTTCATATTGCTCCAGATTTTGCCATGCGGTGGCTTTATTTAAATACATTTTTGATAGGGTTAATGGTTGTTTTATTCCTTTGGCTTCGGCAAAGGCGATGCCCTGTTCATAAATCTCAATAGCTTTCACATAACATTGCTGACCAAAAAGAGCCAAGCCCCCAAAAGCGAAGGCTTCTAATTTGCAAGGCGAAATCCAATCCCGGTCAATTGTGATCAGTTGTTGGAGCAACCGGCTGCATTCGCTCAGACGGTTTAAATAAAAAAGGGCCTTAGCCTGCAATAATTTAACTTTAACCCCTACGGGAGATTGCCAATCGGTGGAGATCTGTTGGCTATCGATCAGCACACCTTTATATTTTTTAGCAGCAAAAAGGGTTTCTAAGCGGGCTAATTGATAATCCAACTGATTGTCGGTACCGATTAGATGAGCTAAGTCTACCTTTAATTGCGCCGCAAGGTGGGTTAATACTTTGAAAGATGGTGTAACTTTGCCTAATTCGATCTGGCTTAGATAACCTTTCGTGAATTCTTCGCCAGCAACTTCTTTTAAGGTCATACCTTTTTCTTTGCGCAATGAACGAAGTTTTTTTCCAATATAGATCATGCTAAACTCCTCCACAAAAGTATAATATAATTAAACTTTAGCTTGACACCTAGTATAATTTTATTATACTATTAATATTAAGAACAAGCAAGGATGGAGGGTTAAAATGCTCGAGCAAGTGGTGAATAGAGCCAAAAACTTTCGATATCACAGTTTTCAACAGCTAGTTCCAAGCGAGCCAATTAAAGTTTTTGAAGGAGACGAATACATATTGGTTGCGGAAAGAGAGCGTGATCGAATCAAGCTTTTCTGGGCGGTAAATGCAATAGAGAGCCTACCGGAAGTGCTTGAACAAAGTGCCAAAGACTTAGCAGCCGGTGAGCTGATTGTTGAGTTTATCCCGCCTGAGTTCATTAATAGTTTAGAAAAGGCCGGATTGAGAGTGAGCAGTGAATGGATCGATTTCTGGTTAAAAGACTTACCGGTTAAAAGATGGGATTATCCTTTAACCGCAGAGATACGTTTGATTAAAGCGGCCGAGACCGGGTTAGCCGCAGCAGTTACCCGTTCCTGTGCCGGGATGTCTCGCCAGTTTTTCGGGGAAGGGGAAGCGGGGATAATAGAGTGGCTTAATCAACAAGAGCAGCAGGTTTTTGTCGCCATAAAAAACGAGGAAATCGTTGGTACCTGTATGATCGGAACATATCAAGGAAAGTTGGGTAAAGTTGTCTGGCTTCGTCTGCTGGCTGTTCATCCTGATCAGCAAGGGCAGGGAATAGGACGTTCCTTAGCTAAAGTTGGCCTGGAATGGGGACAACAACAGGGATGTACAGTCAGCTTTTTAGCGACAGATACGGAAAATTTTCCGGCAATTCATCTCTATGAAAAGTTAGGTTATCAAAGACAAGAAGGGCGGGGGCAGATTAACATGGTATATAAAATTAAAAAAAAGCAGAGCTAGATATTTTTGTTCAATAATCTCCTTTTAATATATATGGAGGTGGGTTGGTATTGATATTAATGCAATAAGAGAAAGTTTAAATGAATTGAGTGATGAGAAATATAAAAAAAATGTAATTCGATTAGGGATATCGAAAGATAAAGCTTGGGGTGTTCGTACCGGTGATATTAGGAAATTGGCTAGAAAAATTGGCACCAATCACAAGTTGGCCGGGGAACTTTGGCAGAACGGAATACATGAAGAGCAACTCTTAGCTGTCTTATTATTTGATCAAAAAGAGATCACCTATCAGGAAATAGAAAATTTAATGGGTGAAATCAATTCATGGGATTTATGTGATCATATTTGTAAAAATTTGATTATCAAGACGAGTTTTGCAGCCGATATCATGAAAAGTTGGAGTAAACAAAGGTCATTATATTTTAGGCGTGCCGCTTTTGTTCTGATGACAGCAGAAATGATTAAAAAAAGGGAAAAAATTGAGCCGGAGCAAGTAGAATTATACATTGAAAGAATTAAAGCATGTGCTGATGATAATAGACCACATGTTAGAAAAGCGGTATCTCTGGTCCTGCGAGAAATCGGAAAAATAAATTATCATTATCAGGAAAAAGCGATTTTAGTTGCTTACGAATTAATTGGCGAGGGAAAAGCCAGTGCTTGGGTAGGGAAGAACGCAGTCAAAGAGCTGGAGACTCTGGTTAAGGTTGAGGAGAGAGGGAGGTTGTTGACAGCCAATTCAAAAATGGGAAGTAAGTATAAATGAAAGGCCACGATTTAGAGTGAGCAGTGAATGGATCAATCAAAGTGGCCTTATTTTTCGTCTATTACCTCTGAAAAAAGGCAGTTGCTTCCTTAATGTATAGTTCGGGATCTCCAATACACAATTCTCCATGATTTAGTCCTTGGAAAACCTTTATTTCAGCCTTGGGTAAAACTTTTGAAATAGCTTTGGCATACTTTTTTCCAAGCCAAGCCTCTTTTGAGCCATACCAATATGCTAGATCTGTCTTAACAGTTTTGAGTGAGCTTGGTAATGAATAATTAAAGACAGACAAATGTATATTTCGACAATTTTCTTCTGTCATATTAGCACCAATCTTTAATATCTCTTCAACCAATTCTTTGGAATAAAAAGAGCGGTTTAGCATGTTGTGCGTGCGTTTATTTCCCTTTTTCATGGAATTAATTAGTCTAAGTCTTATTTTAATAGATAAAAATAACATTAACTTATTCATTGGGACTACTGGTCCGGCATCAATAATTGCTTTATTAATTTTCAGCTGGTTTTTAGCAAGAATATCGATCCCGATAGTAGCTCCAAGAGATGCACCACAGAGTGCATATATCTCCTCACCATATACTCTTTTAACATAGTCGATTATATCAGTTGCTGCTTGTTCCACAGTAGTAAATGTAGAGCTATTCTTCAGATCATGTCCATTCAAAATCGGGACTATAACATAATAATCTTTACTAAAAAAATCGATTTGGGGCAGCCACATCTTCCATGAGATATTATAGCCATGAATGAGTATTATCGCCTTGTTATTTTGATTACCATACTCTAAAAAGCGCATCAAACCACTCCTTTTTAATTTAAATACTCTGCTTTATAGACAGCTTGTTTAAAAAATCCGATCATCTGTATAGCCTGTTGACACATAGATTCTACTGAACTTTGGTTATATAATCCTTCCTTCCAGATTCCATCACTACACCATTCAATCATCTTAAATAAACAGCTTATATCTGTTCCTTCTTTAAACTTATTGTAATCAACATTTTGATAACTTTCTTGAAGGTAGTTCCATTTAATATTCTGATTAATTTCTGTAATTGTCTGTGCGATCACCGGATTTTTTTCTTCATTAGCTTTGATTATAAATTGATAGAGATATCGGTGTTCATTAAACAAAGTAATTTTGATTAATATGCTTTGACGAACTAATTCAAAATAATCTCGTTCCTTAAAATTAAATTGCTCTTCGACTTTTTTACCTAACTGCTCTAAGGAATAGTTATACAAGTAGAGGTATAATGATATCTTATTTTTAAAATATTGAAAGAGTGAGCCTTTAGAGATCTCTGCTTTGCGGGCAATATCATCTGTCAAAGCATTTTTAAAATTATTAACTGAAAAGACTTGTAAAGAAGCGCTGATAATTCTTTCTTTTTTTTTCTGATCCAATTTGTTAAACCGTTCCATCTTAAACTCCTTTCTGACCGGGTCAGTTATTATTATTACAGAGTGACTGAAAAAAACAACCCCTTTAACAAAATAAGTTTGCTTTTTTGCTACCGATCTTACTGGATTGTAAGATAGTTAGCTGAACTGTAAGATTAACGAAATGGTATTTGCCGTTGGAATCCTGTACACTATAATCGTACGGAAGCCTGAACAGAGATAAGGGGTGAATAAGATCGAAATTGTGAAATTAAAGCAAGTTAATAAAGTGTACGGGAAAGGTGAAAATAAAGTAGCAGCACTAAAAAATATTAATTTATCGGTGAATAAAGGTGAGTTTGTCGCGATTGTTGGGGCATCTGGTTCCGGGAAAAGCACCCTGCTGCATATCCTGGGAGGTCTGGATCGACCCAACAGTGGACAGGTGATCGTAGATCAGGAAAATATTTATGACTATCCGGAAGAACGCTTAGCCATTTTTCGTCGCCGCAAAGTCGGCTTTATCTTTCAATTCTTTAATCTGATCCCGGTCCTTGATGTCGAAGAAAACATAGCGCTCCCGGTACTGTTAGATCATGAGCAAGTAGATAGCAGTTATTTAAATGAGTTGATTCAAATTCTCGATTTAAAAGAGCGGAAGCAGCATCTTCCCTCAGAATTATCCGGGGGTCAACAACAAAGAGTCTCGATCGGCCGAGCCTTGCTAAATAAACCGGCGATCGTTTTAGCCGATGAGCCGACCGGTAATCTGGACAGTAAAAGCTCGAAAGAAGTGATTGATCTGCTCAAATTTACCGCTAAAAAATATCAGCAAACCCTGATTTTGATTACCCATGATCTGAATATAGCTGCTCTGGCTGACCGGGTGATCACTCTTCAGGACGGTGAGATTATATCCGATCAACCGCTCAAGCAACAGGAGGCCTTACGATGATCAATAGTTATCAAAAAATTACGCTAAAATACCTTAAAGCCAATTATCGACGGACGATTTTAACGATCATCGGCATTGTGCTTTCGATATCTTTAATCAGTTCAATTGGCTTTTTTATGAGCGGACTGCAACAAGCCAAAATTGAAGAGATGAAAAATAAATATGGCTCTTTTCATCTCTATTTTGAAAGACCGACGGCTGACTTGATCAGCAAAATCAAAAATAATCCGCAGGTAGGAAGAAGCGGTCTCTATACGCGAGGCCAGAATATTCAGCTTAAAGAGGATTTACAGCTTACTCCCCTGATCACCAGTGCGCAAGCGGGCGAGCTTTTACCATATCAGCTCAGTCAGGGTCGACTGCCTGACCATCCCGGTGAAGTTGCGCTGGAAGAATGGGTGCTCCGCTCACTTGGTCAACAACTCGCGCTTGGGGAGCAGATCATCCTTCAGGATAAGGAATATCAGTTGGTCGGATTAATCGAAGACAAGGTCCAGCATCAAATTAAAGCACAAGGGATCCTTTTAACCAAAAACAATCAAATTAAAGATGATAGTTCAATTCTGCTGGTGGAGATTAGTCCCCAAACCAGTTTGCCGACAGCGCTGGCTGAATTGAAAAGGTTAAGTCCAAAAGATTTGGTACATGAGAATGGACACTTGCTCTTTATGCTCGGCCGGGGTGATGTTGCTGCGACCAACCGAAATATGTACGCGGTAATATATGTTATTATTGCAATTGTAGTAATCGCAACGATTGCCGTCATTTACAACTCTTTTCAGATCAGTGTGGTCGAACGAATCAGGCAATTCGGATTATTGCGGACGATCGGCAGTACACCAAAACAGACCCGCCAACTGGTTTTTCGGGAGGCTACTTTTTTGGCGATTATCGCGCTCCCGTTGGGGCTTATGCTCGGCATAGCGGCAATTTATGGGGTTAATCTGGTCTTTACGCTACTGGTTCAGAACTCAGCACTTTACTTCCGGACAGCACTTTCCGGGCAAGTTGTGCTAATCAGTACCGGGTTGGGCCTATTGTCGATCTATGGCTCCGCTTTTTTACCGGCATGGTATGCCAGTCGGCTTTCTCCCTTAGTAGCGATCAGTAGTCGGGCCCTCATTAGCACGGAAAAGATCAAAAGACGGAAAAGCCAGTTTTTCAGGAAATTATTTGGTTTTGCGGGAGAACTGGCCGTTAAAAATATTAAACGAAATACCAAGCGCTATCGGATTACCGTTTTTTCAATGGTGATCAGTGTTGTTCTCTTTATTACCTTTTCTTCGTTTATCGAGATGAGTCTGGTTGTTTCCGATAATCTTAACGAATCACAACAAATTCATTTTTCGGTTATCGGGAGAAATACTAATAGTCCCAAACCGTTCAAGTTTGATGACGCCCTGATCAAGCAGCTTCAATCAATTGCTAATGTTCAGCAGGTTTTTCGAGTATATCAACCGGCTGATTTTTCTGTCCTGTTGGCACGCGGAAGTGAGATTGGCCAAATCCGGGATATCAACGGAATTTATCATCACCTGACCAGGGACGGCCAGAAAAAAACGCTAATCAAAGGGGCGCTGGCCATTTATGATCCCCCTGCCCTGCAAGTAGCCCGTAAATATCTTCAGGCCGGGAAGATTAATCCGCAGCAATTAAACCAAGAAAACGGCGTGATCATTATTAACAAAAACCGGATCGATAATCGGGCCACCCGAAAAACATATTTCGGTCCGCTCGTCTCGGTCAAGGTTGACGACGAAATCGAACTCTCGCTTGATAATAGTTCTGCTGACCAACTCCAACTTGTCGGCCCGGCCCATCCGGTTCAAATAGCGGCGATAGTTAGCGATGATCCCTTTTATTTTCCGGGGGGACAAAACAAATTAAAGATGATTACCACAGAAGCGGTGGCCCGACGGCTGTTGGCAGTAGACTCGCTCACTCCGGTTAGCCTCAATATTAGGCTCGTTGATCCCCAAAAGGAGGAGGAGACAAAGGCAACGATCGCCGGGATTATCGGCGGTAATTCTTCTTTACGCTTAATTAACCGGATTGCCCAAAACCGCCAGGCCAGATCGGCAATTTTGTTGGTTAAGATTCTCCTTTATGGGTTTGTCCTGGTGGTCTCCGGTATTGGAGTTGTCAATATTGTTAATACGATTACCACAAATATTCTTATTCGCAAACGGGAATTCGCTATGCTCAAATCAATTGGTCTTACTCCCAAAGGATTAAAGAAAATGGTGGTGGTAGAGGGCTTATTATATGGGATCAAGGCCAGTATTTACGGTTCGTTGCTGGGGGCCGGGCTATCCTATTTGCTCTATCTCGGGTTGAGCAATGTGCGAGCGCTTTTATGGCAGATTCCCTGGTCATATATGGCTATTGCTACAATTGCCTCTTTAGTTATCGGTTATCTTTCGGTCTTATTACCACTGGCCCGAGTGGAGAAAGAAAATCTGCTTGAGCTGGTTAGAGAAGATTTTTAATGTTGGCGGTGGGGCTAACTGGAAAAACAGCCTTTAATTTAGTGCTAAAATAGGGTATGATCAGGGTAGTATGGTGAGGTGAAACAAAATGAACAGGATTTTATTGGTCGAAGATGACCAGGCATTAGCCCTCGGGATTGAGTTTACCCTAACTGAACAAAAATATGCGGTCCAGCGGGCGGCAACTGCCCAGGCAGCCAAAGAGTTGTTTGATCAGAAAAATTTTGACTTAATTATTTTGGATATAAATTTACCGGATGATAACGGCTACGAGGTCTGCCGATATATCCGGGAAAAAAGTGATGTTGCTATTATCTTCTTAACAGCCTGTGCCGATGAGGTCAATATTGTTCTGGGACTCGACCTGGGTGGGGATGATTATATCACCAAGCCCTTTCGCGTTAAGGAATTATTATCGAGAATCAAAGCGGTTACCCGGCGGAAAGCCAAGTTTCCTTTGGGCGGTAGAGTTGTGCGGAGCGGGGAGCTTACGGTTGATCCGGCCAAGGCAATGGTTAAGAAAGGGGATTTAGAGCTAGCTTTGACCGCACAGGAGTATCGACTTTTACTGATCTTTCTGGATTATCCGCATATTGTGCTAAAAAGGGAACAGATCTTAACCGAATTATTTAACGGTGTGGAGACCTATTTTGAAGAAAATACCCTCTCCGTTTATATTAAACGGATTCGGGAGAAAATAGAAGATGATTCGAGTGACCCTCAATATATTGTTACCCAACGGGGGTTGGGTTATAAATGGAATCAGGATGTGCAGAAGGAGTAGATGGTGATGAACGGATACTTTGTGAATAATGAATTAAGAAGGAGTTCAGCGATTTTTTTGGGTTTAATGGTGCTTTTTTTGTTGACGGCTTTATTGATTGTACAGCATCATCATCAACACCTTAAAACAGATTATATTAAAATATTGGGGGTAATTGCTGCGAGGATGGCCGAACTGGATCCGGAACTGGTTGACGAGATTATACCGTTAATTACTAAGGGAGCTTCTCCCGGCAGGATTCAGACCGGTCAGGAATTTCTAAAAGAATATGGGTTGACTCCAGATTTGGCCGATGGGCTGTTCCCCTATTTACAGCCGACTTTTCACCACAATTTTGTGAGCGTGGTCTTAATGATCGGCTGCTTAACCATCGTATTTTTCCTTTTAAATTATTACCAATATGTCTTTTTTTATCGGCGGCTGCGCCGGATTACTTTAGGAGCAAAGAGGTTGGTCGAAGGAGACGATCAACTTCAACTGGCCGAGGAAGAAGAGGGAGATTTCTCTAAACTGGCTAATGCCTTTAATTCGATGCGAAAAATTATCTTAAATCAGCTCGAGCAGTTAAAAAAAGAAAAACAGTTTTTAGTCGATCTACTGGCTGATATTTCCCACCAGTTAAAAACACCTTTATCATCATTAGTTGTCTACAACGACATTATGTTACAGCAAGAACTTTCGCCGACACAAAGCGAGGGTTTTTTATTAAAAAAAGAAGAGCAGCTAGCACGGATGAACTGGTTAATTGACCGTATTTTGAAACTGGCCCGGTTGGATGCCAAGGCAATTGATTTTGACCGGCAAGTCAGGAGCTTAAATCAGACGGTCAGTCATGCCATTGCTGCGGTAGAAAGTAAAGCCTCGTTAGGCCGGGTTACGGTTGTTTATCAGCAAGCACCGGCGGTATGCTTTAATCATGATCATTTATGGCTGGAAGAAGCCCTGATCAATATTCTCAAAAACGGGATCGAGCATACGGCGGCCGGTGGACAGATTACGATTAGTCTAACTGAAAATCCGCTCTTTCGTCGGATTACGATTGAAGACACCGGGGAAGGGATCGCCAGGGAAGAACTGGCCAAGGTCTTTCAGCGTTTCTATAAGATCCCGAATGCGAAGAAGAGCGGTTCACTGGGGATTGGTTTAGCTTTAGCCCGCTCAATCATCGAAGCCCATGACGGTGTGATTGAGGTTCAGAGTCAGCCAAACATTGGAACCCGATTTATTATTACCTTTATCAAATGAAGAAGAAGGAGTTTACCGATATGATTATAACCATTATGATGATTTTGTTGACAGTGATTTCCGTTCCGCTGGGGGCTGAAGCATTTAATTCCGGACCGGATCTGAATGCAGTCGATGAGTTTTTACAGGAGACAGTAGCTTTATATAGAATCCCCGGTCTGTCGATTGCAATTGTCAATGAAGAGGAAGTTCTGTATACTTTCAGTTCTGGACAAGCCTCGTCCGCTGCTGAGGTTGGTCCTGATACCCCCTTTTTATTAGGTTCAACCTCCAAGATGTTTACGGCCCTAGCGGTAATGCAGTTGGTGGAACAGGGTAAAATAGAACTTGATGCTCCGGTTCAAAAATATTTGCCAGAATTTCAACTGGCCAGGCCGGAATATCAAGATCAGATAACCGTTCGCCACCTTCTCCATCATACCAGTGGTTTGTCCCAAAAAGGCATGCCGGGAACAACGTTTGGTGAAGATAACTTAGAGCAAGAACTTGTTTCCTTACGGCAATGTATTCCTGATACTCCGCCGGGGGAGAGATATCTTTACTTTAATCCTAACTATCGGCTCCTCGGTCTAATTATTGAGCGAGTCAGTAACAAGCAATACGGAGAGTTTTTGAACGAGGAAATATTCAGACTGTTAGCGATGACTTCGACTTTTGCCGGGCCAGAGGGTGTCAAAGGACTGGCCCGGGGTCACGGTCAGCTTTTCGGGTATCCTTTGCCGCGGAAACAGGTCTTTCGTCCCGGGGCATTACCCTCTGGTTACCTTGTTTCCAGTGCTTCGGATATAGCCCGTTTTTTAATGGCCGAACTGAGAGCCGGGGGTGGGCAGCCAGGACTACTCAATCCTGAAACGGTAAAAGCAACCTGGACCCCTCCTGACGGTAAGAATGAAGGATATGCGATGGGCTGGTTGGTAGCTAATGATTCAGCCGATGAACGAGTCTTGCTCCACGGTGGTGCCCTGGAAAATTATCAATCCTTTTTCTGCTTAATTCCCCAGCGCAAAATCGGTTTTGCTTTTCTGCTCAACCAGGGTGGATTACTGCCAATGCTCAGTTTTAATGCAGTTCGCGATGGCCTTTTGCAGATTATTAATGGTGAACAAGCAATCACTCAATCAGTACGCTGGCCGGTGATAATAGTCTCCGCTATCTTTCTTTTTTTTCTCGGGATAGAGCTTTGGCGGACATTGCGTCTGAAAAGCTGGTTATTACGGACAGCACGGCACAAACCCTGGCGGCGCCGGTTTAATATTTTGTTTGAGCTAGTCGGTCCGACTTTTTTATTGTTTGGGCTGCATCCGTTGATGAACAGAATAATGGGTGATCAAATGGATTGGAGCATGCTGTATTCTCTCCTCCCGGAACTGTTTTTTATCTTAGTAATCGCAATTGGGCTTGGTTTTATCCGTGGTTTTAGCAAGATATGGTTGCTCAAAGGAAAATTGCCAAGGAATGTCCAGGATAGTGCTTAAAAGAGGAATTAATTAGCTACAGCAAGAATTATAGATATGATATTTAAAGCACAGTTGATTATGTGGCAATTGAGGGGGTTAATATGCCTGATTTATGGACACATATTATCGGTGGGGACAAGATATTGCAAGGATTAGATCGGGAATGGCAGGAAACGGTCAATGCCTATCAAAGCTATTTTCACTTGGGGTGTCAGGGTCCGGATTTTTTCTTTTATAATGATTTCTGGCCCTGGATCAGAGATAAGAAAGGACCCAAAGCAGGGGTAAAGATTCAACTGGAGAGAATTGATCAATTATTTTTAGTAGCAAGCCAATACTTTAAAGATTTAAAGGCTTCGGCCGATTTTCCGCTTTTTACTGCCTATTTTACCGGTTTTCTGGCCCACTATGTGCTGGACAAACACATCCACCCCTTGATTAGACGCAAAGATCGAGGAAAGCCAATCCTGCACAAAAAATTGGAGATCTTAATTGATTGTTACTTCTTCAATAAGGAATGGGGAAAAGAGGCCTACCAGTTTTCTCCAGTTGAAGCGATTGATTGTTCATCGGTTCTTCCCCAGGTGATCATTGACTATTATATTACCATTTTGAGCAAGGTTCATGATTATCCGGCCAATATTGATTTTATTAATCAGTCTTACCGAAATATGAAGAAGATCCTGGGGATATTCTATTGTCCCCATATTTATAAAAGAATCGGGTTTTCCCTGTTAAACTGCCTTATACCGGTAGATATCACTGCCTTAATTTATCCGCGAAGACCTGATTACAACAGTCTTTCCGGCCAGGAATGGCAGGAGGTTAATCTACTATTTGCTCAAGCCGTTCAGGAGGGAATTGAGTTAATTAAGGGTGTACAGCAATACCTCAATAATAGCTTTACCAAGGATCAATTAACTGTTTTATTCCCTAATATATCTTTTGAAGGAATAGTAGGAAAACCGGGGGTGTGCTCTTGAGTAATTATTGGGTATAATAATGTGCTTGGGTATGCCACATTGCCGCATTAGTACCGACAAGCTGATTAAATTGGGCATATATTTGATACTCGGCATAGGGGTCCAGGGCGGCGGTCGGTTCATCCAGAATGACGATCGGGACATTCAATCCCTTTTTGATCAAAAGTTTTATAAATAGGTGTATCCAGTCCTTTTTCCAACCTTTGTACTTTATCCAGCAGCCCTGCTTTTTTCAGGGCTGCCCGGACTGCCTGGTCCGGTCATATAATCGGCATAGCAATTTTATAAGAGTGGTTTTCCCGGCACAATTTGCTTCGACAATGGATAACTTCTCACCGCTCTTTATTTTAAGCGAAACATTTTTTAGGGTATACTCCGCACTGCCCCTGTACTTAAAAGAGACGTTTTTAAATTCCAGGGTAGCCGGGCTGAGCAGATTTACCTTTTTCTTACCGGTCGATTTTTGGGGTTTAATACTGGCCAATTGCCGGAATGAATCAAGGTATTTACACATCTGGCGAAGTTCGATCCATGAGTTTAAGAATGTGGAGATATGATTGGAAAAGCTATTGGTAGCAGCCAGATACATCGTAAAGTCACCAATCCGGATTGATTTGATCAAAACTCGATAGACCAGATAGGCATAGACAAAGATCAGCTGAAGCTGGAGATTAAGATGGGACCAGCCTTGAAACAGTCCGACCGTTGCAAATAATTGGCCGAAGTGTTTTAAACTTTCGTGTTAATCGGAGCTAGGGCCCGCTCCTTTAAATCAAGGATTTGCGGGTCTTCAATCTCTTCATAATCCATCTTCATGAGATGGTGGCCCAGGTGCAGTTCAATCCGGCTGATTAATTTAAATTGCATAGATAATCACAACTAACCCGGGAAAACATCCCCCATAAGTTAGGAAATGCAAGAAATGACGAATAAAGAAATATAAGGGCGAAAAAAAGAGATAATAAATAATATTGCAAAATATTAAAAAAAAATAGATTTGCAAAATTGCGCTTAACCCATTATTATTAAAGATGAAAACGTTAAACGAAAACGTTAAATATAATACTAACTAAAAAGATTATCTTACAAATAATATTATAAGGGTATAAGAATTGTAACTAGTTTTGTTTTTAAGGAGCTATTATTAGCAGATGACAAGCTAGTTTTTTTGTGTTTAACGGAGTGGGAAAAGAACTAACAGTTGTTGGCAATGGTCAGGTATTAACCATAACTAAAGGAGTGAGTTGAATTGAGTGAGGAACTGAGAATGATCGTGGAAAACAAGGGTGGGCTCGAGTATACTCAACATCATATTAAAGCCCTGGACCAAGATATTACCAGGTACTGCTTTATTCCCGGCGATCATGTCCGGGGAAAGAAGATCGCTGAAGCAATGGAACAACCCGTCTTCTTGAGTGGAACCCGCGGTATGTTTGTTTATGCTGGTACTTATCAGGGAGTACCGATGAATGTTTGTTCAACGGCAATGGGCGGGCCGCAGGTGGCAATCGCGATGGAAGAACTGGCTAATATGGGTGTTGATACCTTTATTCGAGTCGGTTCCTGTGGGGCGATGCAGGATGATATGGGGGTAGGTGATATTGTGATTGCTACGGCGACCAACCGTGACGGAGGTACTTCTTACAATTATTTGCCGGCGTCCTTTCCGGCAGTTGCCGATTTTTACCTGACCAGCCAGCTTTATGAGGTTGCCCGGGAAATGAAGGTAAAGGTGCATATTGGTGTAGCCACGGCAGGTGATGCCTTTTATGGCCCCAAGGACCCTGAAAAAATGGACTTATTGAAAAAAGCCGGGGTGCTTTGTGCCGAGATGGAAAGTGATACCGAATTTATTTTAGGTAATTATCACGGCTGGAGAACAGGGGCTTTATTTGTCAGTGATGGTGGTCCTAAAGCCAAAGAGATTCAATCCCGGGGGAAGACGAAGATTAATATTGCCAACCACGCCTCTGATCAGGATTTTCTCCGGGGTGAAGACAATATAATCAAAATAGCCCTGGAGGCAATGTATCGTATTGCTTTAGAGGATAAAAAAAACTAATAATTAAAAGGGGGAGAAAAAATGAATAAAAAGTTTTTAGCTGGTATGGCTGTAATCTTATTGTTGGTAGGGATCTTTGGATTTACGACAGTATCGCAAGCCAAAACGATGCGGGTTGCCCTGGTGTTATCGGGGGGGATGGGTGACAGGTCATTTCTCGACTCAGCTTACCGGGGGTTAACCTGGGCCGAGGAAAAGCTGGATATTAAGACCAGGTATATTGAACCTAAAGGGCCGGAAGAATACCAACCCTCCATCCGGGCAATGGCTCAGGCCGGGTATGATCTGATTATTACCATTGCCTTTGGGATGTTAGATGCGACCAACACGATTGCCGATCAGTTCCCTAACACTAATTTTGCGATTGTGGATGCTGTCTCTGACCGTCCCAATGTAGCAAGTCTGGTTTTCAAAGAACATGTTGGCTCATATCTGGTCGGAGTAATCGCCGGTAAAATGACTAAAACCAATACGATTGGTTTTGTCGGTGGAATGGAAATTCCCTTAATCAAAAGATTTGAACTTGGCTTTATTGAGGGGGTTAAGGCGGTTAATCCCACAGCAAAAATACTAAGCGGATATGCCGGAGCTTTTGATGACCCCGGTAAAGGGAAAGAACTGGGCTTGTCCCAATATAAAAGAGAAGCCGATATAGTTTACCATGCGGCCGGGAAGACCGGTGAAGGGGTAATTGAGGCAGCTAAAGAGGTTGATCGATATGTGATCGGGGTTGACTCGGATCAGTGCCACATCGCTCCTGATCATATGTTGGCCAGTATGATGAAAATGGTTGATGTTGCTGTCTTTAACACGATTCAGGATTTAGTCAACGGAGATTTTAAACCGGGTTTAAAGGTTTATGGTCTGGAGGAAAATGCGATCGGTCCTTGTCATCTTTACCCCGATTTGTTAGATTTAAGTGAGCATAAAGATTTTCCGGGGCTAGATGAAGCGATCAAAGCAGCCGAAGAATACCGTGATAAGATCTTAGCGGGTGAGATCGAAGTTCCCGATGCAATGGAAATGGATCTCTAGATATTTGCGGGAGATAAAGCAAGGGGGGTGGGGGTCACCCCCCTTCATCTGCCCAAAATATGCTCAAAAGAAAGAGAGGAAGAGCTAATGGCTTATGCAGTGGAGATGCTGGATATTAGCAAAGCCTTTCCTGGTGTGCTGGCCAATGATCAGGTTACTTTTAAGGTAGAGACCGGAGAAATACATGCCCTGGTTGGGGAGAATGGGGCAGGTAAATCGACCTTGATGAATATTCTCTATGGACTACTTAAACCAGACCAGGGAACGATCAGGGTTAAGGGCCGGGAAATTACAATTGAATCTTCGGATGATGCAATTCTATTGGGGATCGGGATGGTTCACCAGAAGTTTAAATTAATTCCGTCTTTTACAATTATGGAGAACATTTGTCTTGGTTCAGAACCGGTTAAAAATAGATTTATGATTGATAAAAAGCTTGAACTGGATAGTGTCTTAGCATTGTCCCGGCGCTATCGGCTTGATATTGACCCAAAGATCAGAATCCAGGATTGTCCGGTCGGAATTCAGCAGCGGGTGGAGATTCTGAAAGCCCTTTATCGTAAGGCCGATATTTTAATCCTGGATGAGCCGACCGGTGTTTTGACACCACAGGAGACCAGCGAACTTTTTAAAGTAATTAGAACCCTGGTTAATCAGGGGAAGACTGTGATCTTTATTACCCATAAATTGCGCGAGGTTATGGAAATATCTGATTCGGTTACAGTAATGCGGAAAGGGAAATTAGTCGGTTCAATGCCCACCGCTGAGACCAATCCCCAGGAGATTGCCCGGATGATGGTCGGACGTGAAGTCCTACTCCGGGTAGATAAAAAGCCGGCTAAACCTAGTGAAGACGCCGTCCTGGAGGTTAAGGATTTGGTGGTGGCCGATAATCGAGGATTACTGGCCGTTGATCAGGTCTTTTTTGAAGTAAGGTCAGGTGAAATTTTAGGTATTGCCGGAGTTCAAGGTAATGGACAATCAGAACTGGTGGAGGCACTGACCGGATTAAAAGCAGTAGAAAAAGGTTCGATCAAACTGAATGCTCAGGAAATTACCGCTGTTTTACCGGTTGAAAGGAGAAAAGCCGGACTGTCACACATCCCGGAGGATCGCATTAGACGGGGACTGAATTTGTCAGCAACTATTGAAGAAAATTTGATTGTTACTTCACATAACCAACAACCTTTTGCCCGCTACGGGATCTTCAATTTTCCCGAACGGGCTAAACATGCCGACAAACTGATTGAAGAGTTTGATATCCGGACAACCAGCCGTCACAATTCAGTTGCTTCACTTTCCGGCGGGAATATGCAGAAGATTGTGGTTGCCCGGGAAATTGATGAAAACCCGGATTTATTAATTGCGGCCCAGCCTACCCGTGGTGTCGACATTGGTAGTATTGAATTTATTCATCAGAGGATTATCAATGTGCGCGACCAGGGAAAGGCAGTCTTACTGGTCTCGACGGAACTGGATGAAATAATTTCCTTAAGTGATCGAATTGCCGTAATGTATGAAGGGAAGATCGTAGATATTGTCCCGGCCGGGCTGGCAACGGAAGAAGAACTCGGCCTTTTAATGGCCGGAATAATACCGGAATCACTAACAGCCAAGAGGAGAGGGGAGGGAAATTAAGATGTCAGGAATCCGTTTTTTAAAGCAGCTTAATTGGCGGCCAGTGCTAATCATTTTCTTAAGTTTGTTGATGGCTTTACTGATCGGAGCTGTTTTTATGTTGGCCAGCGGTTTTAATCCCCTGGAAGTTTACTGGATGATGTTCCAGGGGGCTTTTGTTAGCAGTTATAACCTGATGAATACTTTACAGAAAGCAACCCCGCTGATTTTTACCAGTTTAGCTGTTTTAATTGCTTTTCGCAGCGGGACATTTAATATGGGGGTTGAGGGTCAGCTATTCCTGGGCGCAATTGCTGCCGCTTGGGCCGGTTTTGCCCTGCAAGGTCTTCCCGCCTGGCTCCACATCCCAATTGCTTTGCTTGTTGCCATGCTGGCTGGTGCTCTCTACGCCCTGATCCCTGCGGTGCTAAAATTCAGGTTTAAAGTAAATGAAATTATTTCCACGATTATGTTGAATACTGTTGCCGTCCTGTTGACCAGTTATCTGGTTAATTATCCGCTCCGGGAAAATCCAATGGCTGCCCAGACCCCCAAAGTGCTGGAAAGCGCCCGTCTTCCCAGGCTGGTAGATTACTCACAGGTCAACATCGGAATCTTTTTGGCAATTTTTTGTGTTTTTCTTTTCTGGTATATTTTCCGCAATACCACCTTTGGCTTCAGAACCAGGATGGTCGGAGAAGCATCATCTTTTGCTGAGTTTGCCGGAATTAATCCCCTTCGTACGGCCTTTATGGGGATGCTGATCTCCGGTGCGGTTGCTGGTCTGGCCGGGGGAGTTGAATTACTGGGAGTGCACTATCGTTTTGTCGAACAGTTTTCCAAAGGACTCGGTTTTGACGGAATCTTAATTGCCTGGTTAGGAAAAGGGACCCCGCTTGGAGCTTTTATTGCCGCCCTTTTCTATGGCGGACTGAAGACCGGAGCAATGACAGTAGACTGGATGACCGATATCCCCAGACAACTGGCCGATACGATTCTGGCAATTGTAATTTTCTTTATGGCAGCAGATGGACTATTTGATTGGTTCTGGATCATCAAGAAAAGATTCAGAGCGAAAAAGGAGCAAGAAGTTGAGGTGAAGACTAATGCTTAAAGATCTTCTTGATATAACGATCCTGCAAAGTACGCTTAGAATGGCCACACCGGTGATGTTAGCCGCGATGGGGGCATTGATTACCGGATCGGCAGGGATTATCAATATTGCCTTAGAAGGGATGATGTTGCTGGCCGCTTTTTTTGCGGTATTGGGGAGCTATTTCTTTGGCAGTGTATGGGCCGGTGTATTGGTAGCAGTATTATCAGGGATTGTATTTGCTTTTCTTTTCGCTGTTTTTTCCCTTAAATTTCGGGCCCATATTATCCTGATGGGGGTTGCGATTAATGCCTTTGCCGTAGCGCTAACTGTTTATTTATTACGCTCAATCTTTCATGTTGCCGGTGCCTTTTCCGATCCGGGGATCAAGGGTTTTGAGACGGTTGATCTCCCGATTATTAAAGATATTCCGTTCCTGGGTGATTTATTGAGCGGTTATACACCGATCGTCTATATTGCTTGGCTGCTGGTTATTGTAATGCATATTTTGTTATATAAAACCCCGCTCGGGGTCCATTTACGGGCGGTTGGAGAAAATCAGGAAGCAACCGAAACCCTGGGAATCAAGGTCAGTTTAATTAAGTATTTAGCCGTTGTGCTCAGTGGGATCTTTTCGGCTTTAGCCGGGGCCTATCTTTCCCTGGGGCAATTGACGATGTTTACCGAAAATATGTCGGCTAATCGTGGTTTTATGGGACTGGCCGCCAATATTTTTGGCAGGGGTACACCGATCGGCGGGGCCCTGGCCAGTATCTTGTTTGGTTTTGCCGATGCCCTGGCGATGCGCTTGCAGGGTTGGGAAGCCCTTCCTTCCCAATTTGTTTTAATGTTGCCGGCTATTTTAACAATTGTTATCCTGTTAATGGTAGCAATCAGAAAAGAACTTGCTCTTAAACGGATCAAAGCCCGTAATGTCGAGCGGGCCATGTCGGAACCGCAGAAGTAAAAGATAATGAATTTTTTCGCAGGAAAGAGTTGAAGTAATCGGATGAATCGGATCAAGAGTTTGTTGAACAGAGATATTCTTTTTTTACTGGCTAGCAGTTTTCTTTTTTTTGGAACCTATAATTTGTTGTTACCGACCTTCCCCCTTTATGTAAAAAAACTGGGTGGAAATGAAACCCTGGTCGGTTTGTTGGGAGGCTTATTTGCTCTGACCGCCGTTTTTCTTCGGCCCTATTTGAGCAAAATGACCGATCGTAGAGGGAGGAAGGTTGTTTTATTGATTGCCGGTTTTACCGGGATGACCGGTCCATTATTATATCTTTTCAATTTCGGGTTCTGGTTTTTGGCCCTGGCCAGAATATATCATGCGATCAGTCTGGCTGCATATATAACGGCAAGTCAGACCTTGCTGGCTGATCTCTCTCAGCCGGAGAATCGGGGGATCATTATCGGTATTTACGGAATTGCCGGCGGAACAGCAATGGCGATTGCTCCGGCCCTGGGTTTAAAGATTGCGGCTGAGCTGGGCTATGGACCGCTCTTTATTATCTCGGCTCTGGTCAGTCTGGGGGTAATCCCCTGTATTATGTTGTTGCGTGAACCGCAAATCAGCAATACCGACGAACAGATTAAAACTGTCCCTTTATCGAAAATAATTAGGAACAAATGGGTGCTTGTTCCCAGTATTGCCCTATTTTCAGTCACAATGGCCCAGGGAGCCACTAATGCCTTTTTACCTTTATATGGACTTAGTATCGGAATGTTAAATTTTGGTATATTTTTTACTGTTTTTTCAGTCACCTCAATGATTGGGCGGGTTACGGCCGGGATTTTATCCGACCGGTTAGGTCGAAAGACCTTGGCTTTACCTGCGCTGATAATGGTTGGGGTCGGAGTATTATGCCTGATCCGAATGCCCAGTTTGATGATGTTAGTCCTGGCCGCTATTTTAATCGGGTTTGGTTTTTCGACCACGCATACTGTCTTATTGGCGTTAATTATTGATCAAACCACGCTCCGAGAGCGTTCCCAGGCGATTTCTTTCTATGCTAATGCCTTTGATCTTGGTGTCGCAGCCGGGGCAATGGGTCTTGGTGCAATTGCCGGTTATTCTTACTCCTTACTATGGTTGGTTGTGGCGATGGTCGCTTTAATCGGGTTTATTTTAACGGCAAAAATGTTGCCGGTTGAAGGAAAATTAAACATAGCGACGAATAAGAAAATTTAAAGGAAAAGGAAGGGAGTAGTATGTTAAAAAATCAAGCAGCTTTAAGTGAAGTCTTAAAAAAAGAGGGAGTAGTTGCGATTGGCACCGAAGGGAAACAGGGTACCCATCTGGTTGCTACCTGGAACAGTTTTTTGCAGGTAATCGACCAACAGACACTGGCCATTCCGGCCGGGGGTTATTTGCTTACTCAGGAGAATGTGGAGGCCGGGAGTAGGGTGCAGTTGATCATTGGGAGTAAAGAAGTAGCAGGGAAGAGCGGTCCGGGGACCGGTTTTAGAATAACGGCTGAAGCCAGCTTCCGAGAGGAAGGAGCTGCCTATCAAGTAATCAAAGAGAAATTTCCCTGGGCGCGGGCTGCTTTTCTCCTTGAGATCAAAGATGTAGAATGCTTGCTGTAAAATTGACGGAAGGAGTTTTTTAAGATGATCAGGATCTATTTTGCCGGTCCATTATTTACCACATATGAACGGGATTTTATTGAGCAATGTGCAGCCAAACTGCGACAAGAGGGTTTTGAAGTTTTTGTGCCCCATGAAGAGTTTTTCAAAGCAAGTCCGGAGCAACAGGAAGAACGTGAGCAGCGCTCAGCCCGGCAAATAGCACTTGATGTTTTTGATAAAGACTATCATGGTGTTAGCTGGGCCAATGTCCTGGTAGTGATGCTGGACGGAGCCCAAGTTGATGACGGTACGGCCAGCGAGATCGGGATCTTCACCGAACAAATGCTATCGGGCCAGGATAAGTTGGGAATTTTTGGGCTTTCCTCCGATATGCGGGTTGGTCCCAATGCCGAAAAGGGTGAAGGTAAAGGATTAAACTACTTTACCGTAGGTGCAATTTACCGGGTCGGTGGCGATATTTATCAAAAGATTGAAGATATTATCACCGAATTAAAAAAACTAAACTAATGACGGAGAAGATGAGCAATTAGAGGGAAGGGTTTGCCTTTGGATCTTTATAAAAAAATCATTCAGGATAATGTGACCAATAATGCGGACAGAATAAGAGAATTTGGTCGTGATATCTATCAACATGCTGAAATGGGTTTTGAAGAGTTTAGAACGGCCGAGCAGGTGAAGAGAGTTTTTAGCCAATTAAATCTAGCGGTCGAAACACAACTGGCTATTACTGGAGTTAAAGGGGTATTATCAGGAAAATATAGTGGGCCAACGGTAGCCATTCTAGGAGAAATGGACGGACTGCTCTGTAAAGAACACCCCCAAAGCAACAAAAGCAATCAGACGGCCCATATCTGCGGACATAATGCCCAACTGGCCGCCATGGTTGGGGCAGCCTATGCTTTGGCTGACCAAAAAATAATCGACCAGCTTCACGGTAAGGTGGTCTTTATGGCTACCCCGGCCGAAGAGTATGTCGAACTGGAAAAGCGGAGACAATTAAGGGAACAAGGTAAACTGGTTTACTTAGCCGGCAAACCTGAATTAATCCGAATTGGGGCATTTGATCAGATTGATCTGGCTTTAATCACACATGTTGGTGCCGATATACCGGGTAAAAGAATTGGGTTAGGCGGTACTGCTAATGGTTTTATTGCCAAATCAGTTCATTTTAAGGGCCGAGCTGCCCATGCCGGAGCTGCCCCTGAGCAAGGCCGCAATGCCCTCCAGGCAGCAACTATTGCCCTGAATGCAATCAATGCCTGGCGAGAGAGTTTTAGGGATGATCAGCATATTAAGGTCCATCCGATCATGACCGGCGGAGGTGAACAGGTTAATATTGTTCCTGGCGAGGCAAGGCTGGAGTTGTATATCCGGGCTAAATCACTGGAAGCAATTCTGGAGACAAGTGAAAAAGTAAATAGGGCTTTACAGGCCGGGGCGCTGGCCATGGGCTGTACAGTTGTTATTCAGGACTTACCGGGTTTTATGCCGCAAACGAGCAGTCAACCGCTGGTTGACGTTATTAGAGACAATGCCCGGCTATTACTAAGTGAGGAACAGATAGTTGCCAACGGACATTTTCCGGGTTCGGCGGATATGGGTGATTTAACCCAGATCATGCCTGGTACGATCATTGAAGTAGGGGGTACCAAAGGAGCGCCGCATACAGCCGGCTTTGATCTTATTGACGAAGAAGCTGCTTATATCGTACCGGCACAATTGTTGGCAATGACTGTGCTTGACTTGCTGGTTGCGGGAAAGGCCGAACAAATTATTCAAGCTGATAACCCGCCACTGACTAAAGAAGGATATTGCCGACTGATTGACGGGTTCTTTCAAGAACAGACTTTTGATTATCAATTTTAATTTTTTTGTTGACTTAAAAAAAGTATTATTAGGGGTCAATAAAATTGGTGGGGGTGGTTGATGTGGGGGTGACCATAAAGGATCTGGCCCGGGAAGCCGAGGTCTCAATTACTACTGTCTCAAGGGTTTTAAATAACAAGCCGGGGGTTAGTGCTGCGACCAGGGAGAAGATCCGTCGATTAGTTAAAATCATGGGATACAATCCTAATAGTATTGCCCGGGGATTGGTCTTGAATCAGACCTTTCTGATCGGATTAATTATTCCTGATATCCGCAATCCCTTTTTTCCCGAAATGGCCAGAGGGGTAGAAGATAGAGCACGGGAGCTAGGTTATTCGTTAATCTATTATAATACCGATAAAAACCGGGAAGAGGAGAGAAAGGCCTTTGATCTTTTATTGAGCAAACAGGTTGACGGGGTAATCCTTTCTTTCTTCTCCTGGTCAATTAAAAAGACTTTGCTCAAACTGAATAAAATACAGTATCCGGTGGTCAGGGTTGATAGCAATTTAAAAAAATCGATTTATCCTTCAGTGATCATTGATAGCATATCGTCAGCATACCAGGCTACCGAATACTTAATTAAAATGGGCCATCAGAAGATCGGCCATATTACCGGGAGAATAACTTCCAGGACAGCCCGCCATTATCTGATCGGTTATAAGAATTGTTTAAGGGACTATCAGCTGGCTTTTCATAAACAGTGGTTAGTAAGAGGAGATTTTGAACATCAAAGCGGTTATCAACAGATGAAGGAATTACTCCGGCAGCAAGATAAACCTACTGCTGTTTTCATAGCCAATGATATTATGGCGTTCGGTGCTTATAAAGCCATTGCCGAAATGGGCTATACCATACCTGATGATATCTCAATTATTGCCCATGATGATATTGAACTGTCCTCATATTTGATTCCCGGCTTAACCACCATGTATACCCCCAAGTATAGACTGGGAATTATTTTAGCTGATCTGTTAATTAAGCAGATCAAGAATAAAAATAGGGCGGAGATCGATGATGTAGTTTTAAAATCGACTCTAGTTGAGCGAGGTTCGGTAAAAAGACTACGGTGAATTTTAACAGCTTAGCTTAACAAAACTTCCAAAATAAAAATTTAATTGACAATTATAAATCTTTATATTATAATAATAGTAAATTTAATCGATTAGATAATCGATTAAATTTACTAAAAACAGATCAATACTTAATTTAAATAACCAATTTTTAGCATATCAATAGCTCAAATTTAGATCAAATTTCTTTATGGGGCTGATTGTGATGAAAGTTAGAATGAAAGAAGTGGCAAAAACAGCAGGTGTTTCAACAGCTACTGTTTCTTATGTAATCAATAAAACCAGATTTGTCAGTGAAGAGAAAAAACAAAAGGTTCTGCAGGCAATGGAGCAATTGGGATATACCCCTAATTCTGCTGCCAGAAGTTTACGTAGCAAAAAATCTTATACGATTGGTCTGATTGTCCCTGATATTAATAACTTTTTCTTTACCGGAATTATTGAGGGGATCGAACAGGTAGTTCAAAGCAATGGTTATCAATTGATCTTAAGTAATTCTAATGAGAACTTTGCAAATGAGAAAGAACAGATCAATCGCTTTAACAGCCAATTGATTGACGGACTGATAATGGCACCGACCGCCGATGATCACAGCTTTTTATGTGGTACACTGGGTGAATATCCCGTCGTGTATATTGACCGTAAACCAAACGGTTGTTTTGGTGAGAGTGTTTTGGTTAACAATTCGGAAGTTGTTTATGAAGCTATCACATACTTAATTAAGGCCGGACATGAAAAGATCGGGATTTTAACCGGGATTAAAGATTTGACAACCACCAGGGAAAGACTAGCCGGTTATCAAAAAGCCTTTTCTGATTATGGACTGCAACTGGATAATAGTTTAATTAAAACTGGTGATTCCCGGTATAAAAGTGGTTACGAGTTGACTAAAGAGGTTTTAAACAATAAGGATATTACTGCACTTTTTGTCGCCAACAACCTGATGACGATTGGTTCGATGGAGTTCTTACGGGAGAAAAAAATTAATCTGCCCGGGGAACTGGCTTTTATCGGGTTTGATGATTATAAATGGTCTTCGATCATTATCCCCAGATTGTCGGTAATTAAACAACCGACTGCGGAGATGGGACGAAAAGCGGCCGAAATATTATTAAAAAGGATCAAGGAGGAAGAACAAAATAATTATAGCAAAGAGTATCGGTTAACAGCTAAGTTTTATTTGCGGGATTCTTGTTAAAGCGAAATGCTATTTTTTGCAAGATATTTAATCGATTAAATAGCCTTATTTGATAATTGAACCAATTAACAAAAGGGGGGGATGAAACTTATAAAATAATAAATTTTTGGAATATGTTGAAAAAAAGCAAAGGGAGGAAAATTATGAAAAAAAGCATGATAATTGTATTGTTTATGGTTATGGTATTAGGTCTATCAATTAATGTAATGGCTGAAAAGGCATATTTTTTAGCTCATGTTTATGACCCGTCTCATCCCTGGCATAAGGGAGCAGAAATAGCAGCCCAAATGATTGAGGAAAAAACCGGTGGTAATATAACAATTAAAATATTTCCTTCGTCACAGTTGGGATCTGAAGAGGAAATAACTGAGGCAGTTATTCACGGTGCCATCCCAATAGTTATTTCCGGTGCCGGTCAGGTAGGGAATTTATTCAAACCAATCTATGTTGCGGAAATGCCTTACATTTTCCAGGATATTGACCATGTTATCAGATTTGCTAATAGCGATATTGCCAAAGAACTATTTGATGACCTGAAAGAACAGTTCGGGGTCAAAGTAATTGGAGCTTCCAGTTTTGGGGTAAGACATATAGTTGCAAACAAACCGATCCGTACTCCTGATGACTTAAAAGGATTTAAATTAAGAGTACCGGAACAACAGGTTTGTATAGCATATGGCCAGGCCATGGGGGCGAATCCTACCCCGATCTCTTATGGTGAAGCTTACATGGCACTACAACAGGGTGTTGCTGATGGTCTGGAGAATCCTCTTACAGCAATAAAAGCAATGAAATTTTATGAAGTAGCAGATTATATTAGTTTGACCGGCCATGTGATTAACACTACCTTCTTTTTAATGAATAACGCTGCTTTTGAAAGTCTAAGCAAGGAAGAACAAGCGATCTTTACCGAATCATTTAATAAAGCTGCGCTTTCCATTGCTAATACATTGAAGGAACAGGATAAAGAGTTAGTATCATTTTTTGAAAAAGAGGGTTTAACAATAGTAAAACCTGACGTTGAGGCTTTTAAAAGGGCTACGGCAAGTATGCCGGCAGAATTCAGTGACTGGTGGAGCAAGTACGGCAAAGACTTATACCAGAGGATTCAAAACTTATAAAAACCATTATCTGGGTTTAGACGTTGTCTGACAACGTCTAAACCTTTCAATAGAAACAAAAAGGTGGTTTAATAATTTAATGGATAATAATCAAAAAAAATTTATACATTTTTTAAAGTGTTTGTTTTCAAATTTGGATGAATATCTTGCGGTACTTTTTTTCTTATTTATTTTTACGCTGATGACTGTCCAGGTTTTCACCAGATATGTATTAGGGTTCTCTTTTTCCTGGAATGCAGAGTTGTCGAGATATATATTTGTCTGGTTAACCTTTTTAGGCGCAGCTTATGTTAGAAAGGTTGATGCCCATATAAAAATTGATTTTATTTATAATCACCTTTATAATAAGCTTCCTGATCGAATAAAGAAACTATTTTCATTTTTAAAATGGATAACTTCAATGGTTTTTTTGGTATTAATAACATATTTGGGTTTTGTTTTGGCAAATAAATCATCGTATTTTACTTCACAGGCACTCCAAATTTCCCAATTTTATTTATATATATCTGTTTCAGTAGGGGGAGTACTTTATTTAATTAGAGAAATTCAGTCTTATTTTAAAGAACTTAATGATAAGTCAAAGGAGTGAGAAGATGCTTCTTACATTAGTGATTATCTCCTTATTTGTTTTGCTCATAGTTGGGTTACCTGTATCAATTGCGATTGGTTTACCATCTCTTTTATACATCATTGTTGAAGGAACTATCCCTAGCTTTACTGCCATTCAAAGAATGGTTTCCGGACCAAATTCCTATACATTACTGGCAATACCGTTCTTCATTTTTGCTGGTAATCTGATGAATACTGGTGGAGTCACTACTAGAATATTTAATTTTACTTCAACTTTAGTTGGAAGATTTAAAGGGGGCTTGGGGCATGTTAATGTAGTTGCCAGTATTATCTTTGCCGGTATGTCTGGTGCGGCCATAGCCGATGCGGGAGGTCTGGGAGCAGTTGAGATTAAAGCAATGAGAGACGAAGGCTATGATGAGGCCTTTACAGTGGGTATAACCGCTTCTTCTTCCACAATCGGACCGATTATTCCGCCGAGTATGACAATGGTCATATATGCTGTTGTTGCGCAAGCCTCTGTGGGCAGACTATTTGCTGCCGGTCTAGTTCCCGGTTTTTTAATGGGGATAAGCTTGATGTTTTTAATTTACTTTCTGGCCGATAAATACAAATGCCCGATCGGAAAAAAATCGAGTTTAACAGAAATATGGAAATCGTTTAAATCGGCATTTTTTTCCCTGCTTACTCCTGTAATTATAATTGGCGGAATTTTTTCAGGTATATTCACACCAACAGAAGCAGCAGCAGTTGCATCATTTTATGCAATAATCTTGGGTTTTTTTATTTATCGAGAAATGAACTGGAAATCTTTTTACCAGGCGGCAAAAGAATCAATGCTGACTACGGTTTCTATCATGTTTATTGTGGCTTCTGCGATGTTATTTGCCTGGATTTTAGCACGGGAACAAGTGCCTCAGACAGTTGCTTCAATGATCTTGCAGTGGACAGATAATTACTATATCATCCTTTTTTCAATTAACATATTACTGTTAATAGTTGGTTGTTTCATGGAGACGGTGGCGGCGATCAATATATTAGTACCGGTCTTTTTACCTATTTTAACCGAACTTGGTGTCAGCCCAGTGCAGTTTGGAGTGATTATGATCCTTAATTTAATGATCGGTTTATTAACTCCGCCATTTGGTTCAGTATTATTTGTCCTCAGCAGTATTGCTAAAACACCTTTTGAACGGGTAGCTAAGGCAACAGCAATTTTCATTATACCGTTGATCGTTGTTCTAATTTTAATTGTTTTGTTTCCGCAATTAACCCTGTTTATTCCTAATGTGGTTTTTGGACCATAAGGATTGAAGATAAAATGATTTAAAACTATACTTTGGGAAAAGGTAAGGGGGATGGATTGATGAAGGCTTTAGTAAAACGTGGGTCTGCTGATATGGGAATAGAAAATATAGCTGAACCAACACCACAAAAACATGAAATTAAAATAAAAGTTTTAGCTGCCGGTATCTGTGGCACTGATATTCACATTATGAAAGATGAGTATCCCTATAATGCTCCAGTGGTCATGGGTCATGAGTATGTAGGAGTTATAGATGAGGTTGGCGCTGAAGTCGACCATTTTAAAAGGGGTGATTCTGTAGTTTCCCTAACGGCAGTTAAAACTTGTGGTAAGTGTAGATATTGTCAAGAAGGGGCATTAATGTTATGCCCGGAAAGGCTTTCGATAGGTTCCGGGGTGAATGGAGCATTTGCTGAATATTTAACTGTTCCTGCCCGTCTTGCTTATCGGGTTCCGGCAGGAGTTGCATCGGTAGAAGACCTTGCCATAACTGAGCCATTTGCCTGTGCGGTTAGAGCCGTTGTCGAAAGAAGTTCGGTCACGGCAGGGGATCTGGTTCTTATTTCCGGACCAGGAACTATCGGGTTATTAGCATTACAATTAGCAAAAATACAAGGAGGTTATGTAATAGTAGTCGGGACCAGCGAGGATGAAAAAAGATTAGATTTGGCAAAGAAATTGGGGGCTGATCTAGTTTTATCTGAGCCTGATGACTTAAATCGTTTGGTAAATGAAATTACACCAGACGGGGTTGATGTAGCATTTGAATGTGCGGGGGTGGAAGCTTCTGGGGAAAAATGCTTACAGGTATTAAGAAAACAGGGTATATTTTCGCAAGTAGGGCTTTATGGCCGAAAAATAGCCATAAATATGGACCAATTCCTTTATAAAGAGATAACGGTAACTACTAATTTTGCTTCAGAACCAACTTCCTGGGATAAGGCTTTAAGGCTTATTAAGAATAATCAGGTCAATTTACATTCGTTAATTAGCGCCCGGATACCTTTAGAGGAATGGGAAAAAGGCTTTGAGCTATTTTTTGATAAATCTAATTTAAAAATATTTTTAGTACCTTAAACCGCTGATTTTTGGTGAAAATACTAATTCTTAAGGAGGTTTAAAATGAAAGCTGCCGTATATGAAGGTGGTCAAAGAATAGTAATAAGAGATGTGGAAAAACCAAGGATATTTGATAATCAGGTTTTGATTAAAGTAAAATATTGCGGAATTTGTGGAGCTGACCTGTTTATTGCTTCCGGTAACCACCCCCGGATAAAACCGCCTACAATCATCGGGCATGAATTTGCAGGTGAAATTGTAGCTATAAATCAGTTAAAAGGTCCAAAAAATTTACAGATTGGAGACAGGGTTGCTGTTAAACCAACCTATTCATGTAAAGAATGTTCTACATGTAAAGCAGGCTATTTTCATGTTTGTAAAAATATTGGTTTATTTGGTATTGATCAAGACGGAGGTTTTGCCGAGTTTGTAAAAGTACCGATCGAAAATGTAATAAAGGTGTCTGATCAGGTTAATTATGAAGAAATAGCTATAATCGAACCCTTAGCAGTTGCTTTGCACTCGATAAGACGTTCACGGTTCAGGATTGGGGACCGCGTTATTATATTGGGAGGAGGACCGATTGGTTTACTGATCGGTTTGTTATTGAAGTTAGCAGGGGCCTCTTTAATCATAATATCTGAAGTAAACCCCTTCCGAATAAAAATAATCAAAGAGATGGGCCTAATCCCAGTTAACCCTTTAAAAGATGATTTAAGTTCAATTGTAAAGGGAAAAACAGATGGAGACGGTTTTGATATATTATTTGAGGCGGCTGGCGTTCTTGCTACTTCCAAACAAATGGTTGAGTTTACCAAAATTCGTGGACAGATCGTGATAGTCGGATTATTTGAAGAAGGGGCTGATTGTGATTTCCGTAATCTTGCTTTAAAAGAACAGGATATTGTGGGAGTCCGGGTTTATACTGAAGATGATATCAATAAAGCCGTAAAGATGTTGGAAACACAACAAATTAATGTAAAACCGTTAATAACCAATAAATTAAAATTGGAAGAGTTAAATAAAGGAATAGAGATGATTAGAAACAAGGACGATGTTTTTAAAATCTTGATTTCTCCTGAACGCTAGCTTTTTTTGGTATGGAATGATTTGGCTGAAAAAAATATAAAGGGATGATGAGTTGGAGGATAATTATGCAGTTACGAATGATGATAAAAGATTATAAAAAGAACGGGATAGAAGAATTAAAAAATAAAGCAGTTCAATATAATATCTACAAAAATTCGGTGCTGGAATACGGAAGTTCTTTATTCTTTATTCGGAAAGCGGAAATGGGCCGAGAATTAATCATCGTTAAACAAAGTGATACCTTTGATCAATTCCGAGGGGAAATCATAAAAACAGATGGGATATATACTAAAAAAGCGAATTTAAGCAATGAGAATGCAGCGGTAATTAGAGATACATTTAAATATACTCAGCCTAAATCTTTTGGTAAAGATGAAACAACCCTTGGGTTAGGTGACCGTCTTGGTATTGCTTCCCCCGGCCATATAGCTGCTATAAGAGGAACTAATGCCAAGCCAATTCTGGCTCAACAATCAATCCGTGAATTACAGTTAACCAACAGGACATATCAGGACGTACTCGATGATGTGACCTGGGCGGTCTTTCAGGAAGGATATCGAGGAGGATATGGGGCTGACGGAGATCACTTGAAGTCAGCCGGAGAAGTAAAAATGGCTCTGGAGACCGGTTTTACCATGATAACCCTGGACTGTTCCGAATATATTAATAATACGATCAACAAGATGACTATGGTCGAAATAGAAAAAAAATATAAACAGTTGCCTTTTACTAAATTAAAGGAGCTGGAAAAGTATTACTTAAATAAAATGTTCGTTTTAAATTCAGGGGAAAAGATAACCTTTAAAAAAGATGATTTGATGAAAACTGCTTTGATCTATCATAAAATGATTGATTTCACCAGGGGAATATACCAAAACCAGATTAAAAAAAGTGATCGAGTAATTGATTTTGAAATATCGATCGATGAAACCTCAACACCGACAACACCCCAAGCCCATTATTTTGTAGCAACGGAATTAATGAGATTAGCGGTAGATTTTGTTAGTTTAGCCCCTAAATTTATAGGAGAATTTCAGAAAGGAATAGACTATATCGGTGATATCAAGCAGTTTGAGCAAGAGTTTAAACTACATTCAGCAATTGCCGACCATTTTGGTTATAAATTAAGTATTCATTCGGGGAGTGATAAGTTAAGCATTTATCCGGTAATTGCCAGATATACAAATGGGCGGGTGCATATTAAAACATCTGGGACTAGCTGGTTGGAAGCAATGCGGGTTATCGCCAAATATGAACCTGATTTATACCGTAAAATCCATATATTTGCCCTGAGGCATTTTAAAGAGGCAACCAAGTATTATCATGTAACAACTAATCTAGATAATATTCTTGATATTAGTAAATTAAGGGATGAGCAGTTACCAGAACTATTATGTCAAAATGATGCCCGCCAATTAATCCATCTAACCTATGGTTTAATCCTAAACGATCGGCAGCAGGGTAATTACCTCTATAAAGATGAGTTATATCAAAAATGGCATAAATATGAAAAAGAATATCGAATAATTTTGAAAAGACACATTGGTCGACATCTGAAAAAATTGGGGATTAAAATCGAATTGAAATTAAGTGATTAATTAAATTTTTAGGATGAAATCATATAATATTTAAACAATAGGAGGTCATAAAAATACGATGAAAGCAAAAGTTGCGGTTGTTGGTTATGGTGTAATTGGCCAGAGGCTGGCCGACGGAGTTGCCCGGCAAGAAGATATGGAACTGGTCGGAGTTGTTGATGTACAACCGACTCTGGCGATCAGGGCCTTAAAAGACAAAGGGATGCCTTATGATCTTTATGCGGCTGCCCAGGAATTTATCCCCGTTCTGGAAGAAGCCGGCATACCGGTTTCCGGAACAATGGCTGATCTGCTGGCCCAGGTTGATATTGTTTTAGATGCAACGGCAGCCGGAATTGGTAAAAAAAATAAGGAAATATACCAACAGTACGGTGTTAAAGCTATTTTTCAGGGTGGAGAAAAGAATGAGATTGCCGATATTTTTTTCCATGGTTATGCTAATTATAATCAGGGTGTAGGTAAAGATTACCTGAAACTAACTTCCTGTAATACCACCGGGTTAATTCGTTCAGTAGATTGCCTGGATAAAACAGCCGGAATAGAAAAGATTGCGATTACGATCATGAGAAGGAGTGCTGATCCCGGTGATACTCACCGTGGGTTTGTTGACCTGGCGAAAGTAGAACCGGTGCCAAACCATCAGGCAGTTGATTTAATGACAATAATGCCGCATATTGACGCGACCGGTCTGTTGGTCCATTTTCCGATGACACATGGACATATTATTAATGTACTGGCCAAGACTAAACGGAAGATGACCAAAGAAGCAGTGCTACAAGTCTTTAATGACCATCCCAGGATTAAGGTCGTTAAGATTGCCGACGGGTTTAACTCTAATACGGCTTTATTCCGCTATGCCCGTAATCTTGGTAATCCCCGGGGAGATATGTATGAAATAGCTGTTTTTGCCGAAACTGTTGCTTTTAGTGGTGATGACCTGATGTATGCGATTAATATTCCTCAGGAAGCAGTAGTTATACCGGAGACAATAGATGGTATTCGTGCCGCCCTCAAGATGCACCAAAACCGGGAAGAGGCTTTAGCTGCAACTAATCAATATCTGAGATTAGAGTGATGATAGATGAAATATGGGATTAAGACGATTGATGATTTTCAATTTGCGAATAAAGTAGTCTTATGCCGGGTAGATATGAACTCCCCGTTAAAGAAAGACAAAAGCGGTTTTTCTGATATCACCAGAATAAAACGATCGATTCCAACGCTTAAAGAATTAGCCAATTATCAGGCTAAATTGGTAGTGATGACCCATCAGGGCAGTGATGTTGAATACCATAATTATCATCATACCCGAATGCATGCTGAAGAACTGAGCAGGTTAGTCGGACAAGCTGTTAAATATATTGATGATGTCTGTGGTCCGGCGGCCAGAGAGGCTATTCAGCAATTGGCCCCGGGAGAGATCTTGTTACTGGATAATGTCAGATTTATGGCAGAAGAGATGACTTTATTTGAAACAAAACTAAAGTTAACCTCAGCAGAACAGGCTAACACCCAGGTGGTGACAAAATTAGCACCGCTGGCCGACTATTATATTTGTGATGCTTTTGCGGCTGCTCACCGTGCCCAACCCACTCTGCTCGGTTTTGAAGAATTACTTCCCTCAGCCATGGGGCGTTTATTTGAGCAAGAATACACAGTCTTAAATCAGATCATCCAAACACCGGAAAGGCCCTGTATCTTTGTGTTGGGAGGGGCTAAAGTTCAGGATGCCTTTATGATGATAAAAGCGGTTTTAGAAAAAGGGACGGCTGATCTGGTTCTGGCCGGGGGATTGGTTGGTAATATTATGTTATTAGCCGCAGGTATTGAGCTTGGAAAAACTTCAATCGAATTTTTGAAAAAACGTAATCTGTGGGACTTGATCGCTGTCGCCAAAAATATACTGAAGATTTACCGGGAAAGGATCGTCCTACCGGAAGACCTGGCCTATCTTGCCGCTTCAGCAAGAAAAGAGGTAATGATCAAAGACCTGGGACCGGTCAATCAACTCTTTTTTGATATCGGCCGGAAGACTGTTGAAAGATTCAGGGAGGAAATAACTGCTGCCCAAACCATCTTCTTTAATGGACCGATGGGTATTTTTGAAGAGAAAGAGTCATCATATGGAACGAAAAAAGTCCTGGAAGCAATAGCCCAATCACCTGGCTTTTCAGTTGTCGGTGGTGGTGATAGCATCACCGCAATTAATAAATATGGGTTAACTGATCATTTCTCCTATATTTGTACGGGGGGAGGGGCCCTAATCAGGTTTCTTTCCGGGGAAGAGTTACCGGTGATTAAGGCTTTAAAAAAGGGAGCACAAGATGAAGGGGTGAAGAGATGCTAAAGCGGCAAGAATTAGTCGAACTGCAAAGATTTGCTACTCAAATCCGCCTAGAGACATTAAAAGAGATTAAAAATTTGGGATTTGGTCATATCGGGGGAGCGCTTTCCATTGTTGAAACGCTGGCAGTTTTATATGGCAAGGTAATGAAGATAAATCCCCTTAACCCTGATTGGGAAGAGCGGGACTGGTTAGTAGTTTCCAAAGGTCATGCCGGGCCAGCAGTCTATGCTGCCCTGGCTTTAAAGGGATTTTTTCCCCTGGAGGATTTAATGACTTTAAACCAGCCGCGAACAAAGCTACCCAGCCACTGTGATCGCAATCTCACTGCCGGGATCGATATGACAACCGGTTCCCTGGGCCAAGGTATTTCGACTGCCATCGGTATTGCTCTGGGGCACCGGCTTGATCGGAGAGAGAGTTTTGTTTATTTAATTGTCGGAGATGGGGAGATTAATGAAGGTCAGATCTGGGAAGGGGCTTTATTTGCTCCTAATCATCAACTTGATAACTTAATTTTGTTAGTCGATAATAATAAAAAACAGTTAGATGGATATACAAAGGATATTAATGACCTGGGAGTAATCTCCGAAAAATTCCGATCATTTGGTTGGGATGTTGATGAGGTAGATGGCTCGAATCTCGGGGAGATCTATCAGTCGATTCACCGGGCTAGAAAAAATAAAGGGAAACCATCGGCAATAATTTTAGATACGATCAAAGGACAGGGCGTAAAGTTTGTCGAAGAGACCCTGGCTAATCACCATATTAAATTTTCTGAAACAGAAGATGAACTAACTCAACAGGCAATTGAAAAGTTAACAAATAAGTTAGAAAAGTTGCAGGGGGTGAAATAGATTAGTATAATATTAGCTAAGAGCTGTGAAAATGAAGAGATAGAAATGAGGCAGATGTATTGTCAGACCTTAATCGAATTAGCACAAGCAAATGAGCAGGTAGTTATGCTTGACGCAGATTTAATGAATTCAATGAGTACAATACCATTTTTAGAGAGATTTCCCGAACGGACTTTTAATTGCGGTATTCAGGAAGCAAATATGATCGGGATTGCAGCGGGATTATCAGCAACCGGGAAGATCCCATTTGCCCATACCTTTGGACCCTTCGCAACCAGGAGGGTCTATGATCAGATTTTTGTTTCCGGGGCCTATGCCCGGTTAAATATTAAAATAATTGGGAGTGACCCGGGGATAACTGCAGCCTTTAACGGAGGGACACATATGCCCTTTGAAGACATGGGGATTATGCGGAATATTCCCGGAATGACTGTGCTGGAACCGTCCGATTCCACCATGTTAAAGGATATACTAAGACAAGTTGCTGCTAACTACGGGATGTATTATCTGCGCTTGCTCAGGAAAAATGCCCAAAAACTCTATGACCGGGACTCCAAATTTAAAATAGGTGAGGCCGTAAAGCTCAGAGATGGTGAGGATGTAACCATTTTTGCCAGTGGCATAATGGTGGCTGAAACCCTGCAAGCCCACCAGATACTGGAATCGAAAGGCATTTCTGCAGCTGTTTATGATCTATTTACCCTAAAACCGGTTGACCGCGCAGCTATTACCAATAGTGCGAAAAGGACCGGTGCGATCGTAACGGTAGAAAACCATAATATTATTAACGGTCTGGGTTCGGCAGTAGCTGAAGTATTGGCCGAAAATATGCCGGTTCCCCTGGAAAGGGTAGGGGTAAAAGACCTTTTCGGCGAAGTAGGTCCTGTTGCTTATTTAAAAGAGCGCTTTGAGTTAAGCGCAGAAGATATAGTTAACAAAGTGATTAAAGTAATCGAACGGAAGAATTAATTTTGGGGGTGAACTAAATGGATATAAAACAGCAAGCATTAAAAATGCATCAAGAGAAACAGGGTAAGCTAATGGTCAAAACCAAGGTTCAGGTACGTAATGAACATGACCTCACGCTGGCCTATTCACCGGGGGTGGCTGAACCATGTCTGAAGATATACGAGGATCAGGCCCGGGTTTTTGATTACACCAACAAAGGAAACTTTGTGGCAGTGGTCAGCAATGGGACAGCAGTCCTCGGCTTAGGTAATATCGGCCCGGCCGCTGCGCTGCCGGTAATGGAAGGAAAAGCGGTTTTGTTTAAAGAATTCGGAGGGGTCGACGCCTTCCCGATCTGTATTGCCGAAGAGGACCCGGATCAATTGATTGCTACCGTTCAAAAGATAGCGACGGTATTTGGCGGGATTAATTTAGAAGATATAAAGGCACCGGAGTGTTTTTATATCGAAAAGCGGTTAAAAGAAGAACTTGATATTCCTGTTTTCCATGATGATCAACATGGGACTGCGATCATCACCCTGGCCGGATTAATTAATGCCTTAACCATTGTTGATAAAAAGATGGCAGAGATTAAAGTGGTGGTTAACGGAGCCGGAGCGGCCGGGGTTAGCATTACCGATCTTTTAATAGCTGAGGGTGTTAAGGAGATCATAGTCCTGGACAGTCAGGGTGCTCTCTATTCGGGAAGAGCCGGCTTAAATCAAAGCAAAGAGCGACTGGCTAGCATAACTAATCCGGACAAAGTGCAGGGTCAGCTGGGTGATATCATTAAAGGGGCGGATGTCTTTATCGGAGTCTCGATTGCCGATGTATTGACTAAATCAATGGTTAGAACAATGAAGCGTGATGCAATAATATTTGCCATGGCCAATCCTGATCCGGAGATACGTCCGGCCGATGCATTGGCAGCGGGGGCGAGGATAGTTGGGACCGGACGTTCCGACTACCCTAATCAGGTCAACAATGTACTGGCCTTTCCGGGGATATTCAGGGGGGCCCTTGATGTACGGGCTAAAGATATCAATGAAGAGATGAAAAAAGCGGCTGCCTATGCCCTGGCTGGTTTAATCAGTAAAGAAGATCTAACACCTGAATATGTAATTCCGAAACCATTTGAGCAAAGGGTAGGACCGGCAGTTGCTGCTGCGGTAGCCCAGGCAGCAGTTGAAACCGGTGTGGCCAGGATAAAAATAGGTTATGAAGAGGAATTACGGCAGGCAGCGGCAATTATGCAGAAAAGTTCCAGTTAATCCACTCTGGTTCCACGGTACAATAATCGAAAAAATTTTTAGGCTTGACATCTGAGCAAAGATAGCATAGGATTTTTACAGGATGAACAGTCTTACTGGGTAAATATATGCTGTGCCGGGAAAAAACAAACTGGATAAGGAGAATAAGAGATGGAAAACAGGGTAAATCTTAAATACGGGAAAGGTTGTGTCGAGCTCACACTGCCGGTTAAATTTGTCGAGATCGAACATCAATCCGCTAAACGGGAAAAAATTGATTGGGAAGAAAAGATTAAAGAAAGTTTTGCCAATCCGATCGCTTCTCCGGGTTTGGGTGAGCTGATCGAGCAAAAAAGGTCGGATAAGATTGTAATCATTGTTAATGATATTACCAGGCCTGTACCATATGATCTGGTCTTAAAGCCGATGTTAAACCAACTAAAAGAGCTCGGAATACCTAACCAGAGCATTACCTTACTTATTGCCACCGGGATGCACCGGCCGATGACTGCCGAAGAGGTTGAAGAGTGTTTAGGCCAAGAAATAGTAGCCGACTACTGCTGGGAAAATCACTATTGTGAACATGAAATGGAATATATCGGAAAACTTAGTGAGGACGTACCCTTTTTTGTAAACCCCTTGGTAAAAAAAGCGGATCTACTTTGTGCGGTTGGGGTGATTGCCCCCCATTATATGGCCGGATATTCCGGGGGCAGAAAATCATTATTCCCCGGTGTCTGTGGCCGGGAAACGATCGAAGCCCACCACGCCTTAATGAGATTACCGGAGTCGAAGACAGCCAATCTAAACGGGAATAAATTTCATCAGCTCACTATGGAGGCGGCTGAAACAATTGGCTTAGACTTTATTGCCAATGTGGTGGTAGATAGTAAGAATGAAGTAATCGATCTGGTTGTAGGTGATTATAAAAAAGCTTGGGAGGTGGGGGTTACGGTCTGCCGGGAAAGTTCTGCGGTCAGTTTTGATACTTTTGCCGACCTGGTCATCGTCAGCGCCGGGGGCTTTCCGAAAGATATTAATATGTATCAAGCCCAGAAAGCCCTGGAAAATGCCTCCTATTGTGCTAAAGAGGGGGCTCCGATTCTCCTGATTGCCGAATGTGGAGAAGGCCTGGGGGAAGATGTCTTTGAAAGGTGGTTAAAAGAGGCTGCAGGGCCGGCATCACTAGGCGACAGAATTAAAAATAATTTTGAGCTGGGTGGCCATAAGGCCTTTGCGATTGCCCGCGTGGCCGAAAAACACCCGATTTATTTATATAGCCAACTGGGATCGGAGTTAACTCGCAGTTCCTTTATGATCCCGGTGACTGATCTTGAGCAGTTTATGGCCGAAAAAGTAGCTGAAAGTGATTTAGTTTATTTACTACCACACGGTGCCAATACCGTTCCGGTATATAACGGTTAAATTATATTTTATATAGTATAATAACTCAGGGGTAATAAACCCAGCAAATCTTTGCTGGGTTTATTTTATTGGAGAAATAGGAGGAGGGGCGATAAATTGATTTTAAATAAGTTTTTAAGATATAATAAAATAAGGATCAATTAATAAGCTGATTAAAGCAAAGGATAAGAGGGTGAGCAGGTGTTAACGATCAGAAATTTCCGCAATCATATCCCGGATACGATCTACCAACGGGGATTAAATTATTTTCAAAATAAATATATCAAGGACTATCATCTTACTGATCAGGAAGGGGATGGTTTAGCGATCAAAGCCCGGGTGCGGGGAAGTAGCAGCTATCTGGTGGAGATTAATTTACAAATTATCGGTAAAGAAATTTATTTTAAAGGTAGTTGCAGTTGCCTTTATGACTGGGGAGATATCTGTAAACACCAGGTTGCAGTCCTGTGTAAATTTATTGTGCAGGATTATCAGGCTATCCTGGAGCACTATCTGATTCTTAATAATTATAATAAATTGGTTGAATACAGTGGGATTAGGGATAATCAGCTCCCTACCCAGCTATTCTATACTGTCAAGGGTTTTATGAGCGACCTGGTCAATTTTAAGTTGTGGATTAAGTCGGATACTTTATCTGATGAAGTGATCAATAAAATAATTCGCTATACTATTGAATCACCGGTCTTCCGGCGGCAAGAACAAAAATTACAGATTTATTTTTCTGAGGTTGAGTTTGCCATGATTGAGCGGTTGAAGGAACTGGAGAAAAGCAAAGGCAGAGCGGCAAATATCCTTTTATTACCTAAGAGTCGAGAAAATTTTCTCTTCTTACTGGATTTAATCGACAATTATATCGTTTACCTGGAAGAAAATCAGCGACAAGCTGAAATCGGCCAACTACTGGTGCCCGGATTAGTAATTAAAGGGGATGAGCAGGAGATCGTGATTGGGAATGCGGTGGTCGATTACCCCATTTACCGGGATCGTTTTGCCCAAATTGCCTGGTCAGTTACTGATTCGTTGATTAGTCCGGTTGATTTGAGTACGACTGATCACCTGCCCGGACCGATTAAAATTCCGACCGGGCGGGAAGGGGAACTGTTATTTGAGGTTATCCCGGCCTTAAAAGAAAAATGGCCGCAGTTGGAGCTTGCGCCAGACCTGCAGGAATATCAGCTAATCCAGTATGAACCGAAAATTAAACTGGAGTTTGACTTTCGTGAAAATAATGTAGTTTGCCGAGCCAACGTAGAAATCAACGGACAAAATTACCGCAACACCGAGATACTTAGTATTGAGCCGGAAGAACGGGACTATAGCAGAGATGAGAATAACCCCAAAATATGGTATGGTCGAGATAATCAACCCTTAAAAAAATTGGTTAAGTTACTGGAGGATTATGGTTTTTTGGTTAGACCGGATGAATTTGTGATTAAAGATAACGGTGATATTCAGGAGTTTATTACTGATGGTTTTATCCATATGCCTGAAGATTGGGAGGTTGCTACTACTGAGAATTTTAACGGAATTGAAATAAATACGGTTGAATTGGAACCGGTCATCACTGTTGATCCGGGTGGGGGGATTGATTGGTTTGAGTTTAGTATTACCTATAATTTGGGGGGCAAATCATATACCCGACAGGAAATACAACAGATGATTTCCTATAATGCCAAAGGTGAACCCTATATTGTGATCGACAATAGTTATTTTATCCTGCAGCACGGTGAACAGGAAGAGCGAATTTCCAGGATGATCAAACAGGCTGAGCAGAAGGAAACGGAGGACAAATATCGCAGCAGGTTTTATAACCTCCTTTATTATCGTGAACTAATCCGGGAAGCCGGTATCTCTATTCAGGGCAATAAAGTCTATGATCAGTTGGAGCATGACATTAGCCAGGATAATCCGGTAGAAGAGGTAGCGATACCGGGTGAGGTCAGGAATAAACTGAGGAATTACCAGAAAAAAGGATATTTTTGGTTGAGTTTCCTGGATAAATATCATTTTGGGGGGATCCTGGCTGATGAGATGGGCCTGGGTAAAACTGTCCAGGTTTTGACCCTGCTGAAAAGCCGTCCGCTGGAGCAACCGGTGCTGGTCGTCTGTCCCCGGACCTTAATCTATAACTGGGCCGGAGAGATTGAAAAGTTTTTTCCTTCAACCGACTATCTGGTTTATTATGGGATTCCGGATCATCGGAAGGGGATGCGGGTTTCTTTTGGGGAATATCAGTTGGTGATTACTTCCTATGCTGTTTTAAGTCGGGATTATTTGGAGTTTAACCGGGAAGGAATTCAATTTTCCTATTGCGTCCTGGATGAGGCCCAGCATATTAAAAACTACAAGACTCATCGGGCCAGGGCGGTAAAGAGTATTAAAGCCGAGCGGAGACTGGCCTTGACCGGTACTCCCCTGGAGAACTCAGTTGATGAACTATGGTCAATTTTTGATTTTATCATGCCGGGTTATCTGGGTAACCACAGTTATTTCAGCCAAAATTATTTGAACCCGATCATGAAAGAGGAGCAGCTAGACAAAATGGAAGAATTAAAAAAACGGGTTGCCCCCTTTATCCTCCGGCGGAAGAAGAGAGAGGTCCTGACCGAGTTGCCCGATAAGATCACCAATACCCACTTGGTAGAGATGACCAGATTGCAGGAGGATACTTACCGGTTCGTGCTGGAACAGGTTCGGAGTGAGATTGTTAAGGCAGTTAGTGAAAAGGGTTTTAATCAGGTCCGGATTAATATCCTGGCGGCATTAACCCGACTTCGCCAACTCTGTAATCACCCGGCCTTGATCCTGGGGAAAGAGGGCATAAAACAGAATTCGGGCAAACTGGATGCACTGCTGGAAATCGTCGAAGAGGCGGTAGGGGGTGGTCATAAATTATTGGTTTTTAGTCAATTTGTTAAAATGTTAAAGATCATCAGGAATGAATTGGAAAAGAGGGGAATATTGTACGAATATCTTGACGGGAGTACCCGGGACCGAATGGAACGGGTCAGAAACTTTAATGAAAACCAGGATATTAAATCATTTTTGATCAGTCTTAAAGCAGGGGGGACCGGGCTTAACCTTACTGCTGCCGATGTAGTAATCCATGTGGACCCCTGGTGGAACCCGATGGTAGAAAGTCAAGCCACCGATCGGGCTCACCGGTTGGGTCAACACAATCGGGTGGTGGTATACAGGTTAATTACCAGGGGAACGGTAGAGGAAAAGATGCTTAAATTGCAAAAGAAAAAACAGGATATCTTTGATCATCTGGTTGAAGAAAACGATAATCTATTACAAACTATTACCTGGGAGGATATCCAGGAGTTACTGGAAATTACTTAAA
>JAKSCG010000049.1 GCA_022360715.1 Halanaerobiales bacterium
GAAAAATTCCTTCCATATAATCAATTATTGTTTCGTCATGAGTGGCAAAAAGAAAGGTTACCTTATATTTCTCATTTAATCCTTTCATTAATTCAATAATCTCAGTTCCTGTCTTTGTATCTAAGTTAGCAGTAGGTTCATCAGCAATAACTAGAGGAGGATTCTTCACTAAGGCACGGGCAATAGCAACTCGCTGCATCTGCCCACCTGATAACTCTCCGGGTAGGTGTTTAATATGGTCAGCCAGTCCAACAGCTTCCACCATCTCTTCTACCTTTACCTGTCGATGTTTTTTATTTTCTCCGGCGATCAAGAGCGGAATCTCAACATTCTCATAAACACTCAATTCCGGGATCAAGTTAAAATTTTGAAAGATAAACCCCAAATAAGCAGCCCGTAAACGTGAGCGCTTTTTATGTTTTGTCGCTGAAACATCTTTACCATCAAGCAAATATTCACCTTCTGTCGCGGAATCTAATAAACCGACAATATTTAACAAAGTAGTCTTGCCACTACCAGAAGGCCCTTTAAACGCGATAAATTCTCCTTGCTCAATTTTTAATGATATACCCTTTAATGCCCAGAGTTCATTTACTCCCCGCTGATACTTCTTCTTGATATTCTTTAATTCAATCATAGTAAAACCTCCAAATTAATAAATTATAGTACTTACTTAATTCTGGTAACAACTTTTTTAAAATGCATAAGCTAAAGAAAAGGTATAAAGATTACGATGAGACTGGAGACGGCTATATTCCCCCCATTCCCCACCACCCTGATAACTATAACCTAATTTAATTCCTAGATTTTGAGTTAGAGGATACCCTAAATTAGTAGTAATCCGATAGCTGGCATAATCTTCAAACCGATCAATTTCCGGTTGAAAAGAGAGCAGTGTAGAAAGAGCAAAAGAAAGATCATTAACCAAAAAAGAACTCATTGAAAAACTAAAACCAAGATAATTCTGCAAAAGGGCATTAGCTGAATAATAGTCGCCAATCTTTCCCATGCGGACATCTAAGGGCACGCTCCCCAAATAATTGATAAACTCCTCCTGTTCTTTCTGATCAAGACCTTCATGGCGGTAAAGATACTCTAATGATACTTCAAAATCATCAAAACTAACCGAAGTACCTAAAACCAGATTTAAATAATCTTCCAGAGCTCTTCTTTTCAATGGAGCACTAAGATCATCACTTAATATCCACTGCTCAGCTTTACCTTTAAAAATAGATTCGATATAAAACTGATAATCTCCCCACTGATAAATAGAGTTTAAAGCAAAGTCATAATCTTTTTGATCAGGTTGATAGTATAAATACCCTTCTACACTTAAATCCTGCCACCTACTGTCAAAAAAAGTTGTTAACTGTGTCTCATCCCACCTTCTAGCCTCCTGAAAATTAAGCATCAGCCCATAAGTAAAGTTAAATGAATGAATTCGATGCCATTCAATAAGTCCGGGGGCCTTTCTTGAAAAATCATAATCAGTCATATATTTAGGACTTATCTGATTGGAAATATTAAAAAAATTAGCTACTCCAAACTCCTTTAACTTTTTTCCCAGATAAACAAAAGAACGGTGTGAAAAAGGAACCATTACATACAACTGATTTACACCTAAATCAACCGGTGCTAGTTTTATTCGAGATGTAGAATGATTCTTACTCCCGGCATAACTACCTTCAAAACTTAAATCAAGATAATATTGTATAAGATCTCGATCCCTGCTCTGAAAATAAAGATTACCTCCAATAAATGTAGACAAATTTGCCTGATTATCTGCCAATAAAGAATCCTTATTTAAAATAAAATAGGAAAAACTCGAGGAAAAACCCCCATGAATATCCATAGCGTCAACAGAAGGCCCTACTGTGAAAAGGAATATAAAAAATATCAAACCCGATATAACCTTACTGAAAAAAGAATATATTTTAGAACCCTTCAATTAAAAATCCCTCCTCAAAAAAATAACTTAAAATAGCTTATCTGGCTATCATCTTCATAAAGGAACGAGTAAAATAAGTATCCGGAATATCTTTTTCATAATTAAAGTCTTTCATCGTAACCCGGGAATAATATCCTTTACGTAAAGTATCATACATAGTAAACTCATATAAAGCCAACATACCATCCTCAACCCTGATATCTTCAACTACCAATTCCTTTATTAAATCCCCCGCAAAAGAAAAATACTCCCTCCTTACCGGGTAAAAAGTCTCTGTATCAATATAGGATTTAATCCGATTATAGGCTACTTCCTGTGATCTGGCCTCTAAATCTAAAACATATAAAGTCTGTCCTTCCTCCGCAAGCTCTTCATACCCCTTAACAAAATAAAAATTTGCTAATTGAACATTCAAAACATCCTCCTGACTGAACACCGAATTCTGAAAATTTTCTTTGGCAGATCGTTGGTGCATCCGATCAATCCTTCGTAAATAGTTATAGATTGTATCCCCTATTCGCATATGAACCACTCCTCTCATAACAGCAGGCTCATTAGCAACTAATAAGTATTTATCAACACCCCTAGTATAACCTTCAAAAAGATAGTACCGTACCTGTTCACCATCTTCATAATCTTCAATTCTAAAAGTAAATTTCATCTCTTCTCCATAAAAAGAATCGGCCTTCTCCATGATCTCTTGAGCATAATCAGTTGCCTCAACAGCAGAAACAAATAAAATACTTAAGGTAAAACAAGTCAGCAGCAAAGAAAATATTCCTGGCAAAGATAATTGTTTAAAAGAAATAAATTTCATTAATTATCCCCCTCAATCTTTATATTTAATAAAACATTAAAGACTAGCTCATCCTTAATTAAAGATTAATACTGGCAATCTCTCTAACTTCCAGCTTTAAATAATTATATAATGATTTAAAGGAAGCCCTTAGCCCTGTAAAGCCTAAGAAAAGACTAATCAATAAAACTGCTTTGGCAATAAAGGAAAACCTAAGATAAGGACCACCGAACACCATGACATATGTTTCCATCGATCCAGAATAGGTTATGCTTTCAAAAATTGAAGAAAAGAAAAGAGCAAAGAGAAAGCCGATACCAATTCCGGCTACCATCACAGTTACTCCCTCAAAAAAGGATCTTAAATATAAAGAACTATGCTTCATCCCAAAGGTTAATAAA
>JAKSCG010000154.1 GCA_022360715.1 Halanaerobiales bacterium
CTCCTAAACCCGACCAAATTGGCCCCAATGACATCGGTGAATATCTGGTCACCAATGACGACACATTTTTCTTTTACGCCTTCTATGCGCTTTCTCGCCCTGATGAATCCGAAAGGAAGAGGCTTCAATGCATTCCAAATCACGGGAACGTCCAGCCTTCTCATGACCCGCCGGGCCCGCTCCTTTTGGCTATTGGTGATGACACAGATACCGATATCACTATGGCGGATCTCATTCACCCAGTCATAGACTTCTTCTGATATTTCTTTGCAGTGCCAGGGCAGAAGCGTATTATCCATATCGACTAATAGGTACTTTACTCCGATAGCCTTGAAGTAATCAACCGTGAGCTCATGTATCGTTCGTACTTTTTTTAGAGGCTGTAATAATCCCATATTATGTTATGACCACCGTCATTAGACGACGATTTTTATCTGATCTCCTTCTGGTATCTGGTAGACAACACAGTCTGTGGCATAGGTGCGCTCATTGAGCACCACCAGGGCGTTGACCGGATTTTCACCGACACAGTAGCCGGCATGATGCCACACACCGGGCTTCAATATAGCCATGGTCCCCTTCGGCAGGTAAAATACCTCAAACTCGTCCAGAGGTACATTACCATTTTGCGAAGCAGGGCCCACATGCATATAGAGATCGCCATCCAGAGGAAGTATCACCTCGGCACAATGATTGTGGTACTCTGTCACATCGATGACCAGTTCGCGCCATGTGGTACGGCAAACAGAGTAGGATGCCCGGGCTTTGCTGCCCAGCGGCTGCTGCAAAATATCACGATAAAACTTAATAGGTTCACTGCCAAAGCACTGGGTAGTGGGATTAAGCAAACTTTTGAACTCCCCATATGGGGCAAAAGCCTCGTAGCTAAGCTGTCTTACTTTGATTTCTCTCATTGTGTTCTCCTTGTTAGCGCGAATATTACAATAGCATTTATTGTATCATTATTTTCCCAAGGTAACAAGGTTTGGTATTCATCTGTATAGAGGATATTATTCGCAGTTTAGTGCGCAGTGCAGCTTACTGATGGCTTTCTTTTCGATTCTGGATACATAGGATCTGGAGATGTGTAGTTTTTTTGCGATTTCCCTTTGGGTCAGCCTTGGCTGCATATTGAACCCATAACGGTTTTTAATGATAAATTTTTCCCTGCAGTTCAGGCATTGATCCATCTTTTTTTTCATTTTCTCTATTTGTATATTGGTGTAGGCTTTGTCGAGGACATCGTCGCTATCTGTGCCCAGGATATCTATGAGTGAGATCGTGTTCCCTTCTCTGTCGATTCCGATGGGATCATTGAGCGACATTTCATAGTTTCTCTTCTTATTCACCCGTATGCTCATTAGTATTTCATTTTCTATACAGCGTGCTGCGTATGTGGCCAAATGTGTGCCCTTTTTATCATTAAATGTGTTGATTGCTTTGATCAGGCCGATGGTTCCTATGGAAATGAGATCTTCTGTATCCCGGCAATTATTATACTTTTTTGCGATGTGGGCGACCAAACGCAGATTATGCTCCACCAGCTTATCCCTCGCTGTCTTATCTCCTTCTTTCATTTTTCTTATGCATTCTTTTTCCTGGTCCGGTGGGAGCGGCCTTAGAAAGGTAGCATTCTTATTGACGTACGCCAGTAGAGCCGGAAACTCCTTAAACAAAGAGGACAACATAGACATATCAAATAGCATAAAAAAACCTCCGTTATGCTCAGTATATGATCGAGCGTGACGAAGGTTGTTTGTCCAAGGGAAGTTATATGATTTGGCTTTCTAGTTTCCGTGCTTTTCGTCGTA
>JAKSCG010000088.1 GCA_022360715.1 Halanaerobiales bacterium
TCTGTTTGATTGTACTGAGCAATTGCTCGAGTCCGGCAAAATTACCGACCACAATCGCACCGACCGCTTGCTCACCAGCCAGGACTACCTTTTTGTAGGCATCTTCCTTTTCTTCAATTTGACAGCTATACCGCTCACCCGGGTCGATGATACCCAATGAAATTACATTAATATTGGCTACCTTCAGTTTATGTGATGGTAAAGGCGGCTGGAAGACCATCTTATCACCGGACATATTTACCCCGGCAACTCTACCCTGTAAAGCGGCCGGGCCCCAGATGCCGTAACAGATACCGCCATATTCGGCAACATCACCGGCGGCAAAGACATTAGCCACCCCTGTTTCCATATATTGATTAACTTTGATTCCCATCCCCCGCGATATTCCGGGCAACTCTTCCACCAATTTAGTATTTGGCCGGACACCGGTTGAAAGTAAGACCAGCTCAGTTCCGATCTCTCGGCCGTCGGAGAGGAGAAGTCCTTTAACCCTATTCTCCCCATTAAATTCCAGGGTCTTGACCCCTAGATTAATTTTGAGTCCCTTCTGCTCAAGCATTTTTTTGAGGAGTGCGCCGGCGGCCTGATCTAATTGCCGGGGCAGTAACCAATCAAGGCTCTCAATTACCTCTACCTCCAGACCGGCCTGGTGTAGGTTGTAGGCTGATTCCAGTCCCAGCAAACCCCCGCCGAGCACAACCGCCTTACGCGAGCGACAGGCCTGAGCATAGATCGAAACGGCATCCTGACCATTACGCAGGGTAAATATATTCCCCTTTTCTACCCCCCTGATCGGCGGTACAAAGCAATGGGCACCGGTCGCCAGTAAAAGTCGTTCATATTGATGCTGATTTTTAGAGGTAAATACCAATTTTTGATTAAGATCGATCTGCTCTACCCTTTCCGCCAGAAAAAGGTCGACCCCATTGTCGGCAAACCAGTCCTGCCGGTGGATCATAATCTGTTCAATCCCAACCTGGCCGGAAAGACACTCAATTAACCGTGGCCGGTAGTAAAAAGGATAGGCTTCTTCCGTTATTAAGGTTATCCGATCGGCCGGTTTTCTCCTTTTAATTATTTCCCGGATAGCTGATACCCCAGCAATACCGGCCCCTAAAACTACATAGTCCAATCGTTTTACCCCCTATCTTTCCGATTGCTAAACCCGCTCCAGGTACTCACCGCTTCTGGTATCAACTCTAATCAAATCTCCCTCTTCAATAAATAAAGGAACCTGAACAACTGCCCCGCTTTCCAGCTTGGCCGGTTTGGAACCTCCGGAAACTGTATTCCCTTTGATCCCGGGCTGGGTCTCTATTACCTTCAACTGAACAGAAGTCGGGAGTGTGATGTCGATCGGCCGTTCTTTGTACATCAGTACCGACAGGGTCATATTTTCTTTTAAATAATTGATCTTATCCCCCAGTTGTTCTTCATTGATCACAATTTGCTCATAGGTCTCATTATCCATAAAAATAAAATCCTGATTACTCCGGTATAAAAATTGTTTCTGGCATTGTTCCACATGGGCCCGATTGACCTTCTCCCCGGCCCGAAAGGTTTTTTCAATCACCCCGCCGTTCTCCAGGTCGCGCAGTTTGGCCCGGACAAAGGCCCCGCCGCGACCAGTTTTTGAATGCTGGAATTCTACAACCTGAAAAACAGTCCCGGATAGTTCAATTGTTAAGCCATTATGAAATTCGTTAGTTGAAATCATTAATCTGCCTCCTGTTTTTTCGATAATAATTGTCCTCTTTTTGCTTTTACTTGTTTCCGGTTTTAATTAACCTTAATTCAATGCCAGTTTTGCTTAATAACTAGCTTTTTTTAAGATATTAGTCAGCGCAGCTAGGGCATATAAATAACCCCTAATCCCTAAACCGCTAATCTGTCCGACCGCAATCGGGGCGATTACCGATTTATGGCGGAAGTCTTCTCTTTGATAAATATTGCTAATATGAACTTCAATTACCGGTAATTTAACCGTTACCAGGCTATCGCGCAGGACAATACTATAATGGGTAAGGCCGGCCGGATTAATCACAATCCCGTCAAAACCGGGGTAACCAGCTTGAATAAAATTGACAATCTCCCCTTCGAGATTACTTTGAAAGATCTCCACTTCAATCTTCAATCGGCCGGCTTCTTTGCTAATTAGTCGATTTACCTCTTGCAGTGTTAATGAGCCGTACACCTCCGGTTCTCTCATTCCCAGCATATTTAAATTAGGACCGTGAATTACCGCAATTTTGATCATTTCAATCCCTCCAGTATATCTTTGACCAGTTCTTCGTCTACCGCTTCGGCCAGGCAAGCCGAACCGATCCCTTTTAACAAAACCCACCTTAGCTTATTGGCCTTGACTTTTTTATCATAAAAAAGATACTCAAAAATCTGCCCGGTATCCTCAGCATATTGGAAGGAAAGGGGAAGGTCATAGCTGCTGAGCAGTTCTTCGATATAGCGAACTGCTGCTTGCTCCAGGTAGTTCAAGCGCTGAGCCAGTCTGGCCGCACCGATCATCCCCACCGCTACTGACTCTCCGTGTTTATACTTGTTAAATCCGGTTACTGCTTCCAGGGCGTGACCGATCGTATGGCCGAAGTTCAGGTGGGCTCTAATCCCTTGCTCTTTTTCATCCTCAGTAACCACCCCGGCTTTGATCCGGCAGGAATAATAAATCATCCGACTAAGCTCAGCAAGCTTCAGCTTTAAAATTTCATCCCTTTTCTCCAACAAAAAAGAAGTAAATTCCCGGTCAGCGATCAAGCCGTGTTTCAGTACCTCCGCCATCCCATTTCTAAACTCAGCCGGAGCCAGGGTCGTTAAAAATCCGGGATCAATCAGCACCATCTGCGGTTGATAAAAAGAACCGATTAGATTCTTTCCCTTCCGGTGGTTAATCGCGGTTTTACCCCCGATACTGCTATCGACCTGGGCCAATAGTGTCGTCGGTATTTGGATATAAGGGAGCCCCCGCATAAAGGTAGCAGCCAGAAAACCGGCCAGGTCACCCACGACTCCCCCGCCCAGGGCCAGAATCAAATGGTCACGCTTAAAATCATTCTCCAATAACAGCTCATAACCTTTTTCCAGATAACTGAAGGACTTAGCCTTTTCCCCCTGGGGTAAGAGATAGGTAACTACCGTCAAACCTGCCTTGTCGAGGACCTGGCCGATCTCCTGGCCATATAAACTATTGACCTTATGATCACTAACCAAAAAGACCCGGTCCCCCTGATACCAATCTCGCAGCAACTTACCCAGTTCATAACGACCCCCTTGCTCAATATAGATCGGATAGCTACGTTCCTGCTCCCTGATCCTTATCCTGATCTCCGGCAAATTGATCAACTCCATTCCTCTTGATTAAGTTAACAATCTCCTCGACTACCTCTTCAATATTCTTCCCGACTGTGTCCACTCTATGAGTAAATTCCCGGTAATAAGGCTCTCGCTCCTTGAGAAGAGATAAGATCCTTCCGACCGGGTCAGCTGATTCAAGCAGGGGCCTCCCCTTCCCATCTATCCGTGCCCGGATCTCGGCCGGAGTCGCGGTCAATCGGACGGGAAAGGTCTTGTTCTGCAGAATCCTCCGGTTAACCTCCGAAAGGACAACCCCCCCGCCGGTAGCAAGGACCATCTCCCTTTGCCCGGCAAGCAAACCCTGGAGCAACTCACTCTCAAGCTGCCGAAAATATCCTTCCCCCTCTTCCGCAAAAATGGCCGGGATATTCCGCTCTTCCTGTTCTTCAATCAGTTGATCAAGATCGATAAAATCCAGGGCCAGCCGGGTAGCCAGCCTTGTCCCGACACTACTTTTGCCTGTTCCCATAAAACCGACCAGTGCAATAATCATTAGCTTGATCCCTTTCTTTAAAAACTCTCTACCCGGGTCCGATAGCGACGGTAATTATCCAGGATCTCTTCCAGGTGATCGCCGCCAAATTTCTCTAATAAACTATCGGCCAGGATAAAACTGACCATCGCCTCAGCCACTACCCCGGCCGCCGGCACTGCCGTAATGTCGGAACGTTCCACTCCGGCGGCCACCGGCTCTTTATTCCCGATATCAACGGAATTAAGGGGCCGGTAAAGGGTCGGAATCGGTTTCATCGCCACGCGGATCAAGAGGGGCTCGCCGTTACTGATCCCCCCCTCTATTCCACCGGCCCGGTTGGTCAGCCGATAATACCCCTGTTCCTGTTTATAGTAAATCTGATCATGGACCTCGGAGCCTTTTTTGCCGGCATTGGCAAAGGCCGGGCCGATCTCGACACCTTTGATCGCCGGGATACTGAGCAAAGCAGCCGCTAACCTCCCGTCCAGGCGCCGATCCCACTGACTATAACTGCCCAGTCCGACCGGAAGCGGTGTAGTAACGAGTTCAATCACACCGCCCAGGCTATCCCCGTCGGTCCGCACCCGGTCAATTAAGGCCACCATCTCCTCTTCTTTAACCTGGTCATAACAATTAAGGGGTGACTCGGTCACCCTTTCCTTTAATTGCTGAAAGCTGACCGGTTCTGTGGGAGCAGTGACCTCCCCCAGTTGGACCAAATGGCTAATGATCTCCACTTGAAAATACCGCAGCAGTTGATCAGTAATCCCCCCGACGGCAGTTCGGGCTGCGGTCTCACGGGCACTGGCCCTTTCCAGAATATTACGGATATCATGGGTATTATATTTAATTGCCCCGGCCAGGTCGGCATGACCGGGCCGGGGTCGGCTGACCCGGGGTTGGACCTGCTTGATCCTGCCATCTTGCTTAATCTCAATCGTTTCCGCGGCTAAACCTTGCGCAAATGGCGCCATCACCCCCTGCCAGTTCTGCCAGTCACGGTTATTAATTAATAAACCGACCGGACTACCGAGTGTCTGGCCGGACCTGATCCCGCTGAGCACTTCTACCTGATCTCGCTCAATCTTCATCCGGCCTCCCCGGCCGTAGCCCCCCTGACGTCTGGCCAGTTTGCTGTTAACCAGCCCCGGATCAATCTCAATCCCGGCCGGCAGACCATCTATGATCACCAGTAAACCCTTGCCGTGGGATTCACCGGCAGTACTAAACTCCAACATGCTACTCCCTCCTTATCACTACATATTTCTTGATTCGATCTAAATATCCTGCCTGACCGGCAGATTTTATTAACCGTCTTTTAGACCTACAACCACCCTTATTTTTTGCTTAACCCCCTGATACTCACCTTCGGCCACGATGATCAACTCAGTCGGTTTTTGGGATTGATCATATACCAGGGTAAAATTACTCCCGTTATTTAAGGGATAAGCCCGGAGGAACGGTCTCCCCGGCCGATAGCAATTACCGTTTAAATCTTGTGGCGGCAGGCCCTGATAAACCTGGCAGACTAAGTATTTCCCATACTCGATCCCCGCTTCGGCCGCATATAAGGATTTTTTAGCGGCAGCAATATTGGCAGCCAGTTTAAAATTAAGTCTGCTCCCTAAAAAAAGGCAGGAAGAGATCCCGATAATAATCGTAATCATCACCAAAACCAAGAAGAGGACTGCACCTTGCTCCTTAAATCTCCGCATAGTTAATTACCCCCCTTTTCCGCGGGGCGACCAGGGTTTGATACCTGATCTTACTATCCCTTGTCTTAACCAGCTCCAGGGTTATTTTTATTAGACTCATATCCCCGTTGATATCCTCAAATTCAATTAACTTAACCCCGTTTAAGACCGGCTGAATTCCTCCCCGCTTCACCATACCCAGCGCCGGTACCCCGGCTGAATAATAGTGTTGGTAGCTAAATCGCTCCTTTTTTCCGCCGGGGTTATTGATGACAATGTTCAACCGACTCTTCCCGTTGAGTTCTATTTCCGCAGCTTGACGGATATGATTAGCGAGCAGTTCCAGGACTAGCTGTCCGTCTTGATACCCGGCTATTACCGCATTCTGCTCTGTCCAGCCATTATGGGCAGATGACAACATATTAGCGGCACTGATCATCAACAGGGCAGACAGACTGAGCGCTAATAATACTTCAAGCAGGGTCAAGCCGGCCTGCCGCTGATCCCTCATTTACTGTTCCCTCCCCGGGCTGATAGATCATCGTTGACAGGCGATAAAGTTCTTGTTGCGCTGCTTCCGAGCAACTGATTGAAATATCAACCTGATATAAACCTGCCATAATCCCTCCATTATTATCTTTAACCTGTTTTATTGTGGTTATGAGCTGATACCTGTCCCGCCAGCCCGGTTCAATTAAATCTTTAATTACCGGATAATCGACTATTTTTCGCTGACCCAGTAATTGACTTAA
>JAKSCG010000045.1 GCA_022360715.1 Halanaerobiales bacterium
ACTCTAATGGGACCGCTACCGACAAGGTGGAGGAAGGTGGGGACGACGTCAAATCATCATGCCCCTTATGACCTGGGCTACACACGTAATACAATGGCCGTTAACAACGGGAAGCGAACTCGCGAGAGGGAGCAAAACCTCAAAAACGGTCTCAGTTCGGATCGTAGGCTGAAACCCGCCTACGTGAAGTTGGAATTGCTAGTAATGGCAGGTCAGCATACTGCCGTGAATACGTTCCCGGGCCTTGTACACACCGCCCGTCACACCATGAGAGTTTGAAACACCCGAAGTCAGTAGTTTAACCTGGGACTAATAAGTGCCGGGAGAGCGCTGCCGAAGGTGGGTCAAATGATTGGGGTGAAGTCGTAACAAGGTAGCCGTATCGGAAGGTGCGGCTGGATCACCTCCTTTCTAAGGAGATAAGGGTCATTACGGAGAAAAGCCCAAGCGGAAGCGGTTTGCGTAAGCAAAACGCGGAAGATGAGGGTTAAGGAAGTAAAGGCCAGGAATCCTAGGTCGGACATTGTGGTGTATGCCGGAAGGCAGATTGCCATGGTGGAAGACGAGTTCTATACACGTTTACTTTTCAGGGCCCAAGCCCTGAAATGGAGAGAACAGAGAGAGATTTGGAAAACGAGATTTTAACCGGTCTGTTTTCTGGTTTTCCGGCCATCTGTTTTTTGGTATGGGGGTATAGCTCAGTTGGGAGAGCACCTGCCTTGCAAGCAGGGGGTCAGGAGTTCGAATCTCCTTATCTCCACCAAGTTGCTTTTTGCGATAGCAAAAAGTCAAGCACTGTACCTTGAAAACTATATAATGCAGAATAAAGATGAGTAATAAAGGGTAACAAACATATTACGAATCAAAAAGCTTAGGAAAGGTGTTTTAAAAAAACACCGACTCAAACTCAAAGATGGAGAACAAAGCTCACAAAGATAAAGGTAAGAAAATCCAAGCATTATACCAGTTTAAAAACCACAAAAAGCATGTGGATTTTTAAACTGATGCAATACAAGATTATTTCAAATAAGTACTGGGGAGACATTTCTTGAATAAAGGAATGCAGGTACCTGAGGATAGACTGGGGACATTCCTTAACGAAAAAGGAATACCTGTCAATCTGAAAGGTGTGTCCCCATACCTTAATCGATCAAGCTAAAAAGAGCATAGGGAGAATGCCTAGGCACCAGGAGCCGAAGAAGGACGTGATAAGCTGCGAAAAGCCACGGTGAGGCGCAAATAGCCATAGACCCGTGGATGTCCGAATGGGGGAACCCACCCGGGGTAAATGCCCGGGTACTGCAAGGTGAATAAATAGCCGTGCAGGGGTAGACGCGGGGAACTGAAACATCTAAGTACCCGCAGGAAAAGAAAACAAAAGTGATTCCGTAAGTAGTGGCGAGCGAAAGCGGAAGAGCCCAAACCAGGCACTTGCCTCAAGCGGTGCAGAAAACTGTAGCGTTAGAGGCAAGTGTGTGGGGTAGAGGACTGTCGAAATGACCAGAACCACTAGCAGAATGAGCGGATGGAAAGCCGAGACCAGAGGGGGTAAAAGTCCCGTATGCGAAAGTGGAGAAGGCAGGACAGGATCCGGAGTACCAACAGGCACGTGAAACCTGTTGGGAAGCAGGGAGGACCACCTTCCAAGGCTAAATACTAACTGGTGACCGATAGAGGAGAAGTACCGTGAGGGAAAGGTGAAAAGAACCCCGGGAGGGGAGTGAAAGAGAACCTGAAACCCTATGTTTACAAGAAGTTGGAGAGAGTTAAGGCTCGACAGCGTACTTTTTGTAGAACGGTCCAGCGAGTTATTGTGTGCGGCAAGGTTAAGTACAGAGAAGGTACGGAGCCGAAGGGAAGCCGAGTCATAAAAGGGCGGAGAAGTCGCATATAATAGACCCGAAACCGGGTGAGCTACCCATGGACAGGTTGAAGCGGGAGTAAAATCTCGTGGAGGACCGAACCCACCGATGTTGAAAAATCGGGGGATGAGCTGTGGGTAGAGGAGAAATTCCAATCGAACCCGGAGATAGCTGGTTCTCCCCGAAATAGCTTTAGGGCTAGCCTCAGAGAAGAACTGCCGGAGGTAAAGCACTGAATGGGCTAGGGGCCTTACCGGGTTACCGAACCCTATCAAACTAAGAATGCCGGACAGAGAAGAACTGGGAGTCAGACTGCGTGAGATAAGTTTCGCAGTCGAGAGGGAAACAGCCCAGACCGCCAGCTAAGGTCCCAAAGTTGCAGTTAAGTGGGAAAGGATGTGGGCATGCAAAGACAACTAGGATGTTGGCTTAGAAGCAGCCAAGCATTTAAAGAGTGCGTAATAGCTCACTAGTCAAGTGGGCCTGCGCCGAAGATAAACGGGGCTAAACTGTGCACCGAAGCAGCGGGTTCGAGATAAAGGAGAACAGAGAGTCAGAAGGAAAGGAAACTGGGGCTCTGTTCTCAGTTATCATGAACGGTAGGGGAGCATACTAAGAGTAGGGAGAAGCATGACCGGAAGGACATGTGGACGAAATAGTAGAGAGAATGCTGGAATGAGTAGCGAGAGTAAAGTGAGAATCTTTACCGTCGAAAACCTAAGGTTTCCTGGGGAAGGTTCGTCCGCCCAGGGTAAGTCGGGACCTAAGGCGAGGCTGAAAAGCGTAGTCGATGGAGAACAGGTTGAAATTCCTGTACTGCCGGCACTGGTTAAAAGAGAAGCGGGGAAGCAGGGGGATAAATCAAGCGAGCGACAGGAAGAGCTCGTCCAAGGGAGATAGAAAGTCATGAAGGAAAGTCCGCATGATGATTCGAAGGCCTGAAGGGAAGGGAAAAAAAGTACCGAAGTGAAAGATTCCGTACTGACGAGAAAAGCCGCTATCGAGAGTGAAGGTACCCGTACCGCAAACCGACACAGGTAGGTGAGGAGAGAATCCTAAGACGATCGGGGGAAGTGTTGTTAAGGAACTCGGCAAAATGATCCCGTAAGCTAGCGAGAAGGGATGCCATGACAGAGAACAGGGAACAGATGTTCAGGTGGTGGAGAAGGAAATCTGGATATGTGTTCTCTGTTTTCTGGAAGTGGCCGCAGAGAAGAGGCTCAAGCAACTGTTTAGCAAAAACACAGGTCTCTGCTAAATCGAAAGATGAAGTATAGGGGCTGACGCCTGCCCGGTGCTGGAAGGTTAAGGGGAACTGTAAGATTTAGGTCGAAGCAGAGAACTTAAGCCCCAGTAAACGGCGGCCGTAACTATAACGGTCCTAAGGTAGCGAAATTCCTTGTCAGGTAAGTTCTGACCCGCACGAATGGCGTAATGACTTGAGCGCTGTCTCAACAACACACCCGGTGAAATTAAAGTACTCGTGAAGATGCGAGTTACCCGCGACAAGACGGAAAGACCCCATGGAGCTTTACTGCAGCCTGATATTGGATTTTGGTATTTCATGTACAGGATAGGTGGGAGGCAGAGATACATGGACGCAAGTCTGTGAGGAGCCGCTGTTGGGATACCACTCTTGGAGTACTGGAATTCTAACCTGTAGCCGTTAGCCGGCTAAGGGACACTGTCAGGTGGACAGTTTGACTGGGGCGGTCGCCTCCTAAAGAGTAGCGGAGGCGTTCAAAGGTTACCTCAGCGCGGACGGAAATCGCGCGAAGAGTGCAAACGCAGAAGGTAGCCTAACTGCGAGAGAGACACCTCGAGCAGTAACGAAAGTTGGAGTTAGTGATCCGGCGGTAAGTGAGTGGAAATGCCGTCGCTCAACGGATAAAAGCTACCCTGGGGATAACAGGCTTATCTCCCCCAAGAGTCCACATCGACGGGGAGGTTTGGCACCTCGATGTCGGCTCATCGCATCCTGGAGCTGTAGTAGGTTCCAAGGGTTGGGCTGTTCGCCCATTAAAGCGGTACGCGAGCTGGGTTCAGAACGTCGTGAGACAGTTCGGTCCCTATCTGTCGCGGGCGCAGGAAATTTGAAGGGAGCTGTCCTTAGTACGAGAGGACCGGGATGGACGCACCACTGGTGCACCAGTTGTACTGCCAAGTGCACAGCTGGGTAGCTAAGTGCGGAAGGGATAAACGCTGAAGGCATCTAAGCGTGAAGCCCCCCCTAAGATAAGATTTCCCACCGAAAGGGTAAGGTCCCATGCAGACTACATGGTAGATAGGTCAGAGGTGTAAGTGCAGTAATGTATTTAGCTGACTGATACTAATAGACCGAGGGCTTGACCAATAAAGCAATGAATAGTTAATAATGAATAATTAATAATGATTTATTGCGTGATAGTGAGTAAGAAGATGGTTTTTCCGATCATTCGTGCTTTACATTGTTTTGTTTTGAGGGTATATACCCTGGTTGATAGAGAACAGGGGAGGTTTTGATGGTTTTAACTGTCAACTGTACACTGTCAACTGTCAACTCAATTGAATTAGAGATTCAATTTCCGGTGGTTATAACGTGAAGGGTACACCCGTTCCCATCCCGAACACGGTAGTTAAGCTTCACAGTGCCGATGATACTTGGAGGGTGGCCTCCTGGGAAAGTAGGTCGTTGCCGGATTC
>JAKSCG010000209.1 GCA_022360715.1 Halanaerobiales bacterium
ACCTCAAAACGCTGAATTTTAGCGGGTTATGGGGTTTAACAATTAACTAATCATTTTAACGTGGAAAGGAGGTGTTAATATGATGAAATATAAGAAACCCGTTTTGGTAAAAATCTCTCTTATGAACGATTTGGAAGGGTTGGCGCTTGCTTGCGGCGCCTGCTGTTAACAAGAATAAACGGTTGTAGAGCTGACGGTTGTTGCCTCCCTGCCTTTTCTATATATTGTCTATATTTTTAATTGCCGAAAGCTCTACAATTGTTTATTGGCAAGGAAACAAAACTTTAAAAACTATTTAGGCAGAATTTAACGAGTTAAGCAAATAGCGATAGAAAAATAAATTTAAAGAGGTAATGATATGAATGTGCTAATTTTATCAGTGGAATTTCCTCCTTTCAATGTCGGGGGGATTTCCATACATACTTATGAAACATGCAAATATTTATCTGAGAATGATTGGCACGTTTGTGTTTTAACATTTCAGCCGAATAAGGGAAAAGCTGATTTTGAATATTCGCAAATGGAAGAAATAGAAATATATAGAGTACCTCGACCGGCAAGTTTTGATGATGATTATCAAAAAGCATATGCCAATCAAAATATTCAAATAAAATTGGGTATTCTGAATTTGCTTAAAGATGGTCATTCATATGATTTAATCGTTGTTCATGGATATTTTTTAGCTGAATCAACGATATTTGCAAAAGATGTATTTAAAGCTCCAATTGTATATCATTCGCATACGGATTATGCTTTAAATACTTCGCCGGAAAATAGAGCCGCCAATGCAGGTACTTTATCTTACGCTTTTGAAAGAGTTCTTTGTGGTGAAGCTCATTCCATAATTGCAGTTAGTCGTTACCTAAAAGAATTATTGATTACTAATTTTGGACAAGATGATAAAATTTTAATTATTCCCAAAGGATTACATATTGACGAATATGATAAAGCCTTATCAGAGAAAAAACCAAAGATAACAAATGATTTTAGGATAATATTTGTTGGGAGAATCTCTGTGGATAAAGGTATCGAGGTGCTTTTAAACGCAGCTGCAATTGCAAAGAATGTCATAGAGCGTCGGCTCATTCTTTATATTGTCGGTACTGCAATAAATCGGGAATACTTGGATTTAATAAAAAGCATGATTAAGGAATTAGGCTTGCAAGGCAATGTTGTGTTTTTGGGATTTAAAGGTCAATCGGAAATCGCAAAAATATATTGCGAATGTGACATAGCCGTTGTTCCAAGTTATGGTGAAACTTTTGGTAAAGTAGCGATAGAAGCTATGGCTGCGAAATTGCCGACAATAGTATCCAATATTGGGGGATTGGGTGAACTAATTGAACCAGAAAAGACTGGCTTGAGATTTACGATCGGAAATGCTGGACAATTATCAGAGCATATTAGCAAATTGTGGTCAGATAATTCTTTATATAAATTATTATCTGAAAATGGATATCAAGAGGTCGTAAAGAAATATGAAATCAATGGTGTTTTTGAGCAAACGCAACAGATTTACTTGAACGCAGTTTCAAAGTGTCTGGAGGGGTTCTAAATGAACATTGTTTGCGTATCTCCTCA
>JAKSCG010000033.1 GCA_022360715.1 Halanaerobiales bacterium
CCGACATCTAAATCTCCCTTTCTTTACATATCTAGTCGTCTCCGCTCAGTTTTTTTCAATTTCAGTTGGTTCAATATGGATAAAGACCAGATCAACCTCTGGCAATGACTCGATCCGCTCATTTACTCTTTCCCCAATTGAATGGGCTAACTCCAGGGTCATGTTGCCGTCAACATTGATGTGCATATCAACTCTTAACTGCGGACCGATATATTCGGCAATAACCCGGTGGACTTGATCTACCCCGGGAACCCCGGCAGCAATTGCCGCAATTTTGTCGGCCAGTTCAACCGGGGCACCACGGCCGGTCAGATAACCCAGATTCTCCCAGGCAATCCCCCAGACAGCCCGAAATATCCACAAGGAGACCATCAAACCCGCTACCGGGTCAAATAAAGGGTGAATAAAGTAGCTACCCCATACCCCCAGTAGCGCGGTGACCGAGGTGATAATATCAACCAGATTATCCCGGGCACTGGCCCTAATAGCCGGACTATGAACTTTCCGGCCAATCCCCTGTACCATTAGGTACATCACTACTTTGATCAGAACAGCCCCTAACAGAACCGCAGTTGACCAACCTGGCTCACTGACTGTTTTTTCTCCTAACAACCCCTGAATACTCTGCCATAGTGCGGCCAGACCTGCTAGCGCCATTGCCGCCGCTATCATCAGACTAACCATCGGTTCAAACAAACTATGGCCCTGGGGATGACTCTCATCAGCCGGTTGCTGAGAAACATAGAGCCCGACTCCCATCAACAGGCTATAGAAAGTATCTGCTAAAGAATTAGCTGCATCGGAAAAAACGGCACTGCTTCCCGTAAACCAAGCCAGTACAGCTTTAACCGCTGTCAGTAAGATATTACCGCTAATTGTAATCAGACTGGCCCGCAGATAAAGAAGCTGCCGTCTAGTATCCACAACTTCTGCCCTTACCCGTTCCAAACGAACAACACCCCTCTTCACCGACTTTTTTCCAGACTATCAGTATTATTCTACCGCTTGTTCGCGCATTTAAATCATTTTCTTGTTATTTCCTTTGATTACAGATTAAATCAAGCTCTGCAGCTACAGTCTGCCAGCTTCTCACCTTAACTAAATACTCTGCTAACTGCTTTTTATCCTTGACATAGCTTTTAGTTAATTCCTGTAGATGGCTATAAAAGTCGGCCAGCTGATCCAGCGGCTTGTAGACCCTTTTTAATGAATTGAGATCCCTTTGATTTAAGTATACTATCATGTTATCTAAAGTATCCAGCCATTGTTCGACAGCCATGCCGGCATTTTTTTTAAAATCCCTTAACAGCCATTGCCTTTCAAACAATGGACGCTCTTCCCATTCCTTGTTTTGTTCAAAAAGTGTTTTTCGGGCTTCAATACATAAGGATTTTGCTTTTTGTATTTCTTGCTCAGTCATAATCAATTGCTGATCATCATTGTTCTCCAGCTCTAAACCAGCCTTGATCAGCACTTGTTTAGCACCTATTTCCTGGCCTCGAAAACTTGAGGCCAGAACAACCGCAGCTGCCAAAGCCGCTCCAGCTGCTTCAACAGAAACTATATGGTCTTTATACATCGCCTGCAGCTCTTCATAACTCTTCCCGTAAAGGTTCGCCAGTTTGTTTACTGCATCCTCAGCAGTTTCAGTCGGCACAAAACCGGGTCCGATCGCAAAAGATATAACACCGCTTTCTCCCAGTTCAGCATCAATTGTTCTTGCTAGATGAAGCTGGGCTGATTTCATCGTTTCATACGGACCCATATATGCTAACCCTTCCGAAGAAACACAAACAAACACCCCATAATCATGTTTTAACATAGCAGGCAGAAATTTCCGGGCCAGTAAGACCGGTCCTCTTAAATTAACCTGATAGCTCTTATCCCAATCTTTCAGGATACTGTCCTTAACCGCTCCCAGGGGAGCAACTGCGGCATTATTTATTATTATATCAACTTTATTAAAGCGCCGTAGGATTTTCTTAGCCAGTTTATTTATCTTGCTTTGGCTACTAATATCTGTTTTGATAAAACAGATTAATTCTTTTCCTAACTCACTATTTATTCTTTCGGCAGCATCTTTTCCTTTCTTTTGTTGATCTCGGCAATTATAACAGTAGCCCCTAACCAGGCCAGAGAACGGGCAGCCTGGAACCCTATCCCCTGTCCTGCTCCGGTAACAATAGCAATTTGACCACTTAATACCCCTTTTGCTAAATTCCCGGTCAGGATTAATGGCTTTTTCATCATGGCCTCCCAATTATCAAATTAATAACTTATTAAAGTACTTATTCTGCTTAAAGTTAAAAATCCCTCCATTTGAAAAGGCTGCTGATAAAAATCAACAGCCTTTAATATCTATTTATGGACTAATGGGTTTCTACATCCCGGGCCCCCTGGTCCCGCATCAATGATGCGATCTGATCAATTTCATCCTGTTCTGATTCTACAATGGCAAGTATAGCGCCCTCTTTCACCTGACTTTCGTAATAATCCCCTCTTTCCTCCGGTATACCCATATCGACTAGTCCACCGGCCAGTCCACCGGCCGCAGCCCCGGTAAGACCGGCGGCGATTGGTCCGGCTGCCAGCAGTGGGCCGATCCCGGGAATGGCTAAAGCCCCCACTCCGGTCATTAATCCGGCTACTCCTCCCAGCGAGCCACCGATCCCGGCCCCGGTTGTCAGATCCTGATCCATGTAGCTACTATCTCCTTCTTCTCTGGAGATACTATCTTCTTTGGCAGCGATCGATATCTCTCCATCGCTGATTCCCTGACTTTTGATTTCATCAACAGCTTTTTCCGCCTGGCTCTGTTCGTCAAATACACCTATCACCTTTGGCATTGCTCTCGCTCCTTTACTCAATTTACTCTTAGGATTTACCCTCCGGTGATATTTTATTCATGATATCGACGACAACTACTCGACTACCGACATGTTTAATGGCATAACAGGGTATTACCATCAACTGGGTATCTAGCAACTTATTATGGAGGATAATTGATTCAATCCGTTCGGAGCTTCCCTCCAGGATCAGGTCAGCCTCTTTAATCTCTCCATATTTTTTCCCGTTACAATAATCGATAACCTCTTTGCCGAGCAGTTCTTTTAACATCATTGCAATCACTCCACTTAAAGACCGGTATGCCCAAAGCCTCCCACTCCCCGGACACTCTCCGCTAAATGCTCTGTCTCTTCCCATTCGATCGCCAGGGTCGGGTGGATGATCAACTGGGCAATCCGGTCCCCTTTTTTAATTTCAAAATCTACCTGGCTATGGTTGATTAAGATTACGCCGATTTCACCACGGTAACCGGGGTCAATTACCCCATCGGCATTTAAGATGGTAATACCGTGTTTAATTGCCAGTCCACTCCTTGGATAAACAAAGCCCCCATAACCTTGGGGTATAGCTATCTTTAACCCTGTTTTAACCAACTTATATTCCCCGGGATTAATTATAGTATATTCTGCTGATAACAAATCCATTCCCGCATCTTCACCATAATGCTGGTATTCCGGTAATGGTAAAGATTTATCCAGTCGTTTAACTTTGATCTTCATCGACAATCACCTCTAATATCTTAAGTTTAATTTAGCCTGGTTAAGGCTTAGCTCCAATCAATTCTTGCACTGTTACCAGGTTATAACCCCTTTTCTGGAGAGTACTGATTATATCCGGCAGGGCTTGCAGGGTCGGTTCGGTAGGGTGCATCAGGATAATCCCCCCGTCATCAGCCTTATTGATCGCCCGTTGGGCAATAATCTCCGGAGCAGGGCGTTGCCAATCGATCGTATCAGCTGACCACATAATCGTCTTGTAACCGATACTACTGGCAATTCCGGTAATCCTGGCATCAACTTCTCCATACGGTGGGGCAAAAAGGTCGGTTCTCTTCCCGCAAATGCGAAAGATGATTTCTTCGTTCTTTTTGATTAATTCGATTAGCTGTTCACGTGAGAGTTGTTTGGGGTGGAGATGACTATACCCATGATTTCCGATTAAGTGGCCTGATTGGGCCATTTTCTTCAATAATTCAGGATTCTTCCGGCTCCATTTGCCCGTGACAAAAAAGGTGGCATCAAGATTATTATCCTGTAAAACCTGGAGGATGCCGGGCAGAAATTGCTCTCCCCAGTCCACATTAAAAGTCAGGGCAATATTATCTCTCCCCCTGATGCCATGATAATAGGGTTGATCCGGTCGACTGCTGATCGGCATTGTCAGTTGTTCCCGGGCCATCCCGGCTATTATCCCCACGAAAAAAGCAATCACAATCAGGTACTTTCTGGTCATGTTATTTAGCACCCCGCTTGCTTTTGCTGACCTGCAACCCGCTATGGGCTTCGATGTAATAGTCGGTTTTAAAAACCATCTCCGAGAGGGGGACAATCTCAAAACCTTTCTTTTGCAAAGCCGGGATCAATCTTCGTAAAACTTCGGGGGTATCGGGAGCATTGTTATGCATCAGGATAATATCACCGGGACGGGCCTTTGTTATTATTCGATTAAAGATAAAATCAACCCCCGGTTCCCGCCAGTCCAGGGAATCAATACTCCACTGGATCACCTGGTAACCCAATTGATTACAGATAGTCAGGACTTGATTATTATACTCCCCATATGGTGGCCTAAACATAGTGGGACGCTGCCCGATTAATTCCTCAATTAAGTCCGAAGTAGTCTCCAGTTCCTTTATTAACTCATCCCGGGACAGGGAATTGCAATGGGGATGGGTATAGGTATGGTTACCAATCTCATGACCAGCCGCGGCAATTTTCTTAACCAGTTCCGGATATTTTTCCAGCCAGTAACCGGCAAAAAAGAAAGTTATGGTAATACCCTGTTCGGCAAAAATATCCAATAACTCTTCGGTATAATTAGCTCCCCACGTCCCATCCAGAGTAATCGAAATCTTTTGATCATCCCGGTCGACCTTATAGATGGGAACCATCCGTTGATTCAAAACCGGAATGGCTTCCCCGTATTTATTACCCAGCATAAAACCAAAAATAAAAATACAGCAGATCATGGCCACAGCAATTCCTAATAAGTATTTTTTGCTGGGAGCAAATATCCACCTCATTTTACCTGATCCCCCCCTGTTTAGATAACTTATTGCTTAAATCTATGCACTTAACAGGGTTTTTATTCTAACTAAGCATTACTTAAACTAAGTCAACATATATATTTAAAGAAAATCCAGTAGAAGATGGTGAGCCTAGATGTTTTTAACCCTTAAACTAGATTTAAAACTGCTCGGACGAATCATCCTGGTTGTTATAATCTTTTTCAGCTTAACCTATTGCTTCCAACCCGGATCTATTCCTGCTACCGGCAATGATATGGAATTTAAGGTAGTAATTGATCCGGGCCACGGCAGTATTGATACCGGAGCCAGTTATCACGATCTCTACGAAAAAGACATTAATCTGGCCATCGGCAAACTCCTGCGGCAGGAATTGAAGTCAGTCAATATTATTCCGATTATGACCAGGGAAGAAGACAAATTATATATGGATAGCCGAAATAAAGATATTGCCTACCGTCCCCGACTGGCCAGGCAGCATCAGGCCGATCTCTTTATCAGCATTCATACCAACAAGTTCCCTTCCAGTCAACCGGCCGGTAGTCAGATCTTTTATAAATCATCTTCAACCCAGAGCAAGGAACTGGCCCAAAGTATCCAGCAGGAGTTAGCCAAACTGCGCCCGGAAAATAATCGAGCGCTCAAAAGGGGTGACTATTATGTCCTCAACCAGTGCCCCTGCCCGGCCGTATTGATCGAAGTAGGTTTTCTCTCCAACCAGGACGATCGAAAAAAATTAACCGATCAATCCTATCAACAAGCCCTTGCCTCCTCAATAAAGTCCGGCATTATCAATTACTTCCAGACCAGGTTTAGCCCGGATAGTAGTAAGGATGAGAGTAAGGAAAAACCAGTGCTCGTTACCGTCAAAGATAGCTCAGTCTATTATCTGACAACAGCCAAAAACCGGATCCATTTTATTAAAACCAAGCTAAGCTATCCCGCCGCTGGCCAGGCCAACCGGGAAGCGTCCGCTGGTTTTCAAGCAAGTATCGCTAGCAAAGCCCTGGAACGATTAGCAACACCACCGGCCGGACTGCTATCTCCCCTGCCTCCGGGCACTAAGGTAAATTCCCTCCGGGTGGAAAACAATATTGCCATCATCGATTTTTCTAAAGAAATCAGGGAAAACTTCCAGGGTGGTGCCGGACTGGAATTAAACCTACTCGAATCAATGAAAAAAACCCTTCTCTCAATCCCGGGCATTGAAGGGATCGAAATCCAGATCGATGGAGAAAAGGGTCAAAGCATCGGCGGGCATATTGTTCTGGATCGAGTGTTTAAATAGGATAATACTATTTAGTAAAAATATGGTCACCGATTGTTACCAGGAACCTCCTTTTTTGAAACCACCACTGATATTTAGCAAATTTAGGGTTATAATAATACATCGCTCCCATGGTCGGATCAGTCCCCTTCAATGCTTCGCGGGCCGCCCGATAAGCAGTCCGGTTTGGCTTGAGATTAATCTGACCATCGGCCACAGCGGAAAACTGTCTCCGTTGATAAATCACCCCACGAAAGGTATCCGGAAAATAAGGACTGATTACACGGTTGATCACAACAGCACCGACTGCTACCTGACCGATAAAGGGTTCCCCTCTGGCTTCACCGTGAATAACCCGGGCCAATAGTTCCAGGTCCTCCTGTCGGATCGTTTTAGCCAGGGCTTGGCGAGGAGTCAGTTTATCGATCGGGAGTTTTAGCAAATCACCTAATCTGATTATACTATTCTCCATCCCATTTAAAGCCATAATAACCCCGATCGAGGTATTAAAGCTCCTGGCCAGGTCATAGAGGGTATCGCCCCTCCCGACATGATATTTAATAATCTTATCGCGCGATATATTTGATACATCAGGGAGGATATGCTGTGGATTTACCCTGATGGCATAATTATTGTCTGCATGGAGAAAAAAGGTCCGGCTCGCTGCTTCTTGCTGGTGAAAAGTTAAATCCCAGTCCCTTTGCACCTGCTGAAAATATGAAAATGGGATTACTAATTCCTGGCCCAGTTTGATCAATCCACTACCAGACAGCTGATTAACTTCCCTCAGCCGGTCGGCAGAAAGGCCATAATCCCGGGCAATTTCACTCAGCGTATCCCCATCCTGTACTACGTAGATCAAAGTAAAATTTGAGCCGGCATTACTGACGGTAGACATAATAACCATCATAAAAAGAATAAAAAGTAAGAAATACGATAATTGCTTTTTCATACAAATTCACTCCTTTTGGCGATAGATTTCAGACTAGACCTCTTGATCGGACAATCTCCCGGCAGGGATTGTAAGAAAACCCGGCCATATGCTTTATTTAAAACACGATTATCCAGTAATACTACGATTCCCCGGTCCTGTTTAGTGCGGATCAAACGGCCAAAACCCTGTTTAAATCTGATCACCGCCCGGGGTAGACTGTAATTAAGAAAGGGGTTTTTCCCCTCCTTTTCCAACTGCTCGATCCGGGCAGCCGCGATCGGTTCACTGGGGGCAGGAAAGGGTAGCCGCATAATAACCAAAAATTGTAAATCATCCCCTTTTAGGTCAACACCTTCCCAAAAACTGACCGTCCCAAAAATAATTTGCCCGGTCTTCTTTCGAAAAGCATTAATAATAAAACTACGGGGGTAATCCCCTTGGGCTAAAATCTTTAGCCCGTTTTGCTCCATCTCCCGGTCCATTTTCTGCCGGCAGTAGTTTAACATACTATAAGAGGTAAACAGCACCATTGTCCTGCCACCAAAGGCAATCAGGAGCTCCTTAAGCCCATCGGTGATCTCTTCGAGAAAAGCGGCAGTATTGGCCGGTGGGATATCATCAGGGATAATTAATTCGGTCTGACGGGAGTAATCAAAGGGAGTTTCCACCATAACCGTCCTGGCCTGCTCCAATCCCAGTAAATTCTTAAAAAAATCAAACCCGTTTTTAACGGTCAAGGTGGCTGACGTTAAAATCAGACTGTCCAGTTTCTCCCAAAGCATTTCCGACAATAAAGTCGCTATCTCAAGTGGGGCATTTTCCTGATTGATATAACTCCTTTTCTGTTCCAGCCAGAAAACATGTTGCTCGTGTTCGGTCGACAAATTAAATTCAAGATTGCCAATAAAATACTGACATTTACTGAGTACTGATTCCAGTTCCAGCAAATTCTCTTCCAGCCTTTCCAGTTGTAGATTTGAACGGGTAATTAATTGCTCATAAAGTTCACTGAGGTAAAAACCCAACTTGCGAAGTTGTTCCAGTAGCTTGTCTCCGCTCTGTCGGACTTCACTCCAGCCGGCCGAAACAATCTCCTCGGTTGTTAAGCGCAGATTATCTTCATCCTGTTGATCGACAAACTGTTTCAACTGGTTAAAATAGGCACGATTGAACTCAATTAAGCGCTGAACCTGGGGAATTAGCTTATTGTCAATCATTTTAAAAATTTCTTCCGGTCTGGTCGGACCCAACTGACCGATTAAATTTCGGAGCCGGGGTAAAAGGGAAAATCGATTATGAAAAAGGCGCTGAAGGTATTTATTGACAGCCGGATAATAAAAGGGACGTCCCAGGTGTCGGGTAGCAGCCTCATCAATATTATGAGCCTCATCAACAATTAAATTTCGGTAAAGGGGTAAAACTCCATTATCCCCACCCTTGTTTTCCACTTTTAACAAGGCATCTGAGAGCAGCAGGTGATGGTTAACCACCAACAAGTCAGCACTATGGACTTCCTTCCGGGCCAGCATAAAATAACAACTATCGAAAAAAGGACATTTATTCCGCAGGCAAAGATCGCTTTCCGAAGCAAGATCTTCCCAGAGGTCGGAACTTACCATAAAATCTAGCTCTGACCTGGAGCCGCACCTGGTCTCTTCCAGCCAATTTAATAAGCGAATTAATTCAAGCTGTTTTTCTACTTGATCGGAATAAAGCTCCTTAACCTGGTGTTCAAGTTGATTCAGTTTGCGCTTACAGACATAATTACCCCTTCCTTTGACCAGAACTGCTTTAAAATTAAAAGGTAGTATTTTTTTAAGTAAAACCAGGTCCTTTTCGATCAACTGTTCTTGTAAGTTGATCGTATTAGTTGAAACTACTACCACTCGTTCATTCCTGACCGCAAAGAATAAAGCGGGAATTAAATAAGCAAAGGATTTTCCGGTTCCCGTTCCGGCTTCAATAAAATAATTCTGGTGTTGGTTAAAGGAAGTAATCACTTGATCAACCACCGTTATTTGCTGTTCCCGGTATTCATAACTATTCAATTGGTCAGCCAGCTTCCCGCCCGGTTGAAAAAGGTCGAGGATCTCCTCCCGTTCCAATAAAACCTCTTGGGCCGGTAGCTTAGGCTCTACCACCAGATAGACCTGATCCACCTGATTATTAATAATGGCAAATCCGATCCCCTGATTACCCATCCGGGAAGCAATACGAATATCCGCAGCCGAAGGACTCAAATCACCGGAAGGGTGGTTATGGATCATAATATTACCCGGTTTTAAGTCGGACAGAATCGCCGGGACCATACTATGATTACCGCGAGCCAGCAAATTATAATCAGTGATCAACATCATTTCCCGGTCAATTGTCCCGGTCAAAAAAATCTCTTGGCCGGAAGCCTGTACAATCTCCTGACGGATCCGGTCTATTACTTCTTCGGAAAACAGCTCCAGAACAGTCACATTTTCCCCCTAGTGATTACTTAATGATATAATTAATTCTACATCCTGATCCCGCCCCTGAAAACTGGCGGTCTCCAGAATAAAGGGGAGGTGTCTTAAATCAGGGTGGTTAACAATCCGGGCCAACCCGTCTTGTCCGATCTGACCTTTTCCGAGATGGGCATGCCGGTCTTTCCTGGAAGCGAGAGCATATCTGGAATCATTAATATGTAGCATCTTTAAATAATCAAAACCTATTTCCCGCTCCAGTTCCCGTAATGTCTGTTCCAATCCCTGATTAGTACTGAGGTCATAACCGGCCACAAAAGCGTGACAGGTATCCAGACAAAATCCTATCCGATCTTTTTCAGCTATTTCTTTTATTATATCATGGATTTGTGTAAAATTCGACCCAAGGGCCGTACCCGCTCCGGCAACATTTTCCAGCAAAATTTTAGTTTCATTTTTGTTGCTTTCCAGAACACCATTGAGGGCATGGCCAATTCTCAAGACCCCTTCTTTCAGCCCGGAACCGTGATGTGAGCCGGGATGTACCACCAGGAAATCCGCACCGATCTCACCGGCCCTACGATAATCTTCGGCAATGGCTTGCCGGGACTTCTCCCATAGCTTATCATCGGGAGAAGCCAGATTAATTAAATAAATTGCGTGAACTGCCAGGACTTCCATCCCCAATTTCTCCATCGCTGCCTTAACCCGTTCCCCTTCACCTGTCGGCAATTTCCGTCCCTGCCAGCTGCGGGGGTTTCGGGCAAAAACCTGCAGGGCATTACACCCGATCGCTTTAGCCCGGCCGGGGGCCTGCGCAATTCCTCCGGCAATCGAGACATGCTTCCCGATGATCATCGTTAATCCTTCACCCCAATTAAGTTTAAAAAATCAATAATAGAAAAAAACATAAACTAAGCCAACTAGTTTATGTTTTTTTATTTATTCTCCGTCTTTAGTTTCCGTTTCCCGCAATTCAAGCAGGGCATCTTTTCGGGAAAGATTAATTCGCCCCTGGTTATCGATCTTGGTTACCTTAACCGGAATAATATCACCGAGTTCCAGTTCATCTTCAACTTTTTTAACATGGTAATCAGCCAGCTGTGAGATATGAACCAGTCCCTCCTGACCGGGAACGAACTCCACAAAGGCACCAAAGTTGGTAATCTTTTTGACTGTCCCCTCATAAAGCTCTCCGACAACTACATCTCTGGTCAGATCGTGAATAATCTTTTGCGCCTTTTCCCCACTTTCCTGGTCATTGGACATAATATAAACAGAGCCGTCATCATCAATATCAATTGTTACACCGGTTTCTTCAATAATTTTATTAATCATCTTTCCACCGGGCCCAATGACATAACGAATTTTCTCCGGATCGATCTTCATCGACAACATCAAAGGCGCATATGGTGATAATTCCGGTCGTGGTTCAGCAATTACTTCCAGCATTTTTTCAAGGATATGTAATCTTCCTTCACGAGCCTGTCTTAAGGCCTGGTTTAAAATCTCTTTGGATATACCCTGGAGCTTTATATCCATCTGCAAGGCGGTAATGCCATTTTTGGTCCCGGCTACCTTAAAATCCATATCCCCGTTAAAATCCTCTAGCCCCTGAATATCAGAAAGGATCGTCACATCATCCCCGTCTTTCATTAAACCCATGGCAATCCCGGCTACCGGTTCTTTAATCGGCACCCCGGCATCCATTAAGGCTAAGGTGCAGCCACAAATACTGGCCTGTGATGTTGAACCATTTGATTCCAGGATCTCAGAAACCACCCGAATCGTATAGGGGAACTCTTCTTGCGGGGGAATCATCAAAGCCAGAGCCCGCTCTCCCAGGGCGCCATGCCCTATTTCCCGCCGGCCGGGTGCCCGCAGCGGACTGGTTTCCCCAACACTATACGGGGGAAAGTTATAGTGGTGCATATAGCGTTTGGTCTCCTCTTCCCCCAGCCCAAACAGGATTTGTTCATCAGAGGTTGCGCCCAGCGTAACTACACTCAACGCCTGGGTCTGCCCTCTGGTAAAAATTCCGGAACCATGAACCCGTGGTAAGACCGCTACTTCACCCCAGATCGGTCTAATTTGATCAGGTTCTCGTCCATCAGGCCTGAGCTTTTCTTTGGTAATCATCCGGCGTAAAGATTCTTTAATCAGTTGATCCAGGTAGTAAGCAACTTGTTTCAACTTTAAATCGATTTCTTGCTGAGCTTCTTCGGCAAATTTACCGGCGAAGTAGTTTTTGACCTTTTCTTTAAGCTGATCTAATTTAGCATTCCTGGTCAATTTATCAAAGGTACGAAGGGCATCATCCAGGTCAGTACTAGCATATTCGCGAACTTCAGCCAGCAGTTCCGGATAAAGCTCTTCATTTTCTACCAATAATTTTACCTGACCCATTTGATCAGCGATCTCTTGCTGGAAGGCCACCAGTTTTTTAATTTCCTGATGGGCCAGTTCGATCGCCTCAATGATTATCTCTTCCGTTACCTCATTAGCACCGGCTTCCACCATCATTACGGCTTCATTCGTACCGGCCACGATCAGGTCCAGCTTGCTGACCATCCGCTCTTCTTCGCTGGGATTAATGATTAGCTGATCATCGACTAAACCCACCTTAACACCGGCCATTGGTCCGGCAAAAGGAATATCAGAGATCATTAAAGCAGCAGAAGCACCGTTCATCGCAACCAGATCCGGCTCACAATCATTATCTACCGACAAAACGGTGGCAATGATCTGGACATCGTGTTTAAAGCCCTTGGGGAAAAGCGGCCGTAAGGGACGATCAATCAGCCGGGCCGCCAGGGTAGCCACATCCCGCGGTCTCCCCTCTCTTCGATTGATGCTACCGGGAATCTTCCCGATCGCATAAATTCGTTCTTCATAATTAACCATCAATGGAAAGAAATCAATTCCTTCGCGGGGTTCAGACATAGTAGCCGTAACCAAAACTACTGAATCACCATAACGGACCAGCACTGAACCATTAGCCTGTTGAGCCAGTTTGCCGGTCTCTATAGTAAACTGCTTGTTTCTCAGGTCATAACTCCATTTTTTGTACACTCACATACCTCCTATTCTAAAAAATTTAATCATCTAGTCTTATTATATCCAAGAAAACAAATTCTAATATGTACACTGATAATATGAAGGAAAGAGCGGTTCAACTACCGCTCTTAAACATCCATAGCTAACAATCAACCACGCAAACCAAGACGCTTGATTAAATCACGATACCGTTCAATATTTTTATTTTGCAAATACCGCAGTAGTCTCCTTCTATTCCCAACCATTTTCAACAAACCTCGCCGGGAATGATAATCACTTTTATGTTCTTTTAGATGTTCGGTTAATTGTTTAATCCGAGCGGTTAAAAGGGCGATTTGAACTTCCGGTGACCCTGTATCTCCTTCTTCCCTTTTGTAATCCATGATGATCTGGTCTTTTTGTTCTTTAGTTAACATCCCTTCACCTCCTTAATAATCAAGTCTGCCATCAGCCAAGAAAAACGATGGAGGTTTCGCTAAACCTAGCTAACGGTATTGTGGTATTTATGATACCAATACTAATTGTAACATAAAAGGGAATTGGTGTAAAGAATATCTTTTCTAATTTGCTCCGCCAATTCAGTCGAACTGCTAAAAGTCATTTCCTTCCTGATATAATCGACCAATTCCATCGAAATTGTTTGGCCATATATTTCCCGCTCCGGAAAATCCAAAATATGAATCTCAATCGAATACTCTTTATTAGCAAAGGTTGGATTATAACCAAAATTGCTAAGGCCCCGGTAGTGTTTGTTATCAATATTGACATAAACGGCATAAACACCCCGGGGAGGCAAAACATAATCTGTCTGGGCTTCCAGGTTAGCTGTCGGGAAACCGAGCTTTTTTCCCCGACCATGACCCGGTACGACCCGGCCTTCAATCTGATAATACCGGCCCAGCAACCCGGGAATACTACTCAATTTACCCTGGCTAATCAGCTCTCTAATCCTGGTACTGGAAATTTTCACACCACCATGACGGACGGTCTTAATCCCGCTAACCGAAAAGCCATACTTCTTGCCAAGCCCTTCCAGGGTTGTTAGCTCTCCCCTCCCCTGCTTGCCAAAACGAAAATCTTCACCAATAACCAGATGCTTTAATTTTAATTTTTCGACCAGATAGTTTTTAATAAAGGTTTGATAATCAACCCGGGCGAATTGCGGAGTAAAGTGCTGTTCAAAATAATAATCGATCCCCATCTCCCCCAGCAATCTGATCTTTTGTTGGGGAGAAATGATCTGACAGGGGGCAATCGCCGGATTAATAATTTTTAAGGGATGGGGAGAAAAGGTATAAACTCCGGAAAATATACCTTGCTCCTGCGCATTTTCGATTGTTTGCCTGATTACTGCTTGATGTCCTAAATGCAATCCGTCAAAGCTTCCCAGGGCTACAACTATTGAACTTTCCTGTAATTGGGCCAGATCTAAACTCTTAATTACCTTCATCAGCTATCACCATCAGTTATAACGAATTTATAGATTAAATACCCGTAAGGGTTTATACGCAAAGTTACCCTCTCTATCTTTAATTATCTCATTGATTGAGATAAAAACATTTTCGGAGGTAAAAAGCAATACTTTATCACCTGCCGTCAAATCTTCCGGTAATTGGAGTAAATCGGCAGCCGATAGTTTTATCCCACTTTTGGCTTTCCGTTCTGCCTTTTTTTTCAGGATTAAACGCCGATAATCGAGAAATAAATCGGCTGGTAAAACATATTGGGAAGCAGCATTTTCCAGTTCTTCAATGGTTACTCCGTCATCCAGCCGAAACGGACCGGACCTGCTTCTAACTAAAAAAGATAAATAGCCCCCGCTTCCCAGTTTTTTTCCGATATCATCAGCCAAACTCCTAACATAGGTTCCCTTAGAACAACTTAGCCGCAAACGGAGCCGGGGTAAATCAATCCCGAGGAGCTTGATCTTAAAGATCTCCACACTACGGGGTTGACGTTGCACTACCTTGCCTTCGCGGGCTAATTGATAAAGACGCTTACCTTGATAATGAACAGCTGAAAACATCGGTGGTAGCTGCTCTATTTTCCCGCGGCAGGAGTTAATAACTTCCTCAATTTCTTTAGTAGTTAAGTGCTGCCAGTTTTTGTTCCGGGCAACTATTTTCCCCTGGGCATCAAGTGTATCTGTCACCGTCCCCAGGGTTATTTCTGCCACATATTCTTTTTCATTTTCCGGAAGAAAGGGGATTAGCCTGGTCGCCGGCCCCAGACAGATCGGCAACACCCCGCTGGCTGCCGGATCTAAGGTTCCGGTGTGCCCCGCTTTTTTACAGCCCAGTTTCCTTTTTAGGAAAGCAACAGCTTGAAAGGAGGTAATCGCCGGGGGTTTAATTAGGTTAACAATTCCAAAGGGCTCAGACATAATCTTGCACCTTACTTAAAACCAGGTCTACAGTCTGCGCAAGCTCTTTCTTAATTTTGCAGCCGGCAGCCCTGACATGGCCACCTCCTCCAAAAAAAGCAGCGATCTGATTTACCGGACAGTATTGTTTGGAACGCAAACCCACTTTAATCTCCCGGGGGGCTATTTCCACAAATATTACCCCCACTTCCACCCCGCGAATATCCCGGGCATAACTAACCAATCCGGTCACATCCTCCGGGGCAGCCCCTGTTTCTTCCAGCATAGCTCTATTGACGATAATCCAGGCCGTCTTTTGCTCCCGGCTGAGTTCCAGATTGGCCAGGACAAGTCCTTTCAATTTCAAAGACTGATAGGAATAATTACCATAAATCCCCTGGTTAAGCCGGTAAATATCAACTCCGACTTCAGTCAATTCAGCCATAATTCGATACGTCGCTGCGCGCGTATTTTGGTAACGGAACCCGCCGGTATCAGAAATGATCGCTAACGCTAGTCCTGAGCCGATCTTTTGCTCAAGCGAAAGCCCCATTTCAAGAAAAAGGTAATAAAGGATTTCCCCTACTGCGGCCATCTCTGGGTTAATGTAATTTAAATTGCCATAGCCGGGATTACCGGGATGGTGGTCAATATTAATTAAGAAATGATTACTAAGCAATTCCTTTCCCGGGCCAAGCCGGTCGAGATCCCCGGCATCCAGAGCAATATAAACGGCTTCCGCTCCATCCGCTAAATCCGGCTTAAACTGCTCAAACAGGCGGTAATCATCATCGCCGATCGATAGAAACCCAAAGCGCTCTTCCGGAGGGGAGTCCAGTAAAACCAACGAATTTTTTCCCAGTTTATCCAGCGCCCATTTTAGGGAAAAAAGGGAACCGATACAATCACCATCAGGTTCTACATGGCCAAGTAGAATAAAGTCATTATGCTGTAATATCTTGTCGCTAATTAACTCCAGGGTGTCCATTTAGGCTTCTCCCCGCTCTTCTTGCTCATTCTTTACCTTTTCCAGTAATTCATTAATATGAACCCCGTGTTGGATCGAATCATCATAGCGAAAAAGGAGCTCGGGTGTATGGTAAACATTAATCCGCTCCGCCAGCAGCTTACGAATAAAGCCGGTGGCCTTTTCCAGTCCTGCCATGGTATCACTACGCTCTTGCTTATTCCCGTAAACACTGACAAATACCTTAGCGTGGCGCAGGTCTCCCGATACATCAATCCCTGTCACCGAAACAAAACCAATTCTGGGGTCTTTGACCTCCCTTAAGATGATCTCACTGATCTCTTTTTTCAACAACTCCGATAATCGCTGTGCCCTCTGTTTTGTCATAAATCTCACTCCCACTACTAATTACAAAGTGCGTTTGATCTCCTGATGGGTATAGATCTCCATCTCATCACCCACTTTTATATCATTATATCCTTCGATCCCCAGACCGCATTCATACCCAGCCTTAACTTCCCTGACATCATTTTCAAAGCGCTTGAGCGAACCGATATTTCCCTCACAGATCACAACCCCGTCACGGAGTAAACGAATCATAAAGTTTCGCTTAATCACACCTTCGGTCACATAAAGACCGGCCACAACTCCTACATTGGGGACCTTAAAAGTATTCCTGACCTCGGCCCGACCGGTAGCCACTTCCTTTATCTCCGGGTCAAGCAATCCGGACAAGGCATCCTTAACATCTTCCAGGGCTTGATAAATAACGCGATACAACCTAATATCTACTTTTTCCCTCTCCGCAACATTACTGGCATTCCGATCAGGTCGGACATTAAAACCAATAATAATTGCGTTGGAGGCACTGGCCAGATTAACATCGGTTTCACTGATTGCACCAACGCCGGTATGAATTATATTAATACTAACTTCTTCATTACCTAGTTTCAGCAGAGAGTCTCGCAAAGCTTCAATCGAACCATTTACATCCGCCTTGATAATTACCGTCAGTTCCTTTACTTCACCTTGCTGGATCTGCTGATAAAGGTCTTCCAGTGAGACCCGTTTTTCGGTATGAATGTTTTTGGCATGTTCCTTTTGCAGTCTTTTTTCGGCGATTTGTCGGGCCTGTTTCTCATCTTTTAATACCTGGACAAAATCTCCGGCCGCCGGAACATCAGAAAAGCCGAGGATCTCAACCGGTGTAGCCGGAGACGCTTGCTTAATCCTTTTCCCCTGGTCATCGATCATGGCCCTGACCCGACCGCTGGTTAAACCGGCCAGTAGGGCCGAACCGATCTTCATCGTACCGTTCTTAATCAGGATGGTCGCAACCGGTCCTCGCCCCTTATCCAGTTTCGATTCGATTACCACACCTTCCGCTAATCGATTGGGATTGGCTTTAATTTCTTCCATTTCGGCCACCAGTAAAACCATTTCCAACAAATCATCAATATGCTGTTCTTGCAGGGCCGAAATCGGCACACAGATAGTATCTCCACCCCAATCTTCCGCTACTAATCCATGTTCTGTTAATTCCTGCATCACCCTCTCCGGTTGGGCATTGGCTTTATCAATTTTATTAACCGCCACAATGATCGGAATATTAGCCGCCCGGCAATGATTAATCGCCTCAATGGTCTGAGGCATAACCCCATCATCTGCTGCTACGACCAATATGGTAATATCGGTAATCTGAGCACCCCGGGCCCGCATAGCCGTAAAAGCTTCATGTCCGGGGGTATCAATAAAGGTAATCTTCTTGTTCTTCACGGCAACTTGATAAGCGCCAATATGTTGCGTAATTCCGCCGGCTTCACTTTCAGCTACCCTGGTTTTACGGATGACATCAAGCAGCGTGGTTTTACCATGGTCAACATGCCCCATTACCGTAACAATCGGTGGTCTTAATTCCAGTTCTTCCGGATTATCAACAATCACCGGACCTACCCGCTGGTCGTCCACCCGGGGTTTTTCCGTTTCTTCCACCCCACCAATCTCCAGTTCAATTCCCAGTCGATCAGCGAGCATTGCAAGCACATCCTCTTCCAAAGAATAATTCAGGTTAGCCATGATCCCCAGACCGATCAATTCTTTAATCAATTGATTGCCGGAGAACCCTATTTTTTCGGCCAGTTCTTTCACGGGAATAGGGGGGGAGACGCTCACCTTTTTCTCCCTTTTTTCACTTTCAGTTGCTACCGGGTGGTTTTCCGTTTTGGTCGCGGTAGCATCGTCCATTTCGGCAGTTTCCGTATCACCATCTTCTTGATCATACATCGCCCTGATCAGCTCGGCAGTTTCATCTTCAACTGTACTCATATGACTGGAAGCCTCTACTCCCAGTTCAGATAAAATATCCAGTAGCTCCTTACTGGTTATCTCCAACTCTTTTGCTAACTTATAAACTCTCATCTTTCCCATACAAACACCTCCAATTAGTTAAGTAAAAAGCGCTCTAATCCTTCATTAGATTAATCTCCTCCAATATTGGCTCATAAATAGAATCCGAAATTGATATTTTAAGGGTCCGGGATAGGGCATTTGACTTTCTGGCTTTGCTCAAACACTCTTCTTCCGGGCAAAGATAAGCACCCCGCCCGGGCGCTTTTCCTTTTTGATCAACTGAAACTGCACCGGTCTCTTTAGTATAAACGACTCGAATCAATTCCTTCTTGGGCCTTCTTTCACCACAGCCGACACATCTCCTCACGGGAATCTTTTTTACCATCTAATATTCCCTCCTGTTATTCTTCCTCATCTCCCTGCTTGCTTTCTTTTAAGTATCTGGACTCATTTTTAATATCGACCTTCCAGCCGGTTAGTTTGGCCGACAGACGTGCATTCTGACCTTCCTTTCCGATGGCAAGTGAAAGTTGAAAATCAGGAACAACTACCTCGGCAATTTTTTCTTCTTCATGAATAATAACGTGAATCACCTCAGCCGGATTAAGGGCATTAGCCACCAGTTTAGTCGGGTCTTGATCCCAGGAAATAATATCAATTTTTTCACCATTAAGCTGATCAACAATGGCCTGAACCCGCATTCCTTTAGGTCCTACACAGGCTCCCACCGGATCAACATTATCATTAGTTGAAGCAACGGCAATCTTAGATCTACTACCCGCTTCCCGGGCAATACTTTTGATCTCAACAATTCCGTCAAAAATTTCCGGAACTTCGATTTCAAAAAAGCGCTTTAATAATCCGGGGTGGGTCCGTGAAACGAGGATTTTCGGTCCTTTGCTATCAGCTGATACTTCAACTACGTACAGTTTAATCCGGTTTCCCATCTCATAAATCTCACCGGGCATCTGTTCAGAAGGGGGTAGTAGGGCCTCGATCTTACCTAAATCAATAAATACATTACTGTTATGAAACCGCTGAATACTCCCGGTAATCAATTCCCCTTCTTTTTGTTTATACTCCTCATAGATCACGTCCCTTTCCGCCTCTCTAATCCGCTGCATAACTACCTGTTTAGCTGTTTGGGTAGCAATCCGGCCAAAATTAGCTGGCGTAACCTCTTCTTCAACTATATCACCGAGGTTATAGCTTTTATTCAGTTGCTGGGCTTCGACTAAAGTGATCTCCGTATTTTTATTTTCTACTTCTTCTACCACTGTTTTCAATGCATAAACTTTAACCTGACCGGATTGACTCTTAATCTCGACCCGGACATTCTCTTTGGTCCCGAAATCCTTTTTATAGGCTGAATAAAGCGCTGTTTCAATCGCCTCAAGCAAAATATCCTTACTAACACCCTTTTCTCTTTCAATATCATCAAGGGCATGCAAAAAATCTATATTCATCCTTGTACAACCTCCTTAACGTACTGTTCTTGCAGTATTAACCGAATTGGCCGGCTAGATGGGCCTTCGCAATACTGGAAAAAGGAATTACCACTACCTCTCCCTTTTTATCCAGTTTAATCTCCTCACCCTCCCTCGGTCTTAAAATACCAGTAAATTCCTTTTGGCGATTAATCGGTTGATAGGTTTTAATATAGACCGAGCTTCCGGTAAATCGGTCAAAATCAGCTAGTTTCTTTAAAACCCTTTCAATTCCCGGTGTAGATACTTCCAGTAGATAACCCTGTTCAATCGGGTCTTCCTGATCCAATAAATCGCTTAAGATTCGGCTGATGGCAGTACATTGATCAAGGCCAACCTCATTTTCGGTGCTATCAATAAAAATTCGTAAAAACCAGTTATTAGCTTCTTTAACAAATTCAAGGTCATACAGTTCGAGACCGTGTTCTTCCACAATCGGCTTTACTAACTGTTTAACCCTTTCAACCACCTTTCCCATTATATCCACCCCTTTTTGTATTCAATCAGACTACTGCTAGCTAATAGTTTAACAAAGCAGTTAATAACTTATCCAGTATACCTTTAAACTATAATTAAGGAGTGGGACTAGACCCACTCCTAAAAAAACTTAAATAGTTTTACCCTTACTTAATAATTTTACCATAGTCTGATCTTTGATGCAAGTATTGATTTTTCAGCACTCAAAGAGGGACAATTGGTTTTTTTCCGGTAAACCGGCTAAAGTACCATGATTTTGCATTATTTCTACTACCGTCTTACTGACTCTGGTCCGGTTAACCAGGTCCTCAATTGAGCTAAACGGAACCTCTTCTCTGGTCGCGGCAATACTGGCTGCGGCACTGTTACCCAAACCCTCCAGGCTGATCAGGGGAGGTAATAACCCCTCTTCGGTGATCTGAAACTTATCAACTGCCGACCGATAAAGATCAACAATGGTAAACTTTATCCCCCGGGCCAGGGCTTCCATTACAATCTCCAAAATAGTTAGCACATTTTTCTCTTTAGCGGTTAGCTCATTCCCCTTGGCCTCCAGTTCATGCCTGGTTCTGCTGATTTGATCGTAACCCTGACAAATAAGCCGGGCATCAAAGTCAGCCGCTTTGGTCGTGAAGTAGGTGGCGTAAAAAGCCTCGGGATGATGAACCTTAAAATAGGCAATCCGGAAAGCCATGATGACATAAGCCGCAGCATGGGCCTTAGGGAACATATATTTAATCTTGATACAGGAATCAATAAACCATTCCGGAATATTATTTCCCCGTAGATAGGACTGCTCCTCATCGGTTAAACCCTTACCCTTCCTGACGTTTTCCATAATCCAGAAGGCTCTTGCCGGTTCAATCCCGTGCTGAATTAGATAGTTGATAATATCATCACGAACCGAGATTACTTCAGCCAACTGGGCCTTCCCTTCCCTGATCAGTTCCTGGGCATTATTTAACCAGACATCAGTCCCGTGGGAGAGCCCACTAATCCGAACCAGTTCGGCTAGGGTTGTCGGCTTTGTCTCGACCAGCATCTGCCGCACAAAACTGGTGCCGAACTCCGGTATACCCAGTGTCCCAATCGTCGTCCCGACTTCTTCCGGGGTAACCCCCAGGGTGGTCGTGCTGGAAAAGATAGCCATAGTAGCCGGGTCATCCAGCGGAATCTCAGCCGGGACAATACCGGTAATGTCCTGGAGCATGCGCAGAGAAGTCGGATCATCATGCCCCAGTAGGTCCAGTTTCAGGATGCGACCACTGATCGAATTATAGTCAAAATGGGTAGTCCGGACCTTAGTCCGCTGGTCATTGGCCGGGTGCTGGATTGGGGTAAAATCATGGACGTCCAGGTGACGGGGAATAACCATCAAGCCGCCCGGATGTTGACCGGTGGTTCTTTTTACCCCCGTACACCCTTTAACCAGACGGTTTATCTCCGCTTTATTAATATTTAAATCATTATCACTGATATAACCCTTAACAAAACCGAAAGCAGTTCGATTAGCAATCGTGGAGATCGTCCC
>JAKSCG010000100.1 GCA_022360715.1 Halanaerobiales bacterium
ATACAACACCTGGATTGAGTTGATGTATGATCAGAATCAGGAAGATATACTAAAATATGCACATGACATTATTGATAATGGCTTCCCCCCGGGCGTGTTAATGATCGACGATAACTGGCAGGAAGATTATGGGAAATGGGATTTTTACCCAAGTCGTTTCTCAAATCCAAAAGCAATGATGGATGAATTGCATAATTTGGGTTTTAAAGTAATGATGTGGGTTTGCCCGTTTGTAAGCCCCGACTGCGATGTTTATCGTGATTTAGCTTCAAAGGGTGCTTTTCTGATTAATGCCGATAAGGTTCCGCAAAATTCAACAATGCCTACAAATTTGTATGATTTACCATATTTCGAAAAACAATAATTCTGATTTTTTTTTAAAATATTTTTATGATGCAAAAAATTAATTTAAAAAGGAAATTTGGCTTGAGCCATAGTTTTTTATGGTTGTTGTTACTCATCATCAGTTTTTCGTGCACAAAGGAACATAACCCATTACAATCTCCCAAAGGTGCTACACAGGTAAATCTTTCATTGGTTGATGAACAGCCTTATTGGGCAATTACTTTCAAAGGTACAGAAGTGATTAATAAATCACCTGTTGGGTTAATTCTTGAGAATCCTTTTCAAGGTGGATTTGAGGAAGTTGCCAGAGAAACAAACTTATACGACTCTACATGGAATCCGGTATGGGGAAAGTTTTCATCAATCAGGGATCATTACCGTGAAACCGTTTGGAAGCTTCAGGAAAAAGAAGGGCTTCAGCGCCGTTTAGATGTGGTGGTTCGTGCTTATGATGGTGGTGCTGCTATTAGATACAAGCTTTATGGCGAAGGGGAGGTAAACATTAAAGAAGACAATACAAGCCTTGTTTTTGCAAACGATGGTATGTGTTGGAGCGCCAATGGTGAACATCCTAACATTGGGCCGGTTAAACTAAGCGCATACAATGGTAATCAGTTTCCGCTTACAGTCCAGGTGGGAGAACATTGTTACGCCTCCGCCTTGGAAGCAGCGATATTTGATCATGCATTTTCAATACCCGAGCGCATTGATTCAACAGCGTTCAAGTATTCAATGAGTGGTAATATGAGTGCAATGAATCTGCCGTCAACAACCAGCTGGCGTGTTGTTCTGTTGGGTGATACGCCCGGCGACCTGCTGACCAATAATGTGATGGTGAACCTTAATCCTTCGAGTAAGTCTGAAGATTTTTCCTGGGTAAAACCTGGTTTAACCATGTGGGACTGGCGAGCCTGGGGAGGAAAAGGAAAAGACGGGTTTACCTACAACCTGGATATGGCATCGTGGCGACGTATGATTGATTTTTCATCAAAATATGGTATTGAATATCTTGTTCTTGATGCCAATTGGTACGGACATGAATTCGACCCAAAGTCGGATCCTATGACCAGCCGTAACTACATCGTTTATCAGCCCGATCCAACAAGTCCAAAGATGGCAGACCGGCCGGCTCCGAAGAACTGGAAAGATCCGGTAGACATCCCTGCTTTGATAAAATATGGAAAAGAAAGAAATGTCGGGATCATTCTTTATATCAACGATGTTGCCAGAAATCATTACGATTTTGAAAAGACGCTTGCAACATACAATGAATGGGGGGCGGCAGGAATAAAATATGG
>JAKSCG010000113.1 GCA_022360715.1 Halanaerobiales bacterium
TCCACTGATACGCTAAATACTTTATGTAATTTTTTTAACTGTCAGGTCGGTGATTTATTAATCTATGTTCCGGAAGAAGAAACGGAATTTTTGCAGGTGGCCGAAAGCCCACCGACAAGTAAAAACTGCTTTTAAGCAAGTCTTTGTATTACTTTTTATACACTGTATTTTAATTAAATTAATAAATATTTAATTAATACCGGATAGGTTTATCTATCCGGTTTTGTTCTTATCCTGGAATTACGACAATAGCCTAGCTCGATCATAGGCTCCCTTTTATGCAGATGGATAATAATTCAAAATATTTTTTAGTCATCAGAACAAAGGTAATAACCATTTTTTTAGCGAATTAGACTGACATAAAACTTCAAACAGAGGGTTGTAGTGAAAGAGCTATCTAATAATAAGGAGGTCTATCGAGTGACTAGTCAAGAAATAACGAAAGTAGGAGCGGTTGATGCCCATGGGGACTATGCGGTAACATCGGTTTCCACCGATCAAAAAAAGAGCACCCTTGATGTTTCAGTTGTTTCGGCCGGTTTTTGTATTTGTATGTCAGGCCTATTTACCGGAGCCGCAATAGCAGCGGGATTAGGCTTGCAAGACGCGATTATTGCTACTATTTTTGGTAATATTATTTTAGCAGGATATGGTGGATTGTTGGGTTCTGCCGGGGCGAAAGAGGGTGTCGCCACCGCAGTCTTAGCCAGACATTCTTTTGGTAGGCAAGGTTCAATGATTGTCGGAGCTGTCTTGGCATTGACCATGTTGGGCTGGTTTTCAGTTCAAGTCGGCTTCTTTGGTCTGACGATCAATACGATGTTTCCAGCCGGCGGCTTGTTGACTTCAGTTAGGTTTGCTGCTCTGTGGGGTGGTATTTTAATGATCCTCACTGCTTATTATGGCTATAAAGGGTTGAGTATCTTAAGTAAAATCGCAATACCGGCAATAGTGATCACGGCAATCATCGGAATTTTTGCTGCAGTAAATCAGGCCGGAGGCTGGGAACTGCTTGGGGCCATAAAGCCGGCTCAATCAATGACTTTAGGAACAGGGATCGTATTAGCCGTCGGTTCCTTTGCCGGGGGTGCCTCAGCCCAAGCTGATATAACAAGGTATGCTAAAAGCCCAAAGGCCGCCTGGATTGCCACAATTTTTGGTTTTATTGTTGCTAATTCATTTGTGATTATTGCCGGACTGATTACTACATTAGCGACAGGTTCCGGTGATTTACCCTCAAGTATGCTTGCTTTAGGATTGGGTTTTCCGGCGTTGATCGTGTTGCTTGCCGGTCAATGGACCACCAATGACAACAATCTTTATACCTCTTCACTGGGGTTATCGAATTTATTTAAGACTAAAAAGTCCAAGATCGTGGTGATCGGTGGTTCGATCGCTACCCTGATCGGAGTGGCCGGACTGGCCGATTATTTTGTTTTATGGCTCACCCTGCTGGGGATTATGATCCCACCGATGGCCGGTATTATTATTGCTGACTATTATCTTCTCAAACAAGGAAGGTATAAATTCGGACCGGGGACAAAATATGTGGGAATATACTGGCCGGCTATAGTTGCCTGGATTTTGGCCTCGATCGGCGGTTACTATATTAAGTGGGGAGTTGCTTCACTCAATAGTTTAATTTTAGGGTTGTTGTTTTATCTTTTAATTGCTAAGCTGACAGAAAAATTCGACATTAAAGTATCATCAGGGATTAGTGTTGAGGACAAAACCGGTTTTTAATTTGATAAGATAATTGAAAGGGGAGTTTAGTGATGCCACAATATTTAGAGCTGGAATTGACTCAGGCGGCCTATAAACTGATGCATGACATGGTAAAAGTAAAAAAGGGAGAAAGTGTACTGATTACTATTGATTCTATCTCTGATTTTAGAGTTGCGGAAGAAATTGCCAAAATATCAGAGGCTTTAGGTGCTAAAGTCATGTTAGCCTGGCATTCAACACCAAAAGGATATGGTGCATTAACAATGCCCTATTTGCCGGAACCCCTAATCAACTGTGCCGATAAGACCGATATCTGGATCGAATTAAATGACCAATGGCTGCTTTATTCACCGCTTTGGGACAAAGCCGTCACCAACGGAAGAACCAGACAGGTTATGCTGGGCGGTCTTGGGATCGAAAGAATAGTCAGGAATATCGGCAAAGTGGAGCTGGCCGTGCAAAAAGAATTCCAAAATCAACTTACCGCGATGACGAAAAATGCCAGTGAAATGAGAATAACCAATAAAGCAGGTACCGATGTATCTTTTAAAAATGACCCACAAAGACCGATCAATAATGAAATAGATTATAGTACAGCCGGAGCTCATTTCTTGATTGGACAGATCGGATGGGCCCCGATTGAAGAATCAATCAATGGAAAAATAGCCATTGACGGTGCGATCAGCGGCGGCGGTGAAGCTGAACTGGGAGTTCTTGACGAGACGATCAGCTATATCGTGGAAAAAGGAAGGATTGTTGATATTTGTGGTGGTAAAAAAGCCGCTATTATTAAAAACTACTTCCAGTCATTAAATGATCCGAACATGTATCTGGCCGCCCATGTATGTTATGGCTGCAATCCCAATGCCAGGCTTGAAGGGTGTACAACGGAAGATGAAAGAGTATGGGGAAGCACGGAATGGGGATTTGGTCATCAAGGAGCTAATTATTCAGGGGGCCAACCAAGGGTTGCCAAGAGTCACATTGATGGGATCTGTCTTAACTGTTCGGTCTGGCTTGATCGTCATCAAATATTATTAGATGGTGTATTCATCGACAGTAAGCTCCAAGGGCTTGCCAAAAAATTAGGTAAATAATTATGAGCAAGCTGTCAGTTTTGGCTGACAGCTTGACTTGTAACAATTAAGTTAAAAACATCTTGTCATTTAAAAAAATATACTTTTAGGAGGAAGAAGTTGATGAAAAGATTAACCGTTGGGGCCGACCCTTTTCCCCCCTACCAATATTATGATCAAGTTGGTAATATTCAAGGATTAGACTATCAACTTGTCAAAAAAATATTCAAGTCGGCCGGGTATAAAATTAAAGTGATCCTAGCGGAGTGGAATAAAATTGAAGATGCGCTTATTGATAAAAAAATAGATGCTGCTTTTCAGGTTCAACACACTAGTGAAAGGGAAAAAAAATATTTCTTTTCTAAACTTTTTAGATATGCCACAACTGAGGTCGTTACAGGAAGTAAAAGATTAAGGCTTAATTCTTACGCTGAAATCGAAGACAAACAACTATCAATTGGTGTAATCAACAATTATACTTATGGTGATGCGATTGACCAACTGGATTCTTCTTTAAAGGTAAGATTTAGCGACCAGAGTGAACTTTTAAAGGCGATCAATGATCAGGTTGTCGAGTTAGGAATTTTTGATCAAGGTGTCAAGGAATATTTACTTAAACAAAAATCTTATCCTAACATCTATTCAATCAAAAATCTGCAGTTTATCAGACCCCTGTATGTCGTTTTTAGTAATAAAGAAATTAGAAATAAGTTTAATCAGAAGATGGAAACCGATAAATTAATTACATAATAAAGGCTACTAACTGACATTTCAATATTTTATTTCATTTTAGCTATTATCTCGACAACTCCCCTGGCATATGTTATGATCAATTGTGTAAAAAGTTATTTTATTTGCCAGACAATACCTTTTTAGGTAAAAGGGGGGGTTATCAATGGAAGTAACCGTAAAGAAAGCCCTTACCATCGGCGGACTAAAAAAGGCTAAAATTATTGCCGGAGAAGAAGGACTAAATAATATCATTAAGTATGTTAGTGTGATTGAAGTGCCTGATATATCTCAGTGGTTTAGGGGATATGAATTATGGATTTCCGCTCTTTATACTTTGAAAGAAGATATTCAAGGCCAGATGAAAGTTTTAGACTTAATGGCAGAATATAAATCTGCCGGTTTAGTAATCTGTTATTGTGATACATATATCAAAAACATTTCTTCAAAATTAATTAAAAAAGCTAATCACTTAAAAATACCGTTAATGCTCATCCCGGAAGAAGTTGCCTATGTAGACATCATTTCACCGATATTATCTGAGATATTAAATCACAAAACCACTGAGCTAGAATATACTGTGGCTGTTCATGAAAGATTTGCCAAACTATTGTTTAATCGAAAAATTAATGACTATAACCAGGACGACTCGCTTAAATTAAGTACCAAGGTGATTAATGAATTATTTAATTTGATCAAACGGCCAATTGTTTTGGCCGACCAGCACAATAAAATATTAGCTTATTCACCAAATTACCAACAAATGTTTAATCAGCAGAAAATAAATCCTCTAAATCTTCTTAATAATCTTGAATTGAGGAGGCTTAAAAATAACAATAAAATAATCATAATTCATCGCCAATACAGCAAAATTGTCTTTAAGCCGATAGTTTTTGGTAATAACTATTACGGAACGACTGCTGTTCTAATGGCCGATAATTTAAGTAAGCTGGAGGAAATAGCTGTAGAACAGGCAATTACTGTCTTTGCCATCATCTTAATGAATAAAATTTCCATCAAAAAATATATCAATCGAAAAAAGCAAGGGTTTTTTAATGATCTACTAAAAGGAAAATTTAAAAGTAATACCAGCATGGAAATAGCAGCCCAGGAATTTGATTGGAATATTTCAAATATAAAAATAGCTATATTTTTAAAATTTCAAACAACTCAAAAAAATTACAATTTACCGGAATTAATCAAACAAAAAGTTAATGAAAGGATTAAAGCGGATAATCCAAACCATATCAGCATTTTTGATCACATGAATTTATCTATTTTCCTGGAATCTGAGCAGGACTATTCCTTATTGAAAGAAAAAGCCAAAAATCTGATCGAATCGATCGATAAAATTATTAAGGAGATAGACAATAGGATTGAATATACTGCCGGAATAGGCGATTATGCCAAAAAACCGATTGACCTCAGAAAAAGCTATGAGAAAGCTATTAAAGCAAAACATATTGCCGAAAAATTAATCGGTGCCGGAAGTATCATTAATATCGAAGATATCAATATGCTCTATCTTCTCGATAAACTCTCGAACAATCAAGATGTCAAAAACTATGTGCTTAATCAAATCAAAAAAATAAAAGATTATGATCTAGAAAAGGGAACCGATTTACTTCAAATACTTGAAATGTTAATAAATGATGTGCAAACTCAAGATATAGCGGAAAAAATGTATATCCATCGAAATACGGTCAACTATCGAAAAAAACAGATTATTAAGATATTAGAAAAAAACCCTTTTGAAGAGCCCTATAAAACCAACTACAAAATTACTTTTACTTTGTATAAATTATTAAACTAACGACCATTTACTCTTCTGCCATTAACTCCTCAATAAAATAAAGAAATCTGGGATGATTCCATCTATAACTCAATTCCCTCCTCTTCAATCGACTTCTTTAAAACATCACGACAATTCTCTTTATCTACGAGATCAACCTTAAAATCCCTAATTGCTCTGGTCACGGCTGATACTGCCGAATAAAATTTATGATCAGGCACCCCAATTTCGGCTAAATCAATATCTGAAGTTATGATCAAATTTGCTTTGATCAGTTAACGAGCCAAAAACCCAGACCTGTTTAGCTCCATATTCTTTTTTTAAAAGATCAGCAGCTAATTTTGCCCCCGGCCAGGCCTTTTTATATTGAGCCTCCAGATCTAATTTATTATTTAAGGACTTCACCAGAAGAGGATATTTTTCCTGCAAAGACTTTTTCATCAGACATTCACCTCTATCCATAGTATACCATTTTTGCTCTAAAAACAAAAGTATTCGGAAAGGTTAAGTTTCAAACTTACTGTCAGCATAGATCAGGAAACTATCCTTGACAAAACAATTATAACTGTTATATATTATATATAACAGTTATAATGATGGTGGGGAATTTTGGTTTCGCCGGACCAAAAAGGTGGTGTACTATTTGTGGTTAACAATAGATTTGCGTTCAGAAACCGCTATTTATCTGCAAATTAGGGATCAAGTAATCCAAGGAATCTTACTAAATGAACTGAAGATTGGAGAGTCGCTCCCTTCTGTAAGGCAGCTGGCCGCTGACCTAGGAATTAATATGCATACTGTCAGCAAAGCCTATAATCTGTTAAAACAAGAAGGATTTATCCAGATTCACCGACAAAAAGGCGCGATTGTCAATGCACCAAACAGTTATCAAGCAAGTGAAGAGTATTATGAACAGTTGAAAAAAGCGGTAAAGCCCCTAATCATCGAATCATCCTGTCGGGGAATTTCCAAAGGTTATTTTTACAAAATATGTGAACAAATCTATCGCAATATTGGTCTGCTGGAAAAAGGAGGTTGAGATAATTGGAGAAACTAATGGTGCTTTTACCAATGCTGATCAGTTTTTTAGCGTTAAATATTTTATATGCTATCTTCCCTTATATTGGCCGTAAGACACTTAGTTTTGGGATCTCAATCCCGGAAAATATTTTTAATAACTCCAAGTTGAGCTCAATTAGAAAAAAATATCGCAACCTGATCATCAGTTCAGGAATTTTTTTTGTAGCCGTTATTATTATTCTTGTTCTTCTACCGACAATCAATAGTAATCAAGCTGGGATAAGCAGCGCTATTTTAGTCTTGGTCAATCTTCTGGCCAACAGTTTGATTTATCTGAGAGCACATAAGCAAATGAAAGCTCTCAAATCCGAAAACGTATGGGAACAAGATGCTTCACAGTTGATTACGGTTGAAACAGGTTTCCGCAGCAGAAAAATCAAGACAAATCCTCTCTGGTTTGCGATCTATCTGCTGGTCATAACAACAACGATCATGGTTAGCCTAATAGTCTATGAGACAATTCCCGGGCGGATCCCGCTGAGATTTGATTTTTCAGGGTATGCAACAAATTTTGTGGAAAAGTCTTACCAGGTCTTACTCTTTATTCCGCTCGTTCAATTATTGATGACATTAATCTTTATCTTTGTCTATTATTCCATCACCAAGGCTAAACAACAGATAGAACCCGGAAATCGACAGCAGACTTTACAGCAAACTGTAATCTTTAGATATCGTTGGTCTCTATTTACTATCATCGCCGGTCTGCTAACTTTAGTAATGTTAAGTCTCATCCAGTTTACCATGATCGGTCTCATCCCGAGCAAAATGATCAGTATGATAATCTTAATCTTACCGATAATAATTGTGATAGCAGCTGTTATTTTGAGTATATTGACCGGGCAAAGTGGTAGTAGGGTAAAGACTAAAAATCCGCAAGAAAAAAAACCCATTTTTAAAGATGATGATTCCTACTGGAAATTTGGTGTGCTGTATTATAACCCGGAAGACCCGGCAATTTTTATTGAGAAAAGGTTTGGCATTGGTTGGACGATCAACTGGGGCAGAAAATCATCCTGGTTAATCCTACTAGGTCTTCTGCTTCTGACCGGAGGTTTTATTCTCATCAGTTTTCTGCTGGCCGGATAATAAAGGAGGTACTCAATTATGAAAAAAATAGTAACAATTTTATTGTTAAGTGTTTTAATCTTCATGGGCATAAATAGCCAAGCAGTGGTTCAAAGTCAAGTTAAAAACGATATTACCAAGCTCGCTGTCAATTTTGTTACTGATTTAGCTAGTCAGGATTTCAAAAAAGCTGTCAGCGAATATGCTTATACTGTTGAAATGCAAAAGATAATCTCA
>JAKSCG010000231.1 GCA_022360715.1 Halanaerobiales bacterium
CAACAGCCTGGGGCGACTTTACAGGAATCAATAAAATTATTTGGATCATTACTTATGCTTTGGCTGATTCAAAGTTTATGGCGATTTTCTCTGTGCTTTTCGGAGCTGGGGTTGTTCTTTTTACCGAACGAATGGCTGAGAAAGGAGTGAGTCCATTAAAGGTACATTACAGACGAACTTTTTGGCTATTGCTCTTTGGACTGGCACATGCGTATTTGCTTTGGTATGGTGATATTTTAGTAATCTATGCTTTGTGTGGTTTTTTTATTGTTCTTTTCAGAAAGAAAAAGCCTTTAACGCTTTTGATTCTTGGAATTCTTTTCTTATTCATAGGTTCGACATTATACTTTTTATTTGGGGTAAGTATCCCGCATATGCCACAAGAAGCTGTTAAAGGTATACTGATTAGTTGGGAATCCACTCCTGAACTTATTGCGAAAGAAATTGAAACATACAGAGGTCCGTTTTTAGAACAGCTTCCTCTCAGGATTGATCATGCACTTGAAATGCAAACCTCAGTTTTTTTGTATTACTTTTTTTGGAGAGGAACCAGTTTAATGTTTATTGGAATGGCTTTATACAAATGGGGGGTGTTGTCTGCTTTAAAAAGTAAAGCTTTTTATATCCGATTAGCAGTAATTTGCTTGGTTCTTGGTTATTTAATTGTTGGTTTTGGCTTGAATCAGAACTTCGTTCATGAATTCAAAATGGAATATTCTTTCTTTTTAGGAACGCTTTATAATTACTGGGGTAGTGTTTTGGTTGGTGTCGGTTATATTTCTGTAATCATGTTGTGTGTTTTAGTAGCTAAAGAAAGTTTGATAGTAAATAGCTTAAAAGCAGTGGGGCAGATGGCATTTACCAATTATCTGATGCAAAGTATTATTTGCACTTTTATTTTTACGGGCATGGCCTGGGCTTTTATGCAAAAGTTGACAGACCAGTACAAATTGCGATAGTTTTTGCAGTTTTCCTGGCTCAGATGATTTATTCCCCAATTTGGTTGAAGCACTTTAAATACGGACCATTTGAATGGGCATGGAGGAGTTTGACTTATTGGAAATTTCAAAGTTTTAAAAAATAAATCAACTTGCGATAGAAACCTGGGTTTGGCTTACCAATGAAATTCGTTTTCAATATATAAAGAGAAGGGGAAGCGGGAAGTTTGAAGCTATGAGTTCCCCAAAGCACTTCCCACTATTTCCAACTACTAAACACATGTTCATGTAATTTTATGACTTTGTGATACTTCTGTGATAAACAC
>JAKSCG010000012.1 GCA_022360715.1 Halanaerobiales bacterium
TAAAAATAAAACAAAAAACAGATAAGCTTTAAGCAGACTTTTCATACGTATAAATTTGATTTATTGATTAATAGGGAAAGAGAAGGTGAAACAATAATATAATTCCACCTCCTTCATTCCCGGGTTAGATGTTGTTTAGGTTAACCCTCTTTTATAGCCCAGATTGACCTGTAATGGATGTCCTGATGAACAAAAAAGTTTTATAAATCCAGTTTAGGATTAAGTAATACATCCGATTCAGGATATGGTGCAAAATAGTCATCTTTGGTTGGCATATTTACTATAGGGAGTTCTGAAGGATGACGGTCTGCTGCCGCTGCTTCAACTCTTTCAAGGCGAACCAAATCATACCACGGAGCCATGGCAAATTCGCCACCTGCAAATTCCCATGAACGCTCTAAGACAACTGAATCGCGAAATGCCTCATTACTTAATCCTCCGGTAAGGTTTGGCAATCCTGCCCTGTTACGTACCTGGTTTATTGCGCTATAAGCTGAAGCATCGGCTGCTGATGCCATTGCCTGAGCTTCAGCATAAATAAGCAGCACATTGGCATAACGTAATACAACATTGGTACGACTTGATTTCCACCCCACATATTCCCATGGTTTACTCCAGTCAAAGCCTTCTACTTCCCAATATTTTTTATAATAAGGATGAGCCTGTAATGTTTCTGTCCAATCTAAAACAGAACCATCTTCCATTGGAAGTTCAGAAGCAAAAGTTGCATCTTTTCTCGGACCTGCAGGGAAATTATTGTAAAAATTAATTTCAGCATAATAAACATCCCAGCCACCATACTCCTTGGGTTGGGAACCTAAAGGGGAACGATAATTTTTCCTGTAACTAACATTATGAAATAACCCGAATACAATTTCATCATTGTTATTGTTTTCGTATTTCCATAAGTCCGCAAAATCATTCAACAAACTATACCCATAAACATCTTTATTATCAATTACTTCTTTTGCTTTTTCAGCGGCAAGTGCATATTTTGAATCGTCTTTTAAAGGATATCCTGTCATAGACAAATAAGCATAAGCAAGAAGCGACTTTGCCGCCCCGCTTGTAAAACCAATGTCTTCTTTTAAGCCAGTCCAGTTGTCAGGAAGCATTTGCTCTGCCTTTTTTAAATCTTCTGTAATTTGTTCATAAACTTCCTGCGGCGATGATTTTTCAACATCGTAAGTAAGTACGTTTTCAGTATATAATGGTATCTCATTCCATATGCGGACAAGGGTAAAGTAACTATACGCCCTTGCAAAATAAGCCTGCCCTGCAGCCTGTTCTTTCTCCTGTTCAGTTGCATCGGCTTTTTCATAGTTCAGGATTAAATCATTGGAAGCAGCAATTACCTGGTATAACAGGGCCCAATAACTTCCTGTTTCTTTGTTTGCCCCGGTTGGATTAAATACATCATATTCCTGAAAGTAATTAAACCTGGAGGCAAGGTCTTGTCCGCCGAGTGTTGCTGCAGTTACCCTATCGCTTTGGGATGTGTTTACTATCCGGTGATATATACCGGTTACAGCCAAATCAAGTTCCTGTGCATTCTGATAAAATGCTTCCGGGGCTAATAACCCCCTGCTTTCTTCTTCTAAAAAATCAGAGCAAGAAAAAAACAAACCCGCAATAAATAAAGAATATATTATTTTTTTCATCGTAAATAAATTTTCAGTTTAAAAATCCAATGCAACACCAAGTGTTATTATTTTGGGCAAGGGGTAAACACCAAAATCCAGCCCTGAATCAGTATCAAGCTCTCCTGTA